>CAKQOW010000004.1 GCA_934256595.1 uncultured Clostridia bacterium
GCTGAACAGTTAAATACCTTAATCAAGGAAGTTAATCTTAAAGTAAGAACATCAAAGACAGCAAAGAAGAACATCAAAGCTGTGGTATCAGGAGATATAACTGCGCTGACAGATGCAGGATATACGGTTAAGTATAAGTTCTACAAGTCAACAAAGAAAGCTTCAAAATATAAGGCAGTTAAGACAAAGGACACTAATACATACATCAATACTGCAGGTAAGAAGGGAACTAAATATTACTACAAGGCAAAGGCTTTGGTATATCAGGGAGATAAGCTTGTAGGGCAGACAGTTCTTACACAGTGCAAGTATGGAGTGAGAACTTGGAGTAAATAACCTGAATAATGTACATTGCTCAGGAGATTTAACGGGATATATCTTAGTATGTATCTTAAAATATTAAAACAACTGAATTAAGGTGTTTAACAGGCAGTTCACTTTATGGTGGATTGTCTGTTTTTGCAGGTGATTAAGATAAAAAACTTTTTCTGATTTGAAATCTTGTTTTTTGTCAAGAGAGGCGCTGTAAACGTTTAAATATCAATGGATTAAGGAGATTACAGAAAAAAATAAAAAAGGAATTGACTGTAAAAACGGGGTGTAGTAAAATGGTAGCATAGAAAAAATATAAAGACGCACAGATAAGCCGTTTAGGCTGAATTAAGTTTCAGCTTAAGCGGTTTTTTTATTGTGTGTTTTTTGCTTTCTAAAAACTAAAGGAGGAGAAATAAAAATGAACAGGAGAAAACGAAAAAAGAAGAAACAAACTAAGAAAAAACAAAATGAAAGCGCACAGAACAAGGAAGATTTCAGACCGTTTACAAATGACTTTGTATTTGCCATGGTAATGAGTGATCCTGAAATCTGCAAAGGGATTGTGGAGCTGCTACTTCCTAATGAGGAAATAGGCGAGGTGAAAATAGCAGCGGCAGAGATTTCCTTGTCTGATAAGGCAAAAGAGCCGGAGGTAGTACCGCAGGCAAGCCTTGATTTCGGAAAAGATATGCGAGGAGTGAGGTTCGATGCATATGTAAAAACCGCAAATGAATGGATTGATATTGAAATGCAGACAACCAATAAGCATGATATTGAAAAGAGGAGCAGATATTATCAGGTTCTTATGGATACCGACTGCCTTGAAAAAGGCAGTAAATTCAAGGATCTGAAAACCACATATGTCGTGTTTATATGCACATTTGACTATTTCAGTCTTGATGAGCCAATGTATGTTGTGGAAAGCTATATTCGCAAGAATGACTTGCATTTTAATGATGGGACAAGTAAAATATTGTTGAACACAAAATGTTCTCCGGACAAGGTGCCGGAGAAGCTGAGGGCATTTTATGCATATATAAATGACCCGACCAAGGTAGACGGTAAACTGATTGAAGGTATTAATGAACGTGTTGAAGAATACAATACAAAGGAATGGAGGGAGAAATTCGTGACATTGGAATATATGATTGCTGAAGCAAAAGAGGAAGGGCTTGAGCAGGGCAGAGCGGAAGAGAAGATAGAGATGGCCAGGGCCATGAAAGAGGATAATAAGCCTGTTGATGAAATTTCAAAGTATACAGGTCTGTCTGCAGAGGAGATAGGAAAGTTATAGTGTTTTTGTACTCTGCACAATATGCAAATGGTTTCAATCTACAAAAAACATATAAAAAAATTGTGAAAATCAACAATAACGTGTTGACAAAGTTCATTTTAAGTGCAATAATTAGGTATACTTAATTTTGAGGTGTATTATGAACATGGTTATTAAAGACAGTATGATGACAAAAGAATATTTCTTTTTCAGCTACCAGGGCTTTTACTTTAGCGCTGGGAATTTGTGCTGCTGTAAACAATCGTGATATAATGCATCATCTATATCAACAGATATTTACGGTATTTGCACATCGGCAGGTACCGTTTTTTTAATCTTTAAATGAGTATTGCGGAGGAAAAAATGAAGAGCATATATGAACAGAAACAGGATATCGACAGACAGATTGAGGAATTATACAGACAGAGAAACGAGCTTGACAGGAAGCTTTCGGCAAAGACTCTGGCGGATAAAACAGACGAGCTTAGAGAGGTAATCAGAAAAGCTTCCGAAAACGCGGAGCAGGTATTCCCGCAGCATGCCAGTGTAGCGTGTCAGGGCGTGGAGGGAGCCTATTCGCAGATAGCTGCGGAGAAATTATTTAAATATCCGGGAATAATGTACTTCTCCAACTTCGAGGGAGTATTCAGAGCAATAGAAAAAGGACTTTGCGACTATGGTATACTGCCTGTCGAAAACAGTACAGCCGGTTCTGTAAACAGAATATATGACCTGATGAAAGCCCATAAATTCTATATCGTAAAGAGCGTCAGAATAAAGATAGATCACAATCTGGTGGCAAAGGCAGGCACAGACATATCGGATATAAAGGAGATATTCTCACACGAGCAGGCAGTTGCCCAGTGCAGTGAATTTCTTGATCAGCTAAAAGGCGTCAAGGTTACGGTATGCAGTAATACAGCGGCTGCTGCCAAGATGGTTGCAGAGTCTGAGAGAAAGGACATAGCTGCAATATCATCATCAAAATGCGCAGCTCTTTATGGACTTAAGGAGCTTGAAACAGCAATACAAAACGTAGAAAATAACTATACAAGATTTATATGCATAAGCAAGTATCCGGAGATATATCCGGGAGCGGACAGAACAAGTATATCGGCAATACTGCCTCATACACCGGGAAGCCTGTGCAACATACTTAATATATTATCAGATGCAGGCTACAACCTTGTAAAACTGGAGAGCAGACCGATACCTGACAAGGAATTCGAATTCAGATTCTATTTCGACTTCGAAATGTCGGTATACGCAAAGGATTTCATAGATATACTTGAAGAACTGGAAAAAGCCTGCGATGTATTTGAATATCTGGGCAGCTATTCGGAAACAGTGTAAACGGAATAAAAGATAAATTGATTACGGAGGAATAAAATGATAACTGTATTAAAAGCGGAAACAACCAAAAAACAGCGTGATAAACTTATAGAGTGGTTTGAGTCACAGGGACTCAAAGTCCACATTTCAGAGGGAGAATTTCAGACAGTACTGGGACTTGTGGGAGATACAACAAAAATAGACGAGGAACTTGTCGAGTCACTTGAAATGGTCGAAAGCGTCAAGAGAATAAGCGAGCCTTTCAAGAGCGCCAACCGTAAATTCCACCCTGAAAACTCGGTAATAGATATTTCAGGAGTTAAAATCGGCGGCGGCAATTTCGCAATCATAGCAGGCCCGTGCTCCGTAGAGTCAGAGGCGCAGATACTTGAAGTTGCGCGCAGCATCAAGGCATCGGGAGCATCACTTCTGAGAGGCGGAGCTTTCAAGCCGAGAACATCGCCTTACGATTTCCAGGGAATGAAAGCAGAGGGTATAGAGCTGCTTTTAGAGGCCAAAAAAGACACAGGAATGCCTATAGTTACAGAGATAATGAACGAAAAGCACCTGCCTCTGTTTGAAGGGGTCGATGTGATACAGGTAGGAGCCCGCAATATGCAGAACTTCGAGCTGCTCAAGGCGCTGGGCAAGACCAACAAGCCTATACTTTTGAAGAGAGGCCTTGCAAATACATTAAAAGAATTGCTCATGAGCGCAGAATATATAATGTCAGAGGGCAACGAAAATGTTATACTATGTGAGAGAGGTATCAGAACCTTTGAAACCTACACCAGAAACACACTTGACCTTTCAGCGGTGCCTATGCTCAGAAAGCTTACACATCTTCCGATTGTAGTTGACCCAAGCCATGCAACAGGAATTGCAGGTCTTGTTGAGCCTATGGCCCTTGCAGCAGCGGCGGCAGGAGCAGACGGCCTTATGATTGAGGTTCACAACAACCCTGCAGAGGCTCTGTGCGACGGTCCGCAGTCACTTACACCTGAGCAGTTTGCAGCATTAGCCGCAAAAGTAAACAAAGTAAGAGAGGCGCTGAAATGAAGACACTGGGAGTTGTAGGACTTGGACTCATAGGAGGCTCCTTTGTTAAAGCATACAGAGAAACAAAAGACTGGAGAGTCCTCGGAACAGATAAGAATGATAAAATAACACAGCTTGCAATAATGGCAGAGGATATAGAGGCGGAGCTTACACACAGGAATCTGCATGAATGTGATCTCCTGCTCATTGCGGTGTACCCTGAGGCTGCAATAGAATATCTTGAAAAAAACGGAGAATATATAAATCCCGGCGCTATGGTTATAGACTGCTGCGGCGTCAAGCGGGCTGTATGTGACAAATGCTTCAGAATTGCAGACAGATACGGATTTACATATGTAGGCGGACACCCTATGGCAGGCAGACATTTCTCCGGATACAAATACAGTACGGAAGCGCTCTACAGAGGCGCTCCAATGGTAATCGTGCCGGGCAGATTTGATGATATTGAGCTTCTGGACAGAGTCAAGGAACTTCTGGCGCCTGCAGAGTTTGGCAGCATATCCGTAACCACAGCCGAAAAGCACGACAGGCTTATTGCATTTACATCACAGATGGCGCACATCGTTTCAAATGCATATATCAAAAGTCCAAATGCCGGATACCACAAGGGATTTTCGGCGGGAAGCTACAAGGATATGACAAGAGTGGCGTGGCTCAACGAGGATATGTGGACCGAGCTGTTTATGGATAACCGTGACAACCTCATAAACGAGCTGGACTGCTTCATCGGCAATCTGCAGGAATACAGACAGGCGCTTTGCGATGAGGATTATGAGCTGATGCACAGACTCCTTGAAGACGGAAGAAAAAAGAAAGAAGAAACAGACGGGAAATGAGAAAAGTAACAGTAAACGCTTCAAAAAAATATGATATTCTTATAGGTAGCGGGCTGCTCCCGCAGTCCGGGGAGCTGATAAAACAGGCTGCAGGCGGAAACTGCGCGGCTGTAATAAGTGACAGCAATGTGGCCCCGTTATATATGCAGACCCTTAGAGCAAGCCTTGAGGCCGCAGGCTACAGAGTCGTAACTCATGTATTCGAAGCAGGAGAGGCAAACAAGAATATAGATACCTTTGCGGAAATACTGAATTTCCTTGCAGCAAACAGGCTTGACAGGACAGATGTGGTTGCAGCGCTGGGAGGCGGAGTTACAGGAGATATGGCAGGCTTCGCAGCGTCTGTATACCTTAGAGGCATCAGATTTGTTCAGCTTCCCACAACCGTACTTGCGGCTGTGGACTCATCTGTTGGCGGCAAGACAGCAATAGATCTGCCTGCAGGCAAGAACCTTGCAGGAGCCTTTTATCAGCCGGAACTTGTAATATGCGATACGGATACTTTAGCCAGCCTGCCGAAGAGAGAATACGGCAGCGGCTTTGCGGAGATAATCAAGTACGCCGTTATAGCGCAGCCGAAGCTGCTTGATATGATACAGGCGTCAGATAGGGATATAGCTGAGATTATAGAGCTCTGTGTTAAAATTAAAAGAGATGTAGTTGAGGCCGATGAATTTGAAGCGGGACAGAGGCAGCTTTTAAACTTCGGCCATACAATAGGACATGCTGTCGAAAAAGCTTCTGACTTTAAGCTGCTGCACGGTGAAGCTGTTGCAGTGGGTATGTCTATGATTGCAAAGGCTGCAGTCAGAAAAGGCATATGCACTAAAGAGTGTCTTGAGGATATTATCAGTGCGTGCGAGGCTGAGGGACTTCCGGTTTCGGCAGACTACAGCCACGATGAACTGATGGATATGATATGCTCGGACAAAAAAGTAAGAGGAAACACTATAAACGTAATACTGCCGGAGCATACCGGCAAATGCATCATAAATAATATAACTATTGAGGAAATGAGCAGTCTGCTTGATATGGCGCTGCAGGACTAGGGTATGAAAGCAACTATTAAAAAACCGGCAAAAACAGGAACAGTAAGAGCCATAGCATCAAAATCAATGGCTCACAGAATGATGATAGCGCAGGCTCTGTCAGAACCAGACAGCGCCGTTATATGCAGTGATACATCTGAGGACATAGAGGCCACAAAGAGGTGCCTTGAGGCTCTGCTGTCAGAGGATAAGGTGAAGCAGCTTTACTGCGGGGAAAGCGGCTCTACCCTTAGATTTCTGCTTCCCATAGCGGCGGCGCTGGGGCTTGAGTGTGATTTTCATATGGAGGGCAGACTTCCAAAGAGACCTTTGTCACCGCTATATGAGGAAATGCTGGCAAAGGGCTGCATTATGTCAAAGCAGGGAGAAAACCCGCTGCATTTAAGCGGACGGCTGACAGGCGGCTCATATACAATACCGGGAAATATTTCTTCCCAGTATATCACGGGACTTCTGTTTGCGCTTCCCCTTGCAGAGGAGGACAGCAGAATTAATATAACCGGCAGACTTGAATCCTCGCCGTATATAGACCTGACGCTGCAGGCTCTTGCTGCGGCAGGCATTACGGTCGTTTCAGACGACCAGGGCTTTGATGTGCCGGGCGGGCAGAAATACAGGCTCGCAGGCGAGCATCATATTGAGGGTGACTGGTCAAATGCAGCGTTCTGGTTATGCATGAGCGCAATGACAGGCGGCAGTATATGCTGCAGCGGCCTTGATATGAACTCAAGGCAGGGTGACCGCAGGATACTTGATGTTTTAGAGAGTATGGGCGGCAAGGCTGTCTGCGAGGACAATGCGGTGCGCATAGAAGCGCCTAAAGGACTTAAAGGAGCAGTTATAGACGCTTCTGAAATTCCCGATCTTGTTCCGGTCATTGCAGCGACAGCCGTATCGGCAGAGGGGCAGACCGTAATAAAGAATGCAGGCAGACTCAGGCTCAAAGAAAGCGACAGACTCAAATCCGTAAGTGCAGTGCTTGCAGAGCTTGGAGCAGATATTGCGGAGCTTTCGGACGGACTTGTCATAAACGGCAGCAGCATCAGAGGAGGCAGTATAGACTCCTTTGGCGATCACAGAATAGCTATGATGGCGGCGACTGCCGCGTGCATCAGCAGCGGAGAGATAACGATTTCAGGAGCAGAGGCCGTAAACAAGTCATATCCCGGATTTTACAGAGATTACTGCGCTCTTGGCGGAGAAATAGAGATAGATTAGTATTATGCTGATTTTGAAAGGAGTTTAAAGGTGGCTTCAGTATTTGGAGAGAACATAAAAATATCAATTTTCGGACAGTCCCATTCGAGAGGTATAGGCGTTTGCATAGACGGCATACCTGCAGGTGAAAAAATAGATCCGGATCAGCTTCAGGAGTTTATGGACAGGAGAGCGCCGGGCAGAAACGAGTATTCAACACCGAGAAAAGAAGCGGACAGACCTGAAATACTGTCGGGACTTGCAGGTGATGTAACCTGCGGAGCTCCTTTTGCGGCAGTTATATACAACACCGATACGAGGTCCGGTGATTACAGCGAGATTAGAGATATACCAAGACCTGCCCATGCTGATTTTGCGGCAAGAGCTAAATTCCACGGTTACGAGGATACGGCAGGAGGCGGTCATTTCAGCGCCAGACTTACAGCGCCTTTATGTATTGCGGGAGGAATATTCAAACAGCTTCTTTCCCGCAGAGGTATAGAGATAGGAGCGCACATCAGCAGCATAGGCGGAATTGAGGACAAAAGATTTAACTCCTGCGGCGGCAGTGAAGAGCTGGAAAGGACAGGAAAGCCTTTCCCTGTTATAGATGAAGAGGCGGGAGCAAAAATGAGAGAGCTTATACAAAGGGTTAAGGCTGAGGGTGATTCCGTAGGCGGCAGGATTGAATGTATGATAACCGGACTTCCGGCAGGGATTGGCGATCCTATGTTTGACGGTCTTGAAAACAGAATTTCACAGGCCGTTTTTGCAGTTCCGGCAGTTAAGGGCATAGAGTTCGGCTGCGGATTTGACGTGTGCTCCATGAGAGGCTCCGAAAACAACGATCCGTTCTATGCAGAGGACGGAGTGATAAGAAGCAGGACAAACAATCACGGCGGTATACTGGGCGGTATATCCTCGGGAATGCCGGTGGTGTTTTCTGTAGCCATGAAGCCTACGCCGTCTATTGCAAAGGAGCAGGACAGCGTCAGTATGTCGGGACTTGAGAATACTAAGCTTAAAGTCAGAGGCAGACACGATCCGTGCATAGTGCCAAGAGCGGTGCCATGCATTGAAGCCGCTGCTGCCATAGCCATATATGACGCATTTCTTGGAGGACTGAAATATGAGATTAGATGATTACAGAGCAGAAATAGATACAATAGATAAACAGATAACGAAGCTGCTTGAGCAGAGAATGCAGACGGTGAGGAATATAGGGATCTGCAAGCAGACCATGGGTAAACCGGTGCTTGATGCTTCAAGAGAAAACAGCAAGCTGGAAACGCTGAAGGCTCAGACTGACGAGGACTCCTACAGCTATATTGCAGAAATTTTTAAGGAAATAATGGCGCAGAGCCGGAGATTTCAGGAGGATCACAAGGCTGATTACGGACTTCTCGGCAGGACTTTGGGATACAGCTTTTCTCCGCAGATACACAAAAGCCTCGGAGGCTACAGCTATGAGCTGTTTGAGGTTGAGCCCGAAAATCTCAAGGGATTTTTTGAAAACACAGCCCTTAAGGGCTTCAATGTTACGATTCCCTACAAAAAAGATGTAATAAAATACTGCAGCTCCCTGTCAGATGCGGCGCAAAAGACGGGCAGTGTAAATACAATAGTAAGAAATCCCGACGGAAGCTTTGCGGGACACAACACAGATTATTACGGTCTTGATTACCTCATCAGGTCGGCAGGCTTTGAGGTTTCGGGGGCCAAGATAATTATACTGGGAAACGGCGGAGTTTCAGGAACTGTAAGACAGCTTATGAAGGATAGCGGAGCGGCGGAGGTCGTAACGATATCAAGAAAGGGCGAGGAAAATTACGAAAATATTTCAAGGCATTATGATGCCGAATTCGTTATAAATACGACGCCGGTGGGTATGTATCCCGATAACGGCAGAGCAGTCATAGATATAACAGAGTTCAAAAGCTGCAGAGGCGTTATAGACCTTATATACAATCCGATAAAAACAAGGCTTGTTATGGACGCGGAGAATATGGGAATACCCGCAGAGGGGGGACTTAAAATGCTTGTAGCGCAGGCCGCAGGAGCCTGCGAGCTGTTTCTCGGCAGTAAAATTTCCGATGAGATGATAGAGGCCGAATATATGAGGATTTTGAGACAGGTTGAAAACATAATTCTCATAGGTATGCCCGGCTGCGGCAAATCATCAATAGGCGAAAGGCTTGCGGAGATAACAGGCAAGAGCTTTGCAGACAGCGACATCAAAATCATAGAGCAGACAGGAAGAAGCGCCGAGGATATAATATGCTCCGATGGTGAGGAGTATTTTCGCAGGGTGGAAACAGCCGTTGCAAAGGCAGAGGGCGCGCATACAGGCTGCGTAATCGCAACAGGCGGCGGAGTCGTAACCAGAGAAGAAAACCTCGATCTGCTGAGGCAAAACGGCAGAATAGTATATATCAAAAGAAGCCTTGAGGATTTAAGCTCGGACGGAAGACCCATATCTGCGGCAAACAGAATAGAGGATTTATTCAGGCAGAGAAAGACGGCCTATGAGAGCTGGAGCGACTTTGAGGCTGAGAATACGGGAATAGAAGAAACTGCTGCCAAAATAGCGCAGCAGCTTGGATACGGGAGGTAAGGACAATGAAGCTTCTTGTTATAAACGGACCTAATCTGAATATGCTGGGCATAAGAGAGCCCGATATTTACGGCAAAAACACCTATGAGGAGCTTGTGCACCTTATACAGAAAACCTGCGAGCAAAAAGGCATTGAGGTGGAGATTTACCAGTCAAACACCGAGGGCTTTATAGTTGATAAAATCCAGCAGGCCTACGGCAATACAGACGGCATAATAATAAATCCTGCGGCCTATACTCATACCAGCATTGCAATACTTGATGCCCTCAAGGCGACAGATATCGAAACCGTAGAGGTGCATTTATCCGATATAACCAGCAGAGAGGAATTCCGAAAGCATTCCTACGTTTCCCTTGCGGCAGCCAAGACCATCTGCGGCAAAGGCTTTGACGGTTATGTGGAGGCAATCGAATATTTCTGCAGATAAATTTTAATTGAAAATCCGGTTTGTGTTTGTAATGTGAACGCAGACCGTCTTTTTTTGTAAATAAAAAGTTTAAACAATTCATAAACTGAACATTCATGTATCACTTTGGGCTGGTAATATTTAACCATAAGATAATTCCGCAGATGTAAAGGAGGCCGGTATGAAAAGAGGTTTAACACGCCGTAAGCAAGAAATCCCCCTCCTCTACAGGTGGCGGGATGAATTGCGATAAACACGGCGCTTCTTGACCTTTGTATTGCATCGTAATATAATGATAGCAGGCTCAAAAGAAATATCGCAAGTCATATCGCAACGATATATAGTATAATATCAGTCTGATATTCGCTGGATATTGTATGTAGGGATTATGTAAAACACCTTTTGATCCCAACTCCATATAATCTGATTATAAAGGCGGGCAAGATGGCAAACAAAGCAATTAAGTACAGACTGTATCCGACAACTGAACAGAAAACCATGTTTGCAAAGACTTTCGGATGCTGCCGCAAGGTCTATAATCTTATGCTTAATGACAAGGTTGAAAGCTACAAAAAAACCGGCAGATTTGCAGCTGTGACACCTGCCATGTATAAAAAGGATTATCCATTCCTGAAAGAAGTAGACAGTCTTGCCCTTGCCAATGTGCAGTTAAATCTGCAGAGCGCTTTCAGAAGCTGTTTCGACAAATCCCGTAAAAGGCAGAATGGATTTCCTAAATTCAAGTCAGCCAAACACAGCAGAAAAGCCTATACCACCAATAATCAGAAGGGCACTGTTGCTATTATTGATAATGCTGTAAAACTGCCTAAAATCGGTAAGGTTAAAGCTGTAATTCACCGCAAGCCTGATGCTGGATGGATTATTAAGTCTGCAACTGTATCTCAGGACAGCGATGGCAGATATTACGTATCTGTGCTTTTTGAATTTGCAAGTAATATTACGCCTGTTCCGATATCTGATAATGCTGTTGGTCTTGACTATGCCTCTGATGGTCTTTATGTTGATGATAAAGGTAATACAGGTACCAACCATAAATATTATCGTGAAAGCCATAAAAAACTTGCAAAGGAGCAGCGCAGGCTTTCCCGTATGAAAGGCTCTAAAAAAGGTGAGACTAAATCCAATAACTATATTAAGCAGCTCTGCAAAGTAAACAAAATCCATAGGCATATATCAAATCAGAGGCTGGATAATCTGCATAAAATATCTGCTGAGATAGCCAATCAGTATGATGTTGTATGTGTTGAAAGTCTGGATATGAAAGCTATGTCCAATAAGGGCTTTGGTAACGGTAAAGCTACTATGGATAACGGATATGGATTATTTCTGAATATGCTGGAGTACAAACTTTCTGACAGAGGTAAATATCTTGTTAAAGTAGATAAATGGTTTCCGTCAAGTCAGATATGTCATTCCTGCGGGGCGCTTCACCCTGAAATGAAAAACCTCGCAAACCGTACAATGGTATGTGACTGCGGTCTGACAATCAGCCGCGACCAAAACGTTGCCATAAATATAAGGCGTGAAGGCTTGAGGATACTAAAATCAGAGTCTTCTATAGCGTAAATAATATATGGTAGGCCAGGAACTGGCCGAACCAAACGCCTGTGGACACTGCATCAGACCTGGCGATACCGTAAGGTATCAGCCGGGCAGTAGTGGCTGAAGCAGGAAGCCCCGACTTCTAAGCGAAGCTAAAGTCGGGGTAGTTCACGCAACTGGTACAAGTCGGACTTTGTGGTGGAGAAAATTAAATTTTCATCGATGGAGCAGTTTATGATGTATCAGAAAGCTGTGCATTTCAATGACCTTGCATCTGCTGAGCAGATACTTGAAACTGATGATGTTGCAGAGATAAAAGCACTTGGCAGAGGTGTAACAGGATATGAAGAAAGCTGCTGGAACGGAATAAGGCAGATTATTGTCTATGAGGGGCTTATTGCAAAGTTCTCACAGAATGAAGAATTGAAAAAACTGCTTGTCGGAACCGGAAACGATATTCTGGCTGAGTGTGCGGTGAAAGACAGAATATGGGGAATAGGTATATCGATGAAAGACTCGGATAGATTTGATAAAACCAAGTGGAAAGGACAGAACCTGCTGGGATATGCTATTATGATGGTAAGGAGCAGATTAAGATGAGCTTAAAGCTCTGAAAGTAAATTTGCGAGGCAGATAAACATAAAAGAGATAAAAAATACTTTTTTGAAAGGGAAACTATGAAATCAGTAAAATATTTAAGAGCGCCCGTTATTGCTTTAATAATCATCTCCCTTATATTAGGGACAACTTCATTTGCGGCTGCTGCGGCCAAACCGAAACTGTCAGCGCAGAAGCTGAGTATTAGAGCAGGCAGTACAAGTGAGCTTAGAGTAAAAAATGCAGATAAAAAAATCATATGGTCAACATCTGACAAAAAAATTGCGACTGTGAAGTCTGCAGGTAAGACTAAGGCGAAGATAAGCGCCAAAAAGACCGGAAGCTGCGTTATTACGGCAAAGGTTTCAAAGAAATACACATTAAAATGCAGGGTCAAGGTTCTGGCAAAGAAGCAGAGTAATTCACAGCTTGCGCTTAAGACCATAGAATACTCCAATCTGACAGATGAGTATTCACGCGGCATTTTGTCAGATTTGCTTGCTCAAAATGATATTGAAGCATCGCGCATTGATGCTTTAATGACCCGTATTGATCAGTTTAACGGCAGCGTCAGGAAAGAGTGGCTGACCGACGGATTTGAAATTATATCACCCACAAAAACAAAGTATGATGTTTACGATATGCAGGACGAATATACGGCAAAAAACGGCACTTTTCCGGGGTATAACTGTCGTATCACTGCCTTTGGTCTGATGAGCCCGAATATTGAAACTGTCAAAGAACTTCCTGAAAAACAGGGGGAAGATTTTCTATTTATGGATTTAGAGACAATTGCTTCTGATACAAAAGCCCTTTGCGGAGACAGCACTGACAGGTTTTGCGCCCTGTTTGCGCCTGTAGCCGCAGCACAAAGCACGAAAGTTGAGACACAGGTCAAGGCGCTGCAGAGAGAGTGGGCAGCACGCGGAATTACTTTTTCAGACAGCAAGGCGCGTTTGATTTCCGTAATTTTTCATGATAAATTTTCAGATGATGAGAATACGCTTTCTGTAGGTCATGCCGGGGTGCTGCTGACTTCTGACGACGGCAAACTGTATTTTATTGAAAAGGTTGCTTTTCAGGAGCCTTACCGCCTTATTAAATTCAGCAGCAGAACAGAATTAAGCGGTTATCTGATGAAAAAATATGATACATCGTGGGGGCAGGGTACTACACGTCCGTTTATTATGGAGAATGATGCCTTAATGAAAGGCTACAGATAATAAAGGCTGGTTTTTTAAAATTTCCACAGTTTTAGGAGAGTCGGAGCAATTCGGCTCTTTTTGATTGCAGAATTTAAATTATAACAAAAATAAAGCAAACGGCATATTGAAATTATGTTTAACAGTAGTATAATAGTGTTGTGAATGATTGTTCACGAGAGGGAATTATGTACAAGAAATTAGATGATGAAATTTTAAATAATATACTTGAGTCCGGCATTGATGAATTTGTTGACAGAGGTATTAACGGCGCAAATATGAGAAGCATTGCGCAGCGGGCGGGCGTCAGTGTCGGAGTCATATACAAATACTACAGCGACAAGGACAGCTTTTTCAGAGCCTGCCTTGCCCACAGCCTGCAGCTTTTAGACAGCGTACTTGCGGAGGCTGTAAATGAAGAGGACGATTTTGACTCCTGCATCAGAAACGTAGTATATGCGCTAGTAAGACATTCTGAGCAGCATTCAAACTACAATGCCATGTATAACGAGATAACGGCAGGCGGTTGCAGAGCTTATGCCGCAGAGCTTGCAAGAGAAATAGAAACAAGGTCGGCGCAGGTATACCGCCGCATCATAGCTAAGGCGCAGGAACAGGGGAGAATTTCAAAAGACGCAGACAGCAAAGCTCTGGCATTTTTCTTTGATAACCTGCTGATGATGCTGCAGTTTTCGTTCAGCTGTGAATATTACAAAGAGCGAATGAAAATATTCTGTGGCGACAGCGCAGACAAAAATGATATTGCCGAATATATGATTTCATTTATAGAAAAAGCACTTGCTTAGGAGGCGTAATATGTATGTAATAGCTTATGACATAGGTACGACAGGACTCAAAACCTGCCTGTATTCCATAGAGGACAGAGTAAGTCTTGTGGCAGGTACATATCAGGGGTATGACCTGTATATCCTTGAGGGAGGCGGTGCAGAGCAGGACGCGGAGCAGTGGTGGGAGGCTATGTGCAGCACCACAAGGAAGCTGATTGAGCAGACGAAAATTGACCCGGCTGGGATAAAGGGGCTGTCTTTCTGCTCGCAGATGCAGGGACTTGTACTTGTAGACGATAAGGGAAACGCTCTGAGGCGGCCTATGAGCTATATGGATCAGAGAGCCTCAAAGATTATGAAAGACGTTCAGGGGAGAGGTATTACAGTTTCAGGTGTAAACATTGTCAAGCTGATTAAATCCCTTGCGGCAACCCATGCGGCATCTACAAGCGTCAAGGATCCGCTGTGGAAATACAAATGGGTTGAGGCAAACGAGCCGGACATATTTAATAGAGTACATAAATGGCTTGATGTCAAGGAATACCTTATAGCAAGATGTACCGGAAACTTTGTAATGACAAAAGACTCTGCATATTCGACTTTTCTCTATGATACGAGGAAAGGCAAAGAGGGCTGGAGCAGGTCGCTTTGCAAAGCCTACGGCGTTGATATGAAGCATCTCCCAAAGGTTATAACTTCAACAGATGTTGCAGGGACTCTGACGGAAAAGGCTGCGCAGCAGCTTGGACTTGCGGCAGGCACCGATGTATACGGCGGAGGCGGAGATGCCACTCTGATAGGACTTGGAGCAGGCTGCACGCAGACCGGGCAGACCCATATATACTGGGGCACGTCGGGCTGGGTGGAAACTGTGACGGACCGGCAGTATGTCGATATAGTTTCAATGATAGCAGCCATTATGAATGCCGAGGACGGCAAGTTCAGCTACTTTGCCGAAATGGAAACGGCGGGCAAATGCTTTGAGTGGGTCAAAAACCATCTGGCTCTTGACGAGATAGGAATATATTTAAGCAAAACAGATGTTGCAGATAACATAGAGGGGATATATGAAAGTCTCTATGATTATCTGTCCGAGGTTATAGCAGAGGTTCCCGCAGGCGCGGGAGGCGTGATATTCACCCCTTGGCTTCACGGCAACAGATGTCCTTTCGAGGACCCGTCGGCGGCGGGTATGTTCTTTAACATAGGAATTGAAACAGGCAAAAGACAGATGATAAGAGCAGTCGTTGAGGGTGTGTGTTATCATCTCAGATGGATGCTGGAGTGTCAGGAAAAAAAGATAAAGACATCACAGACTATCAGATTTGCAGGCGGCGGCGCGCTGTCTGATGTCACCTGTCAGATACTTGCCGATATTACAGGCAGGAAAATACAGACCGTAGCCGATTCCAAAGACGTAGGCTCTGCGGGAGCTGCAATACTTGCAGGAGTAGGCGCAGGGGCAATATCCGGATTTGACAAGGTGGCTGGCTACATACCGGCAGACAAAACCTTTGAGCCTGATGAAAGCAGCAGGGCTGTCTACGAAAGAAATTATCAGGTGTTCAGGCAGCTTTACAGAGACAATAAAAAGAGTTTCAGTATTTTAAACAGGGAGTAGATTATGGATACAGTAAAAGCACAGGAGCTGGTTGCAGAAACCGGCAGACAGCTTCTTGATATGGGGCTTGTGGCAAGAACGTGGGGCAATATATCATGCAGAATAGATGGAACCCGCTGCGCCATAACGCCCAGCGGACTTGACTACAGACAAATGAAAGCGGAGGACATAGCTGTTCTTGATATTGAGTCGGGAAGCTGGCAGGGAACTCACAAGCCGTCAGGTGAAAAGGGCGTGCATATGGCCGCCTACAGGCAGTTTGGCGATACGGAGTTTGTAATACATACCCATCAGAATTATGCAACAGCAATAGGTATTTCAGGCTTTGACAGTCTTGATATTACAGAGGAGGAAACAAAGACTCTGGGCGGTATAGCCCTTGCAGCCTACGGACTTCCGGGAACAAAAAAACTTACAGAGGCCGTTGCAGCTAAGTTAAAAGAGGAAAACCACACGGTGCTTATGGCTCATCACGGAGCCCTTGTCTGCGGCAGGGACAGAGATGAAGCGATGAAAAGGGCGCAGCTTCTTGAAGAAATATGCAGGAGAAATATAAGGAATTTTGGCGGCGGTGACAGAGAGGCAGTATTAAAGACGGCGGAGCTTGGCGAGGCTGTATATGCGCAGGTTGATGATATGGCGCAGATGATAGGAAGAAAAATTCCCGCAGCCAAAAGCCCGGAGGAAGCAGAAAGACTTCTGCAAAAGCATAATGCGGTGCTTGTAAAAGGAGAGGGCGTAAGAGTCAGAGCAGACAGTGAAGATGACAGAGAAGCTCTTGCCATGCTTGCCGAAAAGGCCTGCATATGTCACCTGCATACTCTGGGTGAAAGCTCACGAACAAGACTTGGCATATTTGATGTAATGCTGATGAATTATGTTTACAGGCATAAATACTCTAAACAGAAGAACGGAGATAAGTAAAATGGCGAGCAATAGACGAAAAGAAACTGCAAGGATAATTAAATTTGTTCTGTTTTCAGCCTCTGCGGGAATAATAGAGCTGGGCTCTTTCACTTTGTTAAACGAGCTGACGAAATGGAGCTACTGGCCATGCTATCTGATAGCGCTGATACTGTCGGTTGTGTGGAACTTTACTCTAAACAGAAAATTCACATTCAAATCGGCAAGCAATGTGCCGGTGGCAATGGCAAAAATATTTGCTTTTTACTGCGTATTTACTCCGGTGACAACTATACTGGGAAACTATCTGGCAGAGGAACTGCTGTGGAATGAGTACATAGTTACAGGTATTAATATGGCTCTTAATATATCTACTGAATACCTGTATGACAGGTTTGTGGTATTCAGAAAAACTTTAGATACAAACAAGGCTGCGCTGAAACAGCAGCAGAAAGAAAACGGAGGTATTGAGAATGATTAAGAACTGCGGAATTACAAGATGGGACAGTCCGGACGAGATAAACAGACAGCTAAAGAACCTGACAGATCAGGAAATCTGGGAGGTGGATGATGAATATTACAACGATGTTGTAATGAAATATTTTGATGAGAAATGCAAGGGCTCCAAGGCTATATATGAGGAGTCAAAGGAGTACATACCGGGAGGCGTGCAGCACAATCTGGCATTTAACAAGCCGTTTCCTATGTGTATGGCCAAAACAGACGGAGCATATCTTTATGACTATGACGGCAACAGATATATAGACTTCCTGCAGGCAGGCGGCCCTACAATACTGGGCAGCAACTACCCTGAAATCAGAGAAAAGGTTATAGAGCTGCTCAATACCTGCGGTCCTGTAACAGGACTGCTTCACGAGGCAGAGCTTCTGATTGCAAAGGAAATCAATAAGCATATGCCGAATGTAGAGATGTTTCGTATGCTGGGCTCCGGTACGGAGTCTGTTATGGCTGCGCTTCGCATAGCGAGAATTGCAACAGGAAACAAGCGCATAATCAAAATAGGCGGAGCTTATCACGGCTGGTCGGATCAGATGGTATACGGACTCAAAATACCCGGAAGCAGAGCGCTGCTTGAGTCTCACGGCATACCAAAGGGCGCATATAAAACGACTGATGAGGTAAGACCAAACGACCTTGATATGCTGGAAAAGATGCTGAAACGAAATAAAATGAAAGGCGGTACTGCAGCAGTTATAGTTGAGCCTGTAGGCCCTGAAAGCGGCACAAGACCTGTAGCTCGCGACTACAACAGGGGCGTAAGAGCTTTGTGTGACAAATACGGCGCGCTTATGATTTTTGACGAGGTTGTAACAGGCTTCAGAGTGGCGCTGTCGGGAGCGCAGGGATATTTTGATGTAGTGCCTGACCTTACAATCTTCGGTAAAATCGTGGCGGGCGGCTATCCGTCGGCAGGCGGCGTAGGCGGCAAGAAAGAATATGCGCAGCTTATGGCGGCAGGACTTGCAACTGGCAAGCACAGAGCTTATGTAGGCGGAACTCTTGCGGCAAATCCTCTTTCATGCCTTGCAGGCTATACTGCAATAAAGGAAATCGAAAGAACAAATGCCTGTGAGATAGCGGGTAAAATGGGCGACAGATTATGTGACGGTCTTAAAGAGCTTATTGACAGATACGGACTGCCTTATGTGGCATACAATCAGGGCTCTATAGTACATCTTGAATGTACGGGGGCTATGAGTTTTGATTTCTCCTCAATGTCATTTATAAAGTCGGCGCTTGGACTTCTCAAGCATAAGGATATGATGTATGTAAGAAAGGACTCAATGGAAAAAATGGGTGCAGCATATATGGCAAACGGTATAGTTACACTGGCGGGAAGCAGACTGTATACTTCGCTGTCAGACACACCGGAAATAATAGACGAGGCGTTAAACAGGTTTGAAGAGGTATTCAAACACGTCAAAAAGACAGACAAGGGCTTATTGAAATAGCAGCCCGAATTGATTTGATTATACGGCAGGCACCGCGAAAATACAGTTTCGAGGTGCCTGTTTGCAGGTTATATCTGATTTTTAATGTTGTTGCAAAGCCACAGTCCCTTTTCGTAGGAGCAGTATTTGCAGGTGTTGCAGTATGTCCGGGTACCGCAGGTTCTGCAGATCCAGGCTCCCATAGGCTTTATCTTTTCTTCACTGCCGTCATGTTTGCAGCACCAGTTGCTGCAGTCATGGGCTACTGTGACAACGGGCCGGCCGTCTTTGTAGCGGCAGGCGCCGCCTGCAACATTGTCAAGTTCCTCGTCGGCAAGTTCGCCGGTTTTACCGCCAAGTACGGCGAAGTTTGCTTCGGCTTCCTCAATAGTCATTTCAATGCCGTTTTCTTTTGCCAGTGTCAAAAGCTCCTCTGCGGACCTTGCACACTTGGCTTCTGCAAGCAGATTGTCTGTAAATTTCATAGTTTACCTCCTTGTTTGTGTTCATTAGTCTGTCTGAAATATCAGCGCTGCTGCAGACAGTCTAACGCTCCTGTCTGGACAGTTCATATTCAGGGATATATCTGCTGAAGTGATCGGTAAGGTAGTAGTACTGACCGTATTCCCATTTTATATCTGTTATTGTTACACGCATATAGAGAAAGCCGGAGCCGTCATGTCCCCAGCGATGGAAGACGGTTTCTCCAATATCAAATCTTGCTTTTCGTCTCTCAGCGCTGTCGCCTGTTCCTCCCGCTATGCTGTCAAGTGCATCGTCAGAGATTTCGCAAGCCTCCTTAACAGCCATTTTAATATCGTTTTCTTTTGTAAATTCTTTCATAATCCTCTCGCCTCCAGTTACTTCTTTTTCTTTTACCTGTTTATACAGACAGCCTTGGAAAAGGTATAACTCTTTTTACAAAAAATTAAATGTGAGCATCATCACACCTGTTGGTTTAGTCAAGTATAATATATGGTGGGTGAAAAAACAAGCATATCCGTCCGGTTATATAATTTGTGTTTGCATATTGACAATCGGGAAATAAAGGTATATCATATACTTAGCACTCGATAAGATAGAGTGCTAACAAACGAATGACGACCTAGGGGGTAAATATAAAATGGCAAAGAAACAATTTAAAGCTGAATCCAAAAAACTGCTGGATATGATGATTAATTCTATCTATACACATAAGGAGATTTTCTTAAGAGAACTGATATCAAACGCCAGCGACGCTATCGATAAGCTGTACTATCAGGGTCTCTCAGATGATAAGATGGGACTTGCCAGAGAGGACTTTTTCATCAGAATAGACCTTGACCACGATGCGAGAACACTGACAATATCAGATAACGGTATCGGTATGACTGACAAGGAGCTTGAGTCAAACCTCGGAACCATAGCCAAGAGCGGCTCGCTTGATTTCAAAGAAAACAGTGAAGCTAAAGAGAACATAGACATTATAGGTCAGTTTGGTGTGGGTTTCTACTCGGCATTTATGGTCAGCGACAAGGCGGTTGTAACCTCCAGACCTTTTGGCTGTGACAAGGCGTGGAGATGGATCTCAGAGGGCGCAGACGGATACACAATTGAAGAGTGCGACAAGGCTGACAGGGGTACCGAAATCGTACTGTATATCAAGCAGGATACTGAGGACGACAAATATGAGGATTACCTCAATCAGTACACAATAGCAGGACTTGTAAGGAAATATTCGGACTATATTTCATATCCTATCAAGATGGACTTTGAAACAACCAGAATGAAAGCCGGTACAGGTATTGAGGACGAAAACGGCAATCAGATAGAGCCTGAATATGAGACTATAACCGAAACAAGAACACTCAACAGTATGGTACCTATCTGGCGTAAGAACAAGAGCGAGATAACATCTGAGGAATACAACCACTATTACAAAGAAAGATTTTTTGATTTCAATGACCCTGCCGCAGTAATTCACACAAAGGCAGAGGGGCAGATATCATATGATGCGCTGCTGTATATTCCTCAGAAAGCATCGTTTGACTACTATACCAGAGAATACGAAAAGGGACTTGCTCTTTATACTAACGGCGTGCTGATTATGGACAAGTGCGCAGACCTGCTTCCTGATTATTTCAGCTTTGTCAAGGGTGTTGTAGACAGCGCCGACCTGTCTCTTAATATTTCCAGAGAAATGCTGCAGCATGACAGACAGCTCAAGCTTATAGAGAAGAACATCGAAAAGAAAATCAGAAACGAGCTTCTCAAAATGCAGAAAGACGACAGAGAAAAATACGAAAAGTTCTTTGAGGAATTCGGACCGCAGATTAAATTCGGCATCTATGACAAATACGGCATGAACAGCGATACCCTGCAGGATCTTGTGATGTACTATTCATCAACAGAGAAGAAGCCGGTAACGCTCAAGGAATACGTTGAGAGAATGAAGCCTGAACAGGACAAGATCTATTATGCCTGCGGTCAGAGTATTGCGATGATCGATGCGCTTCCTCAGACAGATGCAGTTAAGGACAAGGGCTTTGAGATACTGTATATGACAGATAATGTTGATGAATTTGCAGTAAAGGCTATAGTTGACTATGAGGGCAAGACATTTGTAAACATCTGCACAGACAATCTGGATATGGATAACGAAGAAGAAAAAGAGGCTCTCCAGAAGAAAAACGAGGAGTCAAAGGACGTCCTCGAAGTTATAAAGGAGGCTCTGGGCGATGATGTTGCAGAGGTAAGATTTACAAACAAGCTCAGAAACTATCCTGTATGCTTGACAAGTGAGGGTGAAATCTCAATAGAAATGGAAAAAACCCTTAATGCTATGCCTACAGGTGAAAAGGTAAAGGCAAAGGTTGCAATGGAAATCAATGCAGATCACCCTATTGCAGACAAGCTTAAATCCATTGCGGAGAACAAGGCAAAGCTTGCCGATTATGCAAAGCTTCTGTACGCTCAGGCAAGGTTGATATCGGGCCTGCAGATAGAAAATCCGGCAGAAATAAGTGAACTTATTTGTGAGCTTATGTAAATCAGATTACAAATCAATAAGGGTAATGCTTTAGAGGCTGTGCGGCGATATGCTGCACAGCTTTTTCTATGTGATGCTTGAATGTCGAATAATGTGACAAAATGACATGGTGAAAGATGGTATAATAGAGCCTGTATTATGTTGAAAACCTGATTACAGGGGAAAGAAAATGAAAAGAATAAGCAAAATCATATGTATCATTATAGCAGCAGTAATGATTGCGGCAGTTCCCGTATGCGGACATTCCGGCAGAACCGATTCATCGGGAGGTCACAGAGATAACCGGAATGTAAGCGGCCTTGGATATTATCATTATCACTGCGGAGGCTATCCGCCGCATCTTCACAATAACGGAGTCTGCCCGTACCGTTCAGGCAGTAGCAGCAGCGCAGCTTCAAAGGTAAGCAAGCCACGCGTTACAAAGCCTGCAAAGGTTAAAAACGTCAGAACATCTTCAACATACGCGCTCAGAACAACTGTCAAATGGAACAGGGTGTCAGGCGCTGCAGGCTACAAAGTGTACCGCTCAACAGGCAGCAGCTACAAGTGCGTTAAAACCATAAAATCAGGCAGTACATTAAAATATACCGACAAAAGCGTTTCGGCAGGAAAAACCTATTACTATAAGGTAAGAGCATATAAAAAGGTAAACGGCAGCTATAAATACGGCAGTTATTCATCATCAAAAAAGGTAAAGACAAAAAGCAATAATCTGTATTTTGATTTTGACTGGGAGGATTATGAGGACAGCGGAGAGGTAGGCCTTGATTTTCAGAGACTCTGGTACAGCTCCGGCAGTCTTTGCGCAGAGGTTGCGGTGAAGAACTGCACAGATAATACAGTTGAAGTCAGAGGCATCGACTCAATTAAAATATACTGTGATGACAGCAGGATAGGAAGCGGCACATACTACAGCTTTGATGAGAACGTGGTACTGAAACCGGGGCAGAGAAGCAGTGTATACAAGCTGGTCCTTGACAGCAGCAGCAAAACAGATTTAATCAGAAAAGATAAAAGCGGCGCATATTTCAGCAGCGTAACTGATGTTGATTATGAAATACAAAAAGCTGAACAGCAGCAGAATAATTAAAGCATATATTTAAAGAGGGTATATACATCACAAAGAGTCTGTCCCATGGGCAGGCTTTTTGTAATTCTCTATATTTATGGTATACTGTAGTTGAAGGGAGAACATTTATTATGAATGATGATTATGAATATATAACTGTGCAGCAGGCTCTTGAGCAGGAGGGGCTTGAGGATAGATTTGATGTTGAAACGACTGTTGAAATACTTGAGGAGAAAGGCATATCCGCCTTTGTATTCTGGGGAATGAACAGAGCTGCCATGATAGAGCTGCTGGAGGAGCAGCCTGAAGATGAAATGTGGGGTTTCCCGACAGAGTGGGAGATATAGCCTGAAAAAACTGCCGGCGTGGCTACGCCGGCTTTAAACTGTCTATTCTTGTGTTTCCTCGTATTCTTTCATTATAGCTACTGAGGCTGAGGCACCTATTCTGTCTGCGCCTGCTTTTATCATTTCCTGAACTGTTTTTAAATCGCGGATACCGCCGGAGGCCTTTACCTGCGCTCTGCCGGCTACGCGGTTTTTCATAAGCTTGACGTGAGCTGCCGAAGCGCCTCTGGTTGAGAAGCCGGTTGAGGTTTTGACAAATGCTGCTCCTGCATCTGCTGCTATCTTGCACGCCTTTGAAATCTCCTCATTTGTAAGGAGACAGGTTTCAAGTATAACCTTGACGATAGCGCCGTATTTTGAAGCTGTTTCTACAACTCCTGCAATATCCGAGGCAACATATATATAGTCCTTTTCTTTCATTGCGCCGATATTCATAACCATATCAATTTCTGATGCGCCATCCTCGCAGCATTTCATTGTTTCATATGCCTTAACTTCGGAGCTCATTGCGCCGAGAGGGAAGCCTATTACTGCGGCTACCTTTACATCGGTTCCCTTGAGTTCCTTGGCTGCAAGGGATACGTGACAGCCGTTTACACAGACTGAATAAAAATCATATTCTTTTGCCTCTGCGCAGAGCTTTTTGATCTGCTCCTTAGTTGCTTCAGGTTTTAAAAGCGTGTGGTCAAAATATTTGTTTAGTTCTTTCATAATCTTCTCCTGTTAATAGAATACTACTATAGTGCAGCCCGGTGAAATGTTGTTAAACAGTATCTCTGCCTTGCTGTAAGGCAGATTGATACAGCCGTGACTGCCGTTTGTCTTGTAGATTGTACCGCCAAATTCATTGCGCCATGTGGCGTCATGAAGTCCGTAACCGTTAAAGAAAGGCATCCAGAATGAAACTTCGCTTTCGTAATCAGTGCCCTCATTTTCATTGCCGCCTCTGAGCATGGCATTGCGCTCCTTATACTGCAGAGTATAGGTTCCGACTATGGTGCCTGTTTTTTCTTTGATACAGCCGCTTACAAACGGCGCATCGACAACAAGGCTGCCGTTTTTGTAATACCACATATGCTGCATGGTAAGGTCAACCTCTACATAAGTGCCAACTACATCGTTGTTTCCGTCACGCCCGTTGCCTTTTTGCGCATATACAGGCTCTCTGGTGACATCTTTGTCAGACTTTAAATCCTTTATGAGCTGCTTGGTTTCGGCTTTCTGATTAATAAGATAGCCGTAGGTGCCTCCATATACGGTTACAGGTCCTCTGGTAGTTGAGTTGAATACTCTTGTGCCGCTGCAGGTGTTATATTTGTATGCCAGCTCTGCAACATACTCCTGAACGGCTTCTTTATCTGTTGTTATATTGCCCTCGTCATCAAGATATATCATTCTGTTAATCTGCTCAGGCGTAAGGGTTTCGGTCTGACTTCCGAAAGTATATGTTATTTTTCTTGTCAGATAGGTATTGCAGTAATCAAGTATATGTGAGATTTCCTCACTGTCTGATTTGATATCAGGCTGCTCGTAAAAATCTGAAGCTGTAAACTCAAGCTGCATATTTCCTCTGGATATATGCTTTAGAACTGATTTTTTGAGTACCTTGCGGTCTATATTCTCGCCGTAAACTTCAGGCACCACATTGAAATCAGTGGTTGACAGATCCACATAGGCGTCTTTTGTCTCCGGCTTGCCGATATTCTGTGCTGCAACGAAATCTTTTAATATTCTTTTGAATTCCTTAGTGGTCTTTTCGACCCTCATAGGAAATTCAATATCATAGGAAGAACCGAAAATATGGGCTACTCCCTTAAGAAAGCCTGCATCTTTGACAGCGCTGTCCAGCTTGCCGTCTATGTTATAGACAGTATCTGCCATAGGCAGTACGACAAGAGTGCCGCCGCCATCAACAATTTCAAAATCTTTGGAATTCCATTTATCTGTCAGTTTGCGAACTGCTTCGTCCTTGGAGATTCCGGAACAGTCCACCCCGTTTATAATTGTATTCCCGGGCAGAGTGTCCGAAACAGAGGCTCTGTGACAGGCATATTTCCATATGCCGAATACTGCTGCCGCAAAAAGTAATATGCTTAGAATAATAACCAGTGTTTTTTTCATCGTATCCTCTCTAAAGTCAAAAGTAAGTATATTCTATAATATATCGGGCAACTTGAGAAGTGACTTGAGCAAAAAAATTCAAAATTGCCTTAGAGTCTGAACGCTACGGGATTTCCGGCAGTTATTGAGTCAGGGGTTACAGGGCAGTCCAGACACAATATGTGAACGCCGCATGCAGAAGCTTTCTTCAAAGCCTCGCCAAAGGCGGCATGGGTTATGTAATTAGGAGTGAACAGGCTTATACCCTGCATCTGAATTACAAATACTATATACGCGCAAAAGCCCTCGGATACAGCCCTGCAAAGCTCTTCTATATGTCTGACTCCTCTTTCGGTGGGAGCGTCGGGGAACATAGCAATGCCATCTTCTTCAAGGGTAACTCCCTTGACCTCAATAAACCCTTGCCTGCCGCAGGTATCCTCAACATAAAAATCAAGGCGTGAGCTGCCATAGGTCTTTTCTGACTTTACCTCTTTCAATTCGCTCATTTCAGGAAGCTGTATTACTCCGGAGTGAAGCGCTTCTGCAACAACTTTGTTGGGAGCCTGCGAGTCCATATTGATAAGCCGGTTACCTTTCCTGACAGTAATAAGGGAGTAGCGCAGCCTGCGGCTTCCCATTCTGCCGGCAAAGTCCTCAATATATACGTCTGCGCCGGGGAGCAGGAGCTCTTTGCAGCGTCCTGTGTTTTTGACATGACATCTTGCGGTTTCTCTGTTTATTTCAACCTCTGCGATGAACCTGTTGGGTCGTGATATGAATTTGCCTTTTACGATATTTTTGTACTTCATAGCCTGTAGTATACTATAGATACAGCTTTTTTTTCAAGAAGAAGCTGTGTAATGTTTTCATATCGCTCAATTTGTAGTATACTCATATTAACTATTTTGTTTTAAGGAGTTATTTATGTTTACATCACCGGGAGCTGTGGCTTTTGAACTGTTTGGAATGGATATAAGGTGGTACGGCATCTGTGTTGCCGCAGGTGTGCTTATCGGTACTGCGCTCAGCTATTACAGAGCGCCGAATTTCGGAATATCAAGGGATAACCTCATAGATGTGCTGCTTGTTGCAATTCCGGCGGGAATTGTGGGAGCCAGACTGTACTATGTAATATTCAACTGGCAGATGTATGCCGGTGACTTTGCGAAGATAATAAATTTCAGAGAGGGAGGCCTTGCAATACACGGAGGACTGATACTGGGAATAATAGCCGGAGCCTGTATGTGCAGACATCACAGAATTTCACTTCCAAATCTGCTGGACCTTCTGGCGCCGGGCTTTGCCATAGGGCAGGCCATAGGCAGATGGGGCAACTTCTTTAATTCAGAGGCTCACGGAGGACCGACAGATCTGCCATGGGCAGTAATCGTAAACGGACAGGGAGTTCACCCTACATTTCTGTATGAGTCCCTGTGGTGCCTGCTGCTGTTTGTATTTCTGATGCTTATGAGCAGAAATATTAAATTCAGCGGTCAGATTTTCTGTCTGTATGCAGTGCTGTATTCTGTGGAGAGATTTTTTGTGGAGGGTCTCAGAACCGACAGCCTGATGATAGGACCTTTCAGACAGGCTCAGGTGCTGTCGCTAAGCCTGATAGTGATATTTGCAGTCGTATATATACTGCTGCGCAGACGGAGCAAAAGGATATAGAAGTTGAAAAATCATAAGAATTGTGGTAATATGAGGTGCTGTGCAGAGGGCTTGCAAAGAAAGTTCTGCCGGTATCAGAGAAGATAAAGCCTGAAGCAACGGGCATTAAGAAAGGAAATAGATATGAAACTTGGAATAGTGGGACTTCCCAACGTAGGTAAAAGCACATTGTTTAATGCAATAACAAAGGCAGGCGCAGAGGCTGCCAACTATCCGTTCTGTACGATAGAGCCAAATGTGGGCGTTGTTGCGGTTCCCGATGAGAGACTAAAAGTGCTTACAGATATGTACAATGCCAAAAAAACAATACATACGACCATAGAGTTTTATGATATTGCAGGTCTTGTTAAAGGCGCATCAAGAGGCGAGGGACTTGGCAACAAGTTTCTGGGACATATCAGAGAGGTTGCTGCAATCGTTCACGTTGTAAGATGCTTTGATGATCCTAACGTGGTTCATGTTGACGGTAAAATAAATCCGGCATCGGATATTGACACTATAAATATGGAGCTTATCCTTTCGGATATGGAGCTTCTCGAAAGAAGAATAGCAAAGACCACCAAAAACCTTAAGGGTGACAAGAGCCTCCAGAAAGAACTCGATATTTTAAACAAAGTAAATGACTTTCTCGGTGAGGGCAAATCGGCGAGAGCTATGGAACTTACCGATGAAGAGGCTGAATTTGTAAAGAGTCTTGATCTGCTTTCGTACAAGCCTGTTATATATGTGGCAAATGTATCAGAGGAAGATGCTGCGGCAGAGGACAATGAATATATTGCCCAGGTAAGAAAAATAGCCGACGAAGAGGGCTCGGACGTGGTTGTTGTATGCGCAGGCATAGAGGCTGAAATATCAGAGCTTGACGACGAAGAAAAAGCAATGTTCCTTGAGGAACTTGGAATTGCAGAGTCAGGTCTTGACAAGCTGGTTAAGGCTTCATATCATCTGCTTAACCTGATTTCATTCCTTACAGCAGGCGAGCCGGAGGTAAGAGCATGGACTGTAACCAAAGGCACCAAGGCGCCGCAGGCCGCAGGCAAAATACACACAGATTTCGAAAAGGGATTTATCAGAGCGGAAACCATCGCATATGACAAGCTGATAGAGTGCGGCGGCAATCTTGCAACAGCCAAAGAAAAGGGTCTTATCAGGTCAGAGGGCAAGGAGTATGTTGTCAAGGACGGAGACGTAATGCACTTCCTGTTCAATGTATAAATGAATATATGGCAGTTAAACGTCGGAGCTTTCCGGCGTTTTTTTCTGCAAGAAATTATTAATTTATTGATATACAGGTGAAACTGTTACGATGTTTTTACGTCTAATTGATAGGAACAAAAAGACCCTGTACTGACCACTTATCACAAAAAACGACCACTTGGCACAAAGGTGTTGAAGCGTATCAGAATTTTGTGATAATATTTAGAAAACAGGGGAGAAACAAAAGGAGGAATTGTGGAATGAAAGGAATAATGGTGATGGTTTCTGTTTTAGCTGCAGTGCTTGTTATGAGTATGACGGCTTGCGGTAATTAAAGCTAAAGCTATAGATGAAATAAGGAAAAAAGACACAGAGCAGCAATAGATACATACAGACTGAGAGGAAAATATGCTTACAAATGATTATGTGCTGTTTGCAGCAGTATTTGCTGCAGCAGGAGGAATACATATAGGGCTTGCGATAAAGAAAAAACAGCTTGCTAAGGACAGAATTATTAATATGGTTTTCAGATGGGCCTTTGCGGGATATCTGTGCTTTATAGCAGCAGTTACGCTGTTTCCGATAACACTGCCGCCTTACAAAGAGACCTTTATAACTCCGTATATAAATCTGGATCCGGGTATGCTTTTCAGATATGGTGATGCCTATCATATGATTGTAAATATAGCGGGTAATCTGCTCCTGTTTGCTCCGGGTGTAATACTGGGCAGGCTTTGCAGAATTAAAGTGCTTGAAAGCTGGCAGAGCACGCTTGCGGCAGGAGCGGTTACCTCAGTTCTTATTGAGGTATTGCAGTATTGCGAAACTGTGTGGGGATTTAGTGATGTGCCGAGGATTTCGGATATCAATGATGTGGCGCTGAATATCGCAGGGGCGGTTATAGGCTGGTTTGTATTCAGGCTGTTTGACAAAAGGAAAAAATCTGCTTAGGTTTAAAAGGGAAAACACAAAGGGAAAGGAAAGCTGCTGTGACAAAGAAAAAAGCTGTGGTAATAGGTATTGCTGCTGTGTTTGCAGCAGCAGCGCTGGTGCTGTGTAATATCGGATATTCATCGTATGAATGTGACAGACTGACTCCCGCAGAAGTCTCTGAAATCAGCGAAGACTATAACGAGGAAGATGCGGTAACTGTAAGCTTTGCGCTCAAAAGACATATTTCACCGAAAGGCTGGGGATTTAAGAAACAGGTGGTATTTGAAGAAAAGACAGCATTTTATATGGACAGCAGAAGCTATGATGACTCCAGACTATATAATAAGGGGATAAAGTACGGCATATATAAAGATGCGCTGCTTACAGAGCCTGTTGCGGAAATTGATTTTGACCGCGCAGGAGATGAGGAAAATGGAGAATACTGCATGACGCATATTAATACCGTTTTGGAGTCGGGTGTCTATTACATTGGAATAACTGCAAAGATGATGAATGTAAGTCCGTTTTCATTTGCTGCAAAATATTCATATATTTATGATGAATAGGGACAGAGAGCGAACATATTGCAATCAATGCAGAAGAAAACGGTTGAATAAGCTGTAGTGAAATGATAAAATATACAGCAGGGAAACCGTTTAAAGCGGTTCGAAAATTTAAGGGTTAGTAAAACCGCCAAATCTTCGGCTTGGCGGTTTTACCTTTTGTGGTTATCCCTCTGAATGATTAATCCGATAACCATAAGTATGATAACCAGAATTTCATAATCATTCATAGGCGTTCTCCTTTCAAAAGTCTGAACCGCCTTAAGCTCCCTCGCTGTATAAACATATTATAGCGAACATACATTTCCAAAACAATGGTAATAGTATAAGTTTTAAAAATTAATTTGAAAGAGTAAGAAACAGCGACTTAGAAGAAAACAGTTGAATAAGCCGTAGCGAAATGATAAAATATACAGTAGGGAAACCGTTTAGAGCGGTTTGAAAATGTTAGATTGATAAAACCGTCAAGTCTTTGACTTGGCTGGAGGTTTTACTTTTTGTGGTTATTAGGCATTAAAACCGTCAGGCGATTATACCTGGCGGTTTTAATATGCAAATTTTTTCAGATTACCTCTTGACACATAATACTATGCGTTATATAGTATTATGTGAAAGGGGGTATTTATATATATGTTAAACCCACAGATGAAACGAGGACTTCTTGAGGTGTGCGTTCTGTCGGCGCTCAGCAGAGAGGGCTCCTACGGATACAAGATTATCAAGGATATATCAGGCTGCATTGAGATATCCGAGTCTACACTGTATCCTATACTTAAACGACTTGAAGGTTCCGGAATGGTTACGGTCCATTCGGTGGAGCACAACGGCAGACTGCGAAAGATTTATGAAATCACAGACAAGGGACGAAGTCAGATTGATGATTTCATAGATGACTGGCACGAGATTGAAGCAGTATACGAATATATAAAGGAGGGAAAGGGACGTGAATAAGGAGACGTTTTTAAAAGCGCTGGAGGACAGGCTCTTCCAGCTGCCTGATGAGGAGAAGAAACAGCAGGTGGATTATTACAGAGAGGTGCTTGAGGATAAGATAGAGGACGGTATGAGCGAAGATGAAGCCGTTGCAAGCTTTGGTGATATTGACAAGCTGGCAGATGACATACTTCAGGATACGCCCCTTGCCACACTGGTTAAAACAAAGGTAAAGCCCAAAAAAGGCTGGACGCCGGCGGCCATAGTTCTGGCCGTTGTCGGCTCACCCGTATGGGTGCCGATTGCAATTGCGGTGCTTGCGGTTGTGATTTCCATGTTTGCAGTATGCTGGGCAGTTATAGTCAGCATATTTGCGGCGGTACTTTCCATAGGTGTCAGCGGAATATATCTGCTGGTTAAGGGATTTACGCTTGCAGGTATGGGATTTCCATATATACTGCTGACACTGGGCAGCGGCATCACACTGGCGGGACTGTGCCTGTTTGCATGGCTTGGCGCCAGAATACTGGTAATCTGGATGGTTCAGTTTACTAAATGGCTTGCAAAAGAAATCAAGGGAATATTCATCAAAAAGGGGGAACGCTAAAATGAAAAAAAGTACAAAAATAATTCTGCTTACAGCAACCGGCCTTGTGGCCTTTGGAATAGTACTTACCGTTGCAGGCGTTATAGCGGGAGCTTCATTCAAAGAAATATATCACGGCGGTCTGTGGAACCATGTATATTATGAAGAGGAATACGACAACAGCTTCAAAAGCAGCGGGGTTTACGAGGTAGACAGTGAGAATATAGACAAAATCAGCATAGACTGGGTATCGGGAGATATCGACATAGTGCCTTATGACGGTGACAATATCGTTATGAAAGAAACCGCCCGCAAAGAAATCACAGACGAAAACTGTCTGAGATACAGAGTAAAAGACGGAGAGCTTTCGATTAACTATACAACAGGCAAGGTTGCCGTAAAATTTGGCGACACAGGGGATGACATCAACAAGAGACTTCAGGTAAAGGTTCCTAAAGCGCTTGCAGACAGCCTTAACAGTCTCAGTATTGACAGCGTATCATCGGATATTACCGCAGACGGCTTTGCAATTGACAGTATGTATGTGGACGTTACTTCGGGAAATACCAGGCTCTCGGATATGAAAGTAAAGCATTTTGAAATCGATATGATATCAGGAGATTTAGAAGCTGCATTTACAGAATGTCCTGAGGAGCTTGATGTAGACAGCACATCAGGAGACAGCACCGTATATCTGCCGGCAGGCAGCGGATTTACATTAGAATTTGACGGCGTATCGGGAGAATTTATAACAGAATTTTCACCTCTGAAAAATTCAGATGACGATTATGTTGTGGGCGACGGCAAAAACAGCTTCAGTGTCGATACGACCGGCGGTGATTTCACAGTAAGGATAAGCAAGACAGCAAATATATAAAGTTTGTGTAGCAGTTGATATAAAACTGCTACATTTTTTATACGCACATTACAGCAAGTTTGTAAAAATATGCGACCTATGTATAAAATTTAGTGCAAAAACATCTAAAAAACTTTACTTTTCAACTGAAACTAGTATAATTAGTATGTGTCTTTTTTTGTATAATACTTTAGAATTAGAGCAGAAAAGACATATGGGTTTTATGCCGCTAATCAACAGGCGGCATTATTGACTTAAAACAAATTTTAGGAGGAGTAAAAAATGAAAAAGAAAATCGCTCTTATTTTATCAGTAGTGATGATTCTTGCATTAGCATTCAGCGTTACAGGCTGCGGCGGCGGCAGTGATGCAGAAGGCGTTAATGTAGAAGGCGATACTATCAAAATCGGTGTGTTCGAACCTACTACAGGTGAAAACGGCGGCGGCGGAATGCAGGAAGTTCTCGGCGTACGTTATGCAAACCAGCTTAACCCTACAGTAGAGGTTGGCGGCAAGACTTACAACATCGAATTAGTAGAAGTGGACAACCAGTCAGACAAGACTGCGGCTGTAACAGCAGCTCAGCAGCTTATCAGTGACGGAGTTGTAGGCGTTCTCGGATCATACGGTTCAGGCGTTGCTATCGCGGCAGGAGATACTTTCAAGACTGCAGCAGTTCCGGCAATCGGCTGTTCATGCACAAACCCTCAGGTTACATCAGACAACGAATTCTATTTCAGAGTCTGCTTCCTTGATCCGTTCCAGGGTACTGTAATGGCTAACTACGCAGCAGATCAGGGATACACTAAGGCAGCAGTTATCGCTCAGAACGGTGACGACTACTCAACAGGTCTTGCAGGATACTTCAAGACTGCATTTGCAGACCTTGGCGGTGAAATCGTAGCTGACGAAACTTACAACACAAACGAATCAGACTTCAACGCTATCTTAACCAAGGTTAAATCAGCAGACCCTGATTGCATATTCATCCCTTCATCAATAGCAACTGCTACATTAATTCTTCCGCAGATTACTGCAAACGGAATTGATGCGCAGGTACTTGCAGGCGATACATGGGAAAACGCAGCAATCATCTCAAAGGATATGGTTGGCGCTGCATTCTCAACTTTCTTCGATGAAAACGACGAATCAAACCCTGTAGCTGTTGAATTCGTAAAAGGCTTCAAGGAATACTTAAACAGCAGCAAGCAGAACCTTACATGGAACAGCGGAACTGATACAGTAGCTGCAGTTTCAGCATTAGGTTATGATGCTTACATGGCTATGTACAATGCAATCGCTGCATTAGATGGTGATACAGTTAACTCAGTTGCAATCAGAGATGCTCTTTACAATGTAAACTTTGACGGCGTAACAGGAAACATCACTTTCAACGATACAGGCGATGCAAACAAGGATACAGCTTACATCAAGACTTGCACAGACAAGTCATTAAAGAGTAAGAGCTTTGAATTCTTAAAGACTCAGACTGTAGAAGCTAAATAGTTTAACTTATACAATCTTTGATTATCAGAGCGTGGAGGCTTCTGCCTCCTCGCTTTACGTCTTATTAGCTTGCTAAGATTTGCGAATCAGCAGTATTGCAGGTTAATAAATCTTAGCAGGCACATGAACTGACCTTGTGACCTGCAGGTAATTATATGTTTTTTTTAAGGAGGCTTACAAACAATGACATTAACAGTATTTTTACAGTATTGTTTGGCAGGCATTTCAATAGGGGGTATATATGCCCTTATAGCTATCGGATATACAATGGTCTACGGTATACTTCGCTTAATCAACTTTGCTCACGGCGATATCTTTATGATGGCCGCATATTTTATGATATTTGCAATGGTTGATTTTGCAATTCCGTGGTATATATCAATGATAATAATGATTATAGCTACAGTAGTGCTGGGTGTTATCATCGAGAAGGTCGCATATGCGCCTCTTCGCAGCGCACCCCGCATGTCGGTTATGATTTCAGCTATAGGTGTGTCATACCTGCTGCAGAATGTGGCTACATACCTGTTTTCAGCGCTGCCGAAATCATATCCGTCAATTCCTGTTTTAAACAAGACTATTCATCTTGGCGATGTATCAACATCATTAGTAACATTCATAACTCCTATCATTACCATAGGATTTGTACTGCTTCTGATGGCTATGATTAAATATACCAAGGTGGGTATGGCAATGAGAGCTGTTTCCAAGGACTTTGAAACAGCGCAGCTTATGGGTATCAAAATCAACAGCGTAATATCACTTACATTTGTAATAGGCTGTTTCCTTGCGGCTGTAGGCTCAATGCTTTACTTTACGCCAAGACCGTCAGTTTATCCTCTCGTGGGCTCACTTCCGGGACTCAAATGCTTCATAGCTGCAGTATTCGGAGGAATAGGCAGCATACCGGGAGCCCTTGTGGGCGGCTTTGTAATCGGACTTTCCGAAACATTTATCAAAGCAGCGGGATATTCTGAATTCAGTGATGTATTCACATTTATATTATTAATCGTTATCTTAATGGTAAAGCCGACAGGACTGTTTGGCGAAAAATTGGCGGAGAAGGTGTAGATTATGTCAAAGAAAACAAAAACAATCTGTACTGCAGCTGCACTTGTAGTTCTGGCTTTACTCATAGTGATGTCCGAAAACTCCGGCTCAATGCTTCGTTCGGTACTGCAGTATGCGGCAATCTATGCTCTTGCGGCAGTATCCATGAACCTGCTTAACGGATTTACGGGACTGTTTTCACTCGGTACGGCAGGATTTATGGCGCTGGGCGCATATGCCTATGCGGTAGTTACAATTCCTGTATCCAAAAAAGCTACGGTATATTATCTTTACGGTGTTGCAGACTGGCTCAAAAACGTAGAGCTGACACCTATGATAGGCCTTATAATCGGCGGACTTGTTGCAGCGCTGTGCGCATTTCTCATAGGTCTTCCGGTATTAAGATTAAAGAGTGACTACTTTGCAATAGCAACACTGGGCTTTGCGGAAATCGTTCGTATAGTAGTGGGAAGCTCACCTCTCAACAAGGTTACAAACGGTTCTCTGGGTATGAACAACATTCCTAAGTTTGAGTCCTATTACACTACATTTATTGTTGTAATTGTATGTATCGCAGTATGCGTGCTCCTTATAAACAGCTCCTACGGACGGGCTTTCAAGGCAATCAGAGAAGATGAGATAGCAGCCGAAACAATGGGAATAAACCTTGCAAAGCACAAGAGAATGTCATTTGTGGCAAGCTCGTTCTTTGCAGGCATTTCAGGCGGACTTCTCGCAATGTATCTGGGAGCAATAACTTCAACAACATTTAATATCAATATTACATATTTCGTTCTTCTTATCATCGTAATCGGAGGACTGGGCAGCATCACAGGCAGCATCATATCCTCAGTAATCGTTGTATTTGCAAGAGAATGGTGGCTGAGATTCTTAGACTCGGCTACATATATAGGCGACTGGCAGATACCGTTCATCAGAACAGGCTTCAGAATGGTAGTGTTCTCTGTTCTGCTTATGGTTGTAGTACTGTTCTGGAGACAGGGCATTATGGGCCAGAAAGAATTCTCATGGGACGGAATATATAACTTCTTCAAGAGACTGGGCAGGAAAAAATCCAGGGGAAAGGGGGAAGCGGCAAATGACTAAGGAAAACATACTTCGCATTAACGATGCGACTATGCAGTTTGGCGGTGTTGTTGCCGTAAACAACCTTAACCTTGAGGTAAACAAAGGTGAGATTATAGGGCTTATAGGACCAAACGGAGCAGGCAAGACTACAGTATTCAACGTAATAACAGGTGTCTATGCTCCGACCAACGGCGCCGTTGACTTTGCGGGCAGGAGAATTATCGAAAACCACCCGCGCGGCAAAATGAAAGAACTTTACAAAGGTGAAAACAAAGGAGTCTACAAAGAAAGAACAGAGCTTACACCGGATAAAATAACAAGACTGGGTATGGCAAGAACTTTCCAGAACATCAGACTTTTCAAGGCGCTTACGGTATTTGACAATGTACTCATAGCAATGCATATGAGATCCAAAGCGAATATATTTTCGGCAACTTTCAGATTAAATCACAAGGAAGAAGCTGAAATGCGAAAGGAAACAATGGAGCTTCTCAGGATATTCGGACTTGAAAGAAACAAGGACGATGTTGCAAGCTCACTGCCATACGGCAAACAGCGTCATCTTGAGATAGCAAGAGCCCTTGCCACAGAGCCGAAGCTTCTGCTGCTTGACGAGCCTGCGGCAGGCATGAACCCTCAGGAGTCAGATGAGCTGATGCACCTGATCAAAAAAATCAGAGATGAATTTGATCTGTCAGTTCTTATGATTGAGCATCATATGCAGGTGGTAATGGGTATATGCGAAAGAATTTATGTACTCGACTACGGCAGGCTGATTGCAGAGGGAACTCCTTCAGAAATACAGAATAACCCTAAGGTTATAGAAGCATATTTGGGGGTGGACGACTAATGTTAAAAATAGAAAATCTACACGTATATTACGGCGGTATACACGCGCTGCAGGGAATCAACCTTGAAGTTCCCGACAGACAGATAATATCGCTTATAGGGGCCAACGGAGCCGGCAAGAGCACAACTCTCAAGGCTATAATGAGCCTTGTGTCAAAGCCTGAGGGCCACATAGAATTTGACGGTGTCGACATCACCAAGATGGAAACCAGAAACGTAGTAAAGCAGGGCGTTGTACTCTGCCCTGAGGGAAGACGTGTGTTCCCTGACCTTACAGTTGAAGAAAACCTTGTAATGGGATCATATCTTCGTAAGGACAAAGACGGCATCAAAAAGGACAAGGAATGGGTATACGAGCTGTTCCCTAGAATGAAAGAAAGAGAATGGCAGATGGCAGGTACGCTTTCAGGCGGTGAGCAGCAAATGCTTGCAGTAGGACGCGCACTTATGACAAAGCCTAAGCTTCTGATGCTTGACGAGCCGTCACTGGGTCTTGCGCCGCTGATTATCAGGGATATATTCTCAATTATAACTGAAATCAAGGAAGCGGGCGTAAATGTGCTTCTGATAGAGCAGAACGCAAAAGCGGCTCTTGAAATTTCAGACCACGCATATGTAATGGAAACAGGAAGAATAACCCTTGAGGGCACAGGACAGGAGCTTTTGAATGACCCTAGAGTGCAGCAGGCATATCTGGGCGAAGCAAAATAAATATACGGATACGGCCGGAGTTTTAAAGCTCCGGTTTTTTCTTTGCTCTCAAGGGTTAAAAAAAATATAAGAATTAATAACGGGACATAGTAATATCGCTGTGTCCTTTTTCATATGGTATATAAGGACAACAGGAGGCCACAACACATTAGTTCTGTTTTTTCGACAATAAAAGCATATTAATAATAGTTAAAATTATCACAAATGCAAATTTTCAGAGAATTATTGACAATTGTCTACAACTCAAAATATAATTAATTGTCTGAACTCACCGGTTCAGGCAATGGAATATTTTTTTATTTTATTAAGGAGGTTGTGCTATGACTAAAGAAAAGAATGTAGCGGCATCTGAGCCTCAAGAACTAAAAAGAGGTATTAAAGGCTGGCAGGTGGCATTCATAGGCTTAGGCGGAGTAATCGGCTCGTGTTACTTCCTGGGAGTAGGCTGGACCATTCAGGTAATGGGTCCTTCAGTATTCTTCGCGTTTGCAGTAGTAGGCGTAATTGTATTCGGTCTTATGATTTCATACGCTGAGCTGCTTGTAAATCTGCCGCGAAAAGGCACCTTTGTAGCTTACACCAATGAGTTTTTGGGACCTACGCTTTCGGTCGGGATGGGATGGTCGTTCTGGTTTAACTGGGTATGTTACTGTCCATCGGAGGCTATTGCAGTTTCGTATGTATTGCAGGAGCTGACAGGAAACAACAGTCCGGTCGCATATGTGGCGTTTGCGCTTGGTACAATGGCAGCTCTGACAATAATCAATCTTTGCTCAGTAGATATATTTGCTAAGATTGAATCCGGTCTGGCTATCACAAAAGTTATCATCATTATATTATTTATCTTAATAGCATTCGGTATTTGGATCGGTATCTGGGGCAACCCTAACGGCGAGCTTGTAGGTAAGGTTGAAGAAGGCTTCAAGGGTATGGGCGTTAACTTCGGAAGCGGAGACTTATATCACGATCTGTTCCCTAACGGCTTTGGCGTAGTGCTTGTACTGATGACTGTAGTACTGGTAACTTTCCAGGGTACAGAAATCGTAGGTCTGTCGGCAGCAGAGTCACAGAACCCTGATGTTGCGGTTCCAAGAGCTTGCAGAAGCGTTACATATCGTATTGTAGGACTTTACCTTGTTCCTATTCTTCTCGTACTGCTTGTATTCCCTACAGCTTGGGCAACAGACGAAAGACCTGTATTTGCAGATGTAATGAGTGCATACGGATTTGACGGATTTGCATATGTATTCCTTGCAGTAGTACTGGTAGCAGCATTCAGCTGTGCTAACACAGGTTTCTACGGAACAGTAAGATGTATGTACGGACTTTCAGTTGAAGGTCTTGCACCTAAGTTTTTATCAAAGCTTTCAAAGAACGCAGCTCCTCAGAGAGCAGTATTATTCACACTTGCATTTATGTGGGTTGTACTTGTTATAGGTCTTATCTCAGAACTTACAGGTTTCTTATCAAATCTGTATGGCAGCCTGTTATCAATGTCAGGCTTCACAGGTACGCTTGCTTGGGTAGGAATTATCTGGTCACAGAAGAGAATGCGTGTTAGACTTAAGGCAAACGGATATGATCCTGAAACTTGCCTGAGAGCAAAAGTAAGCAAAGGAATGGGCTGGGTGCCATGGTTTGCAATGTTTGCACAGTTAATCTGTCTGATTATGCTGGCATTCGGTGATATCATTGACCCTGAAGGCAATGCAGGCGGCGGAATTGTTATATTCTCTATAGCAACATCAGCAGTAGTAGTTCCTATGATAGTTTACAGAATACTTAAATCAAAAGGTAAGGTTAGAGAAATCGATGCTCTTGGAAAAGGCGAGAAGTCATTCGATGAAACTTTCCCACCACTTAACAAATAGTATTTGATTATCTAAACTCATATGATAACATCGGGCGGGGCAATCGCATCTATGGCGGTTGCCCTGCCTGCGTGTGTAAAAAGAAGTTGCAATAAACGGGTAAATATGGTACTATGCGAATATATTACAACAAGATTGAGGGTGAATTTTTTGGCTAAGAGAGGTAAACAGCCAAGCGGCATATTGACAAGAAAGAAGATGATGAATTCTGCAGTGACCCTGTTTCTCGAAAAGGGTTATCATAATACGACTACAGCATCTATATCGAGAAAAGCAGGAATGACCGGCAGTTCATTTTTCAGAGCATTTGAAAACAAAGAAGCAGTACTCCTGGCGCTGGTTGAGGACATGTTTGACAGCCAGTTTGAAATGGCCAGGTTTGATGATCCGCTGATGGTATATGCGGTGGAGACTTCAATTCAGATGAACATTGCTGAGCTTAATGAGTCCCTTAGGGATTTGTATGTAACAGCTTATTCACTGCCTGCAACCTCTGAGTATATATATCGCAGAACCGCAGACAAGCTCAAACAGCTTTTTAATGAATATATGCCGGAGGCAGATGACAGAGAGTTCTATGAAATGGAGATAGCGTCTGCCGGTATAACCAGAGGCTATATGGCTAAAGCCTGCAGCGATGACTTTACCATGGAGATGAAGCTGAGTCGATATATCAGATGCTGTATGAGGCTTTACAGAGTGCCTGAGGATAAAATAGATCAGGCGATAGAAAAAACTCTTGCCATGGATTTAAAACCTGTGGCAGAGAAGCTCGTAAACGCTGCAATAAGCAGATACAGAGATGCATTTGAAAAAGTAATCTCAGCCAGACCGGCAAATAAATAGGATATTTACTTGAAGTTCATTTTTTCTCAGGGGCTGCTGCGCTGTAATGGCGCAGTGGTCTTTTGCAATTACGACGTTATTGTGATATATTGATTATTACCGCAGAGATAAAAACACAGCTCCGGTTGGTAGTCCGGACGCACCGAATGGTGTCAGTAACCTGCCTCCTTGGTTGTCCGTTCTCTGCAATCACATAATTAAGGAGGATTTTCTGATGGAAAAGACGACAAGCAGGCTTACAGTTATTTTCGAGGACCCTTTCTGGATAGGGCTTTATGAACGGCAGACAGGTGCCCGGTATGAAGTTTGCAGAATTGTATTCGGAGCCGAGCCCAGGAACTATGACATTGAGGCGTTTATGAGAAAAAACTGGCGGAAGCTGAAATTCAGTCCGGCTGTATCCGGCGAAGCTCTAAATGAGCGCAGAGTAAATCCCAAGCGAATGCAGAGGGAGATAAACAGGGCTATGAAGCAAAAAAGCATCAGCACTAAGGCGCAGCAGGCGATAAACCTTGCAAGAGAGCAAAACAAGCTGGAAAAGAAAAAACGCTCCAGAGAGCAGAAAGAAGCCGAAAAACAAAAGAAACTTCTGATACATCAGGAAAAGAAAAGACAAAAGCACAGGGGGCCATTAACCTCTGTGCTTGATTCGTTTATATGTTCTGCGCTATCAGGCTTCCTATCTGCTCTGTAGTGGCAGGAAGTTTGCCCTCAGACATTATATCAGGAGTTCTGTAGCCTGCGGCAAGTGTTTTCTTGACAGCGTTTTCGATAGCATCAGCCTCGTCTGACAGACCGAATGTGTATTTGAGCATCATAGCCGCCGACAGGATTGTAGCCATAGGGTTTGCCTTGCCGGTGCCTGCAATATCAGGCGCAGAGCCGTGAACAGGCTCATACATGCCGAAATTACCCTCTGCAAGAGAAGCCGACGGAAGCATTCCGAGAGATCCTGTAATCATACTTGCCTCATCAGAGAGGATATCTCCGAAAATATTGCTTGTAACAATTACGTCAAACTGCTTCGGGTTATATACAAGCTGCATTGCTGTATTATCCACATAGAAATTCTCAAGCTCAACTTCAGGATATTCTTTTGCAACCTCTGCTACTGTTTTTCTCCAGAGTCTGCTGCTTTCAAGCACATTGGCCTTGTCAACGCTTGTAACTTTTTTGTTTCTCTTCATTGCCATATCAAAGGCAACCTTTGCTATTCTTCTTACTTCACCCTCTGAATACTGCTCTATGTCATAGGCTGCCCTGCCCATATCTGTATCTTTATAGCCCCTTTCGCCAAAGTATATACCACCTGTAAGCTCTCTGACTACCAGCAGATCAAGACCGCCTTCGACCTTTTCAGGTCTGATAGGGCAGGCGTCCTTGAGCTCATCAAACATTATTGCAGGGCGCAGATTTGCAAACAGTCCCAGCTCTTTTCTGATTCCGAGAAGCGCTCTTTCGGGCCTTTTGTCGCCGGGCAGGGAATCCCATTTGGGACCGCCGACAGCGCCCAGCAGCACTGCATCGCTTTTTTTGGCAATATCTATTGTTTCCTGCGGCAGACATTCGCCTGCAGCATCTATTGCAGCGCCGCCTGCAAGAACCTGTGTATAATTAAATTCGTGACCGTATTTGCTGCCTACGGCATCGAGAACCTTAATCGCCTCGTTTATAACCTCGGGGCCTATGCCGTCGCCGGGTATTACAGCTATATTGTATTTCATAATATCCTCCTACTTGATGGAATTAAGCAGTCCGCCTGATTTAATAATATTATTTATAAATTCAGGGAACGGCATTGCCTTGTATTCAGTGCCTTTAGTTATATCCTTTATGGTTCCTGTTTCAAAATCCACCGAAACCTCATCGCCTGCTTCGATAGCTTCTGCTGCTTCAGGACATTCTAAAATGGCAAGTCCGATATTGATGGAGTTCCTGTAAAAAATTCTCGCAAAGGATTTAGCTATAACGCAGGAAATGCCTGACTCTTTAATAGCGATAGGGGCGTGCTCTCTTGATGAGCCGCAGCCGAAGTTCCAGCCTGCAACCATAATATCGCCTGATTTAACCTTGTTTACAAACTCACTGTCTATATCCTCCATACAGTGGGATGCAAGCTCCCTGTGGTCTGCTGTATTTAAATGTCTTGCAGGGATTATTACATCTGTATCCACATTATCTCCGTATTTATGAACAAAACCTTGTGCTTTCATTGCTACATTACCTCCTTGGGATCTGAGATTTTTCCTGTTACTGCTGATGCAGCGGCTACTGCGGGACTTGCAAGATATACCTCTGACTCGGTATGTCCCATTCTGCCTACAAAGTTTCTGTTGGTGGTTGCAACGCAGCGTTCGCCCTCTGCCAGAATACCCATATGTCCGCCAAGACATGGTCCGCATGTAGGAGTCGATACAACGCAGCCTGCATCAATGAATATGTCAAGATAGCCCTTTGCTATACATTCCTTGTATATCTTCTGTGTTGCAGGAATTATGATACATCTCACATCTCTTGCAACTGTTTTGCCTTTAAGGATTTCGGCTGCCGTAGCCATATCTTCAATTCTGCCGTTGGTGCAGGAGCCGATTACAACCTGATCTATTTTAACATCGCCCACATTGTCTATTGTCTTTGTGTTTTCCGGCAGGTGAGGGAATGAAACTGTTGACTTAAGCGCGGATAAATCAATTGTTACAGTCTGCTCATACTCTGCGTCATCATCGGGAGCATAGACCTTGTATTCTCCGTTTACTCTGCCTTTCATATAGTTTTCGGTGACCTCATCAACCATGAATATACCGTTTTTGGCGCCGGCCTCTATAGCCATATTTGCGATGCAGAGTCTGTCGTCCATTGAAAGTGAGGACAGACCCTCGCCCATAAATTCTAGGGATTTGTAAAGCGCGCCGTCAACGCCGATAGTTCCGATAAGGTGCAGGATTACGTCCTTGCCCGAAACATATTTATTGAGTTTGCCTTTGAGCTCTACTTTGATTGCGGACGGAACCTTAAACCATGCGGTGCCTCTGGCCATGCCTGCTGCCATATCTGTAGAGCCTACGCCTGTTGAGAATGCTCCGAGAGCCCCGTATGTACAGGTATGGGAGTCTGCTCCGATAATGCAGTCGCCTGCCTTGACAAGACCAAGCTCGGGAAGCAGGGCATGCTCAATACCCATATTGCCTACATCATAGAAATTAACTATTTCGTGTTTCCTTGCAAATATTCTTGTCTGCATACACTGCTGCGCAGCCTTGATGTCCTTGTTAGGTGTGAAATGGTCCATTACAAGAGATATCTTTGATTTGTCGAAAACCTCGGTAAAGCCTGCTTTTTCAAATTCGTTTATTGCAACGGGAGCAGTAATGTCGTTTGCCAGAACCATATCAAGCTTTGCATCAATAAGCTGTCCGGCCTTGACCTGATCAAGCCCTGCGTGTGCAGCAAGAATTTTTTGTGTCATTGTCATTCCCATAATAATTTCCTCCTTGTTAGAATGCCCTGTTGATAGCGCTGATAAGAGCATTTATAGATGCATAGATAATATCGTTGTGTATGCCTACGCCCCAGAATGTTTCTCCGTTTCTGGAGATTGCAACATATGATGCGGCTCTTGAGTTTGATTCTGATTCAAGGGCATGCTCGTGATATGTTATGAATTCGTATTCCAGACTGTAGTGGCTGCTTCTGAGAGCTGTAGTAACGGCGTCGAGTCTGCCGTTTCCCTCGCCCTTGAGTGAGTGATGCTCTCCGTAGATGGTAGCCTCTATGCTTACCTTCATTATATCATTTTCTCCTCTGGAGAAGGTAGCATCTTCTATGCTGATTTTGTCTTTTCTGTTGACGTACTGCTGCTGGAATATCCTGTGAATTTCAGCAGGGGACAGCTCCTTGTGAGCTTCGTCTGATATATGCTTCATCAGATAGCCGATTTCCTCTCTCATCTTCTTAGGAATATCGTATCCGTAGTTTGTTTCAAGTACATAGGCCACGCCGCCCTTGCCGGACTGGCTGTTTATTCTGATTACATCGGCCTCGTATTCTCTGCCTACATCATGCGGATCTATCAGCAGATATGGACACGACCACTTGTCAGGGTGATTTGCTTCGATGTGGTGCATTCCCTTGGCAATAGCGTCCTGATGTGAGCCGGAGAATGCGGCGAATACCAGGCTGCCGCCGTAAGGCTGACGAGGGCTGACCTTGAGGTCTGTGAATTTTTCATACATTTCAACTACCTTAGGCATATCAGAAAAGTCAAGCTGCGGGTCTACTCCGTGTGAAAACAGGTTCATAGCTACTGTAAGTATATCGGCGTTGCCTGTACGTTCGCCGTTTCCAAACAGTGTGCCCTCAACTCTGTCGCCGCCTGCCAGCATGCCAAGCTCGCAGTCTGCAACTGCAGTGCCTCTGTCGTTGTGAGGGTGCAGTGATACGATTACGTTTTCTCTGCAGTGGAGGTTCTTGCTCATATATTCAACCTGTGAGGCATATACATGCGGCATTGACATCTCAACTGTTGCCGGAAGATTGATTATTGTTTTTCTTGCGGGACTCGGCTGCCAGATGTCGATAACGGCATTGCATACCTCAAGTGCGTAATCAACTTCTGTGCCTGTGAAGCTTTCAGGGGAATACTCGAATGTGAAGTGTGTGTCTCCCGGGAAGCTGTCGGCATATTTTTTGACAAGCTCTGCTCCGTCTGTCGCTATTTTTTTGATTTCGTCCTTTGACTTTCTGAAAACCTGCTCTCTCTGCGCCACAGAGGTGGAGTTGTACAGGTGAACTATTGCGTTTTTGACACCCTCAAGGGATTTGAAAGTCTTGTCGATTATGTGCTCTCTGGACTGTGTCAGCACCTGTATGGTTACATCATCGGGTATCAGGTCTTTTTCTATTAAAGTACGAAGAAATTCATATTCTGTTTCAGAGGCTGCAGGGAAGCCCACTTCTATTTCCTTGAAGCCGAGCTGGCACAGATATTCAAAGAATTCCAGCTTCTCTTCAAGACTCATGGGAACTATCAGTGCCTGGTTGCCGTCACGCAGATCTACGCTGCACCAGATAGGCGGCTTGTCCGCATGGTCCTTTGTGACCCAGTCATATGACGGGACGGGAGGCATAAAATAGCCAACCTCGTATTTAGTATGATTTTTCATTCCTTTGATGTTTTCGCTTGCCATAGTAAAAAGTCCTTTCGTATAAAAACAAAAGCCCTGTTCCCAACATTAAATCAGAAACAAGGCTGAATGTATAATAAAATATAAAGAGAATCTTAAAAAGTGTTGAGAATATCTAATGCTATATAATTATGAATCACAAGTGAGGCATAAGAGTAGTAATAACATTAAATTTCTCCTTTCTTCTTAACTGATACGACTATTCTATACCGTTTTGTCCGGTAAGTCAATAAGTTTTTGTGAAAAAACACAATATTTTTTGTGCTGATATATTATACGGCAACAAAATTACATATTGTCAATGTCCGCCGGAGTCAGAATTCGTATTTTTTCAGATTCAAGCAGGTTTTCCACTTCCGAAGCGTCATCAACTCTGACAACAAGATAAGCCTTGTTTTCTGTGCGGGTGAGAAAAGCGTACATGTATTCCATATTTATACCTCTTTCGGCAAACAGCCTGACTATCTCGGCAAGACCGCCGGGCCTGTCGTTTATCTCAACGCCTACAACATCGTTGATGGTTGCGACAAATCCGTTTTTTTCAAGCAGCGCCTTTGCTTTATGGGGATCTCTGACGATCAGGCGCAGTATTCCGAATTCGCTTGTGTCAGCAATAGACAGCGCCCTTATATCTATACCCGCTTTTGCAAGTATATCTGTTATTTCTCTTAATTTTCCTTCTTTGTTTTCGACGAAAACCGATAACTGTTTAATAGCCATTGCTTTACCTCCTAATCGTGAAGTTTTCTTTTATCAATTACTCTGACAGCCTTGCCCTCGCTTCTTGCGATTGTTTTAGGCGTAACAAGATGCACATCGGGGCTGATACCCAGGATGCCTTTGATTGCAGATGCAAGTTTTTTCTCGCGGGCTGTTATTTCTCTGACTGTATCCGAGAACTGTCCGGCACTGAGCTCTACATTGATATCAAAGGTGTCGGTGTTTTTAACTCTGTCAAGCACGATCTGATAGTTAGGAGTGTAACCTTCGTTCAGCAGAACAGTTTCGATCTGTGAAGGGAAGACGTTTACCCCCCTTATAATCATCATATCGTCGCTCCTGCCAAGCGGTTTGGACATTTTGATGAAAGTTCTGCCGCAGGAGCATTTTTTCCTGCTCAATACGCACAGGTCTCTTGTACGGTATCTGAGCAGAGGGAAAGCCTCCTTGTCAAGTGATGTGAAGACAAGCTCGCCGACACTGCCTTCGGGAAGCACTTCGCCTGTATCGGGATCTATAATTTCGGCAAGGAAGTGGTCCTCGTTTATATGCATGCCGTTTTGCTCGCAGCACTCAAATGCAACGCCGGGACCGCTTGTTTCTGTAAGTCCGTATATATCATAAGCTTTGATTCCGAGGCTTTTTTCTATGGAATGTCTCATTTCCTCAGTCCATGGCTCAGCTCCGAAAATACCTGCCTTGAGAGTGTTGTTTTTAATACCCTTTTCCTCCATGCTTTCAGCTATATATGCGGCATATGAAGGGGTGCAGCACAGAATTGTTGACTGCATATCATTCATGAACTGTATCTGCCTGTCTGTATTGCCTGATGACATGGGGAGTGTCAGACAGCCTACTTTATGTGAGCCTCCGTCAAGTCCGGCGCCGCCTGTAAACAGACCGTAGCCGTAGCATACATGGCATACGTCATCTCCGGAGCCGCCTGCTGCCACAATAGCCCTTGCGCAGCAGTCCTCCCATAAATCTATATCATGCTGTGTATAGAATGCGACCACACGTCTGCCTGTTGTGCCTGAGGTTGAGTGAATTCTGACGCAGTCTGATTTTGGTACTGCCAGCATTCCGTCAGGGTAGCTATCCCTGAGATCGGCTTTGGAAATGAAAGGCAGCTTGTGAAGATCCTCAATCCCTCTTATATCTTCAGGTCTGACGCCTTTTTCGTCCATAAGGTTTCTGTAATACGGAACATTGCTGTATACATGCTGCACCTGTTTTACGAGTTTCTGTGACTGAAGCTTTCTGATTTCCTCTACAGGCATTGTTTCAGCCTGCTTCTGATAGTAATTGTTGGTCATATTTAGTCTCCTTTTTTGAATTTGAGGGCGAAAACATAAAAACCCTCTGCTGTTGATTGCAGAGGGTGAAATATTTCACGGTACCACCTCAGTTCATCATTGCCTCACGACAATGACCTTTGCGGGCACTATCATGCCCTGACAGGTAACGGCTGTCTGCCGGCGGCGCCTACAAGCGTTTGCCTTCAGCGTGCATCTGTTCGGAAGGAATTCGGTTAATGTCCGCCTGCTGCCTCTCACCTGCCGCAGCTCTCTGTAAGGTTTGTCCTAACTTACTGGTTTCCGGTCATCGATTTTGAATTACAGTTAGATTATACACAGAGGGTATATTAAAGTCAAGAAAAATTATTGATTTATAACAAAAAATCTGATATAACATAGGTATACAACACAAAAAGAAAGAAGAGATGTTTATGTACAGATACTTATCCCACCTTATACTCTATTCAGACAGAAGCGAAAGCTCCATATTGTATGAAACAGGGGAGCTTTTCAGAAATTACGACAACGGCGCCAAAGAAAAATCAGAGCTTGTAAAAGACGCATATAATATAGTAAGAAAAATTCTCGATATATCAACCGCATATGCTTTTGATGAGAATTTGTGGACAAGCTATCTGACCTACTATCTCATAAACTCGGAGAACTCTTTCAGCGCTTCGTGCGAGAGGAGAGGGGCAATAGAGGGCAGTGTCAATTCATTTGCAAAGCATGACTTTGAGATTTTTATGAAGCTTTTCAGATTTGATTTCAGCGAGATAGAGCGAGAGCTTGGCATAGACTGCTTCTCGGTTCTGTGCGACTATACTGCGGTTGAGAAGCCGTCGCTTATGTATAATCCAAATGTCATGAAAAGAGTCAGAGAGCTTAGAGCCCAGCTTGAAACCGCAAAGGACAAAGATGAATTTTTCGAGGCGGTGTCGGAGTTTTACAAGGCCTACGGCGCGGGAATATTCGGAGTAAACAGGGCGTTTAGGATTTCAGACAGAGAGGATATACTGGAGTTTGAGCCTGTTAAGAATATGGACGATGTGGTTTTAGAGGATCTTGTGGGCTATGAGGTTCAGAAGCAGAAGCTTCTTGAAAACACCAAAGCCTTTGTGGACGGCAAACCTGCCAACAACGTACTGCTGTACGGTGACAGGGGGACGGGCAAATCCACCAGCATCAAGGCTGTTGCCAACAGGTTCTGGCCGGACGGACTTAGAGTTATTCAGGTATACAGGCATCAGATGAAGATGCTTTCGAGGATAATCTCTGCAATCAGAACAAGAAACTACCGGTTTATAATATATATGGACGATCTGTCATTTGAGGATTTTGAAACAGAATACAAATACCTCAAGGCTGTAATAGAGGGAGGGCTTGAGTCAAAGGCCGAAAATATCCTTATATATGCAACCTCAAACAGAAGACACCTTATCAAAGAAACATGGGACGACAGAAACGATATGGAGCATACGGGAGAGCTCCACAGAGGCGACAGCATGGAGGAGAAGCTGAGTCTTGCGGACAGATTTGGAGTTCAGATTTACTACGGCAAGCCGTCTAAGGACGAGTTCTACAAAATCATAGACGAGCTGTCCGAAACTGAGGGAGTTGCCATGGATAAGGAGCAGCTTCACAAAGAAGCCAATGCATGGCAGATACGTCACGGCGATGTGTCCGGCAGATGCGCAAGGCAGTTTGTGGACTACATCAAGGGTAAGGCATAATATTATATTTGTTAAAAATGTGCGGCATATTGCATTTTTCGCTGTAAAAAATGTAATAGGTCGCATTTTTTTGTTGCAAAAAATGTGAGGGGGGGGGGGTATAATATTTGAAATATCTGACTTCAGATGAAACTATTCTGCAGACCCTGCATCTAATTTACAGGAAACGCTTAAATATCAGGGAAACTGAAATTATGAAATTGTACATTGAAGAACTAAAACGACTAAAAAAGAACAAACTGCTGTGGATTGTGATCCTCATATATACGCTGTATAACCTTATCAGCATTTTCAGATACCAATACTCTGCACTTGAGGTCAGTGACGGGCTTGACCCTACAAGACAGATACTGTTTCTGTGTCCGCAGATATTCATACTGTATCTGGTGACGGGATATGAGTTTCTGTCGGAACAGTACAGAGCGGGAATTAATGAGAGCATTGCGGCTACGGCGGGAGGCTGTACCGGCAGGAATGTATTGGCGGGCTTTATGGTAATGGCAAGCGTGCTGTTTGTAAATTACGCTGTGTTTGCGGGCTTTGACATTGCGGTTACAAATGCAATATTTGATGCAAAGAATATTATCGGAGCAAACAGAGTGGCGGATTTGTATATAACAAGGAGCCTTTTTATCAACATATTTCTGATAGGACTTATCGGTATATCAGCGGCTCTTGTTATCTCAAAGATACAAAAGAGAATAGCGGCATATGCGGTAATAATGGCAGTGATATTTGCATCATCATATATGATGAGTGAAATAGCTACTATGGTTATGATAATTACCGATTATGCCGTAAATCTGTTTGACATACTTGATATGTTTAATGTTATGGTGCCGGGGCTCAAGTTTATTCCTAATTATGCCATTGGTTTTCCTGAGATGACCTATAGGATATGTCTGATACTGTTCTGGAGTGCGCTTCTGATTACAGTTTATCTGATAGCAGGAAGCCGCAGAAAGTGTACATTAAGAAATGCCATATGCGTGATTGTGTGCATATGCTGCTTCATAGGATATGTGCTTCCGTCATCAAGGGTTGATATGGGGCTGAGCAGTACAGGCTCTGCTATGGCAGACCAGCACTACTATAATATTGCGGGATACAAGCTCGAAAATGAAGCCGGCGGATTTGACGTTGACCGCTACACCATGGAGCTTGATACAAGGAGGCTTCTCAAGGCAAAGGTTACAATGGAGGTGTCAGAGCCTCTTGAAGAATACAAATTTACTCTGGCTCACAGTTATGAAATCAGGGCTGTGTATGATGAGAATGGCAGAAGTATGAAATATGACCGGGATAAAGATGCTCTCACTGTTTACAGCAATGACAGTAATACGAAGCAGATAACGGTTGAATACAGGGGAGCAAACGAGGCATATTATTCGTGCTCGCAGGGAGTTAATCTGAGAGGAAGCTTCCCTTACTATCCTGTTGCGGGCTTCAGAAGCATTACAAGAGACGGAATGATTATGAATGCGCTGTTTCTTGAAAAAAATGCGGATTTTGATGTATATATAAAGAGCTTCAAAAAGGTATATTCAAACCTTGAGGAAATAGAAAAGGGTCACTTTACAGGCAAAAGCAACGGTGCTACACTTGTCAGCGGCCTGTATACTTCAACCGAAAGGTACGGCGTCAGAATAGTGTATCCGCCGCTTTCCGCGTTACGCGATGAAAGCCTTGATGCAGCGGCAAAGGCGGCGGTCAAAGACGGATATGGAGAGAGTCAGATTTTCATAACACCGAATATGAACCGTCAGGACGATGCGGTAAGCAAGGAACAGATAATTACAAGGAACTGCTTTGAAACAGTAAAAGACCTGGCTTACTATAGAAATCAGGGCGGATACTAGGGAAAGGAATAACGGATAATACGAAAGGAAAGATTATGCTTGAGATAAGAAATTTAAACAAAAGCTTCAGAAAGAAAAACGCTGTGGATGACCTCAGCCTGTCTCTCGGCAGCGGAGTATACGGCCTGCTGGGACCAAACGGAGCAGGCAAGACAACCCTGATACGCTGTCTTACCAATCTGTATAAATTTGACGGTGAGATAGAATACAGGGGAGAGAATATACGGGGAAACAAAACATATATGTCTGAGATAGGGTATCTTCCGCAGAAATTCGGAGCATACAGAGAGCTGACGGCAGAAGAAAATCTGTATCATTTCTGCGTACTAAAGGATATCCCAAAGGATTTGCGCAAAAAAGAGATAGACAGGGTGCTTGAAATGGTTAATCTGTCAGATGAGAGAAGCAAAAAAGCCAAAGCTCTGTCAGGCGGAATGACCAGAAGACTTGGGATAGCGCAGGTGCTTTTGGGAAGCCCTGATATTATGATATTTGACGAGCCTACCGCAGGTCTTGACCCTGAGGAAAGATTAAGATTTAAAATGATAATATCCTCGCTTCCAAAGGACAGACTCATACTTATTTCCACTCATATAGTTGAGGACGTTGATGCGCTTTGCAGCGGCATAGTTATTATGAAAGACGGCAGAGTCAGATTTAACGGAAGTACCGGGGAACTGAAATCACTTGCAAAAGGCAGGGTGTTTGAGTGCGACAGCACGCAGCTTGAAGAAATAGAGGGAAGATACTATATAGAGAGGCAGTTTGAGCAGGAGGGCAGAGTAAGATACCGTCTGCTTTCGGACACAGTTCAGAACTGTGATACTGCATCAGCAAGAATAGAGGATGGATACATATGCGTACTGGAAGAAATCTAAAAAAAGAATACAGCCTGTTTCTGTTTCAGCTTAAAGGTATCAGGGGGCTGTTTGCAGTGCCTCTGATTGTGATGTTTATTCTTATTCCTCTGATACTTATATTAACAATGAAAAAATATGATGAAATCGCATATGTGGAGGAGCGCTTTATAATACTCAGCCAGTATTTTGTGCCGATATTTTCAATATGGTGGATAGGCTTTTCATTTATAGACCTCATAGAGGGTGACGGAAATGAAGTCTATTATATAAATCACAGAATGAAGAACAAGCTGGTAATTATGTGGCTGGCGCTTTATCTGGCGATAATCGGAGCAGGCTATCTGATTGCCTCAATCTGGATTGAGAATATGGCGCTTGAATATGTAAGGATAGCCGTAAGCTGCTGCTTCTATGTCGGTATTATGTACTCATTTATGTATATATTCAGCTCTATGACCGCGGCATTCTTAGGCGTTGCCATATACTGGACGGAGTCTCTGTTTGGCAGCGGGATAAATATGGGAGTGCTGAATTGTCAGGTGGGTCTATCGGCTACTAGGGAACTGATTCTTCAGCATTATTCATGGATTATGCTTGCAGCAGTTATTTTGTATATTGCAGGCTATATATGTAATATGAAGAAACAGAAATTTGTCTAGGCATTACATATGAAGCTGTTTTGCAGGCGCTGCATCACGTTAATATAAAATGCTTTAATATCAGGGAAATTGAACTATGAAATTATACATTGAAGAACTTAAACGACTTAAAAAGAATAAACTGCTGTGGCTTGCGATACTCATATATACGCTGTATAATCTTATCAGTATTTACAGGTATGAGTGCTCTGTAATTGAGAACACTAATGGACTTGGTCCTACAAATCAGATACTGTTTCTGTGTCCGCAGATATTCATACTGTATCTGGTGACAGGCTATGAGTTTCTGTCGGAGCAGTACAGAGCGGGAATTAATGAGAGCATTACTGCTACGGCGCGAGGCTGTACCGGCAGGAATGTATTTGCGGGTTTTATGGTAATGGTAAGCGTGCTTTTTGTAAATTACGCTTTGTTTGCAGGCCTTGACATTATTGTTACCAATGCGGGATTTGCCATAGATGATATTGCCGGAGTAAACAGAGTGGCGGATTTATATATAGTCAAGAGTCTTTTTATCAACGTCTTTTTGATAGGATTTATAGGAATATCTGCAGCTCTTGCTATTTCAAGGATACAAAAGAGAATAGCGGCATATGCGGTAATAATGGCGGTGATATTTGCATCGTCATACATGGTAAACGAAATAGCTACTATGGTTATGATAATTACCGATTATGCTGTGAACCTGTTTGACCTGCTTGATATGTTTAATATTATGGTGCCGGGGCTAAGGCATATTCCTAATTGTGCCTTGGGTTTTTCTGAGATGACTTATCGGGTTTGTCTGATACTGTTCTGGAGCGCGCTGCTGATTACCATTTATCTGATAGCAGGAAGCATCAGAAAGCTTACATTAAGAAATGCAGTATGCGTGATTGTGTGCATATGCTGCTTCATAGGATATGCGCTTCCGTCCTCAAGGGTTGATATGGGACTGAGCAGTACAGGCTCTGCTATGGCAGACCAGCACTACTATAATATTGCGGGATACAGGCTCAAAAATGAAGCCGGCGGGTTTGATGTTGACAGCTATACTATGGAGCTTGACACAAGGAGGCTTCTCAAGGCAAAGGTTACAATGAAAGTGTCAGAGTCACTTGAAGAATACAAATTTACACTGTCCCACAGCTATGACATCAGGGCTGTGTATGACGAAAGCGGCAGAAGTATGAAATATGACCGGGACAAAGATGCTCTCACTGTTTACAGCAATGACGGCAATACGAAGCAGATAACGGTTGAATACCGGGGAGCAAATGAGGCATATTATTCGTGCTCGCAGGGAGTTAATTTAAGAGGGAGCTTCCCTTACTACCCTGTTGCGGGCTTCAGAAGCATTACAAGGGACGGACAGATTATGAATGCGCTGTTTCTCGAGAAAGATGCGGATTTTGATGTATATATAAAGAGCTTCAAAAAGGTATATTCAAACCTTGAGGAAATAGAGAAAGGTCACTTTGCAGGCAAAAGCAACGGAGCCACACTTGTCAGCGGACTGTATACTTCAACTGAAAGGTATGGTGTCAGGATAGTTTATCCGCCTCTTTCCAGATGGAACGATGAAAATCTTGATACAGTTGCAAAGGCTGCAGTCAAAGACGGATATGGAGAGAGTCAGATTTTCATAACACCGAATATGAACCGTCAGGACGATGCGGTAAGCAAGGAACAGATAATTACAAGAAACTACTTTGAAACAGTAAAAAGCCTTGCTTTCTATAGAAATCAGGGCGGATACTGGGGAAAGGAATAATGGATAATACGAAAGGAAAGATTATGCCTGCAGCCGCAGTGATTTTTGTCATAGGCTATATATGCAGCAGGCAAAAGCAGAGATTTGTCTGAACGAAAAATATATATGAGATAAGCTATAGAAAGACCTTGCCCGCAAATGAGCAAGGTCTGCTGGGTATTTATTATAAATTTATCTGCATTTGTTAAGCAGCTGCTCCCACTTTCTGTCTATATAGCTCTGGGCCTCTTCTATCATCCATTCGCTGCCTTTTTTGAACATATGGCTGAATCGTCCCTGCAGCTTCAGAAACTCCTCAACCGGCAGCTTCTTTTTCGGCTCATAGGTCAGGCGGTATACGCCGTCCTCAATTTCAAACAGAGGCCATACGCAGGTATCAACAGCCATTCTGCTGATATGCGCTATGTCGGAAGCATTGTATCTCCAGCCTCTCGGACATGGTGACAGTACGTTGAGGAAATTTGCTCCCTCTGTATATATGGCCTTTCTGGCTTTTTCGTGCAGATCGCTCATATTGCCGATAAATGCAGTCTGCGCAACATAAGGCGAGCCGTGGGCGGCAATAATTGCCGTCAGATCCTTTTTGTTCTGCTGCTTGCCCGGCAGCTTGCTTCCTGCAGGAGATGTCGTGGCATTGGCAAATCTCGGAGTGGAGGAGGAGCGCTGTATGCCCGTATTCATATATGCCTCGTTGTCATAGCATACATACACGAAATCGTGATTTCGCTCTATGGCTCCCGAAAGGGACTGCAGCCCTATATCGTAGGTACCGCCGTCACCGCCAAAAGCTATAACCTTGAAGTTCTCCTTTACCTTGCCTTTCTGCTGCAGCACCTTGTAGGCTGTTTCAACACCTGCGGCAGTTGCAGCGGCGTTTTCAAAGGCGCTGTGAATGAAGCTGTCCTCATAGGCGGTATACGGATACATAAAGGTTGATACCTCAAGACAGCTTGTAGCGTTTACAACAACGGCTTTATCTTCAGGCTCCAGCGCTCTCAGCACGCCTCTTACGGTTATACCTGCTCCGCAGCCGGCGCACAGCCTGTGACCGCCTGCGAGTCTTTCTTTTTTTTCTGATTCTTTTTTTAAGTTGTACGTCATAACCTTACACCTCATATTTCTCTTTGTCTTTGCCGTATGTTCTGGCGGCGCCTCTGTGGTATTCCTCTTTCATCATGCGCTGGTCGGCATCTATGTATCTGGAGTCCCTTACTCCGACATATCTGTATACATCGCCCGGATCATCCTCATCTATAATGTCGTAAAGATCCTGATATATATCATAATAATCCTCAACCCGTATATCTCTGCCGCCAAGACCGTAGATATAGTTTACGGCATAAGGTCTGTCAGGCAGATCGTAAAGGGAGCTTCTTGCCTCATTGAACAGCGGCCCGCCGCTGTTTGAAAAGCTCTCGGCCTTGTCCATTATGGCGACTGCCTTTACCTTGCACATTGCAGCGGCAAGAGGTCTTCTCGGAAACGGTCTGAACACGCGCAGCTTGATAAGCCCTACCTTGCGGCCCTCTGCGCGGAGCCTGTCAACAGCCTCCTTGCCTGTGCCTGCGCTTGAGCCCATAACAACGAGGGCAACATCGGCATCGTCCATCATATATTCCTCAAAAAATCTGTATTTGCGTCCTGTAAGCTTTTCGTAGGCTTTGCCTATCTCAAGTATCACGGGCATTGAGTCTTTCATAGCCTGCGCCTGCGCTCTTTTTACTTCCATATAATACGGGGAGGTTCCGTAAGGACCGACCGCCAGAGGATTTTCACTGTTTAACAGGAAGTTGTCAGGCTCGTATTCCCCGACAAAGGCTTTGACCTTTTCGTCCTCAAGCAGCTCTATATTTGACACGCCGTGACTTGTAATAAAGCCGTCCTGACAGGCCATAACCGGAAGTCTGCATTTTTCGGCAATCAGAACCGCCTGTATGAAATTATCATAGGCCTCCTGATTTGTTTCGGCATACATCTGTATCCAGCCCGAATCTCTTGCACCCATTGAGTCGGAATGGTCGTTGTTTATATTGATAGGCCCCGACAGCGCTCTGTTTACTACAGACATAACTATAGGAAGCCTCATGGAAGCCGATACATAAAGCAGCTCCCACATATATGCAAGTCCGCAGGAGGAGGTTGCCGTCATCGCTCTTGCCCCTGCGGCGGAAGCGCCTATGCAGGTTGACATTGCGCTGTGCTCTGACTCGACGGGGATAAAGCCTGTATCCACAAGACCGTCAGCCACATAGCCTGAAAAATATTCGGGAATTTCTGTTGACGGTGTAATAGGGAAAGCACCCACAACATCGGGATTTATCTGCCTCATAGCTATAGCTACTGCTTCATTTCCTGATTTTCTCTCTCTTACAGCCATTTATTCTCCCTCCTTAACCATAATGATTGCGCCGAAAGGACATACCTTCGCGCATATGCCGCAGCCCTTGCAGTGCATAAAATCAAAGTCAAGCCTTTTGCCGTCCTTAACAGGAATCGAGCTGTCGGGACAGTAAGGGAAGCACAGCATACAGTGTCTGCATTTGGCCTCATCGAATACAGGGCGGTCCACACGCCATTCGCCGGTGTTGACAAGTTTTGAGGTTGCGCCCTCATATATCTCGGCGCCTGTGGTAAGCTCCTGCCATGTTGATTTTTCATTTATATCTACAGCTTTTGTTTTTATCATTTTAAACTACCTCCGCAAGTGTGGCCTTGAGAGCCCTCATATTACCCTCGACTATTTCGGGTTTGCCCGGAAACTTGTGTCTGAAAGACTCCTCCATATCTCTGATGAACTGCTCCTGTCTGATTACTCCGCTGACCTTTACAGCGGCTGCAAGCATCGGAGTGTTTGGAAAATATCTGCCAAGAGCCTCCTCCGAAATCCTTTTTGCGTCTACCGTATATATAGGGCCTTTGTATTCCTCAAGCAGCTCGCCTCTTATCTCCTCTGAGGATTTGTTGGTGTTTATGATAAGAGCGCCGTCCCTGCTCAGTCCCTTTGTAACATTTACAGAGCCCAGCAGGGTTTCGTCCACCACTACCACATAGTCCGGAAAATATATATTTGAATGTACCTTGCAGTGTGAATCGGCTATTCTGTTGTAGGCCGTAATCGGCGCGCCCATTCGCTCAGGACCGTATTCGGGAAATCCCTGAACGTCCTTGCCCGAGTTAAAGGCTGCCTCTGCAAGAAACAGGCAGGCTGTCTTGGCTCCCTGTCCGCCTCTGCCGTGCCATCTGAATTCAACCATATTATCTGCCATATCAATTACCTCCTAAATAAAAACTCTCTGCCCCGTAATGGGACAGAGAGGTAAATCTCTGCTATACCACCCAATACAAGTGCAGCATACAAACATATGCCTTCTCTGTTACGGGAGAACCCGTCAGAGCCTACTTTAAAAACAATTTCGGTCTGCAACTCAGGAGTGATTTTCGTATTCCGGCTTTCTTGTACCGGGCTCTCACTGTCTCCGGCTCGCTGTGAGCTCTGTCTGGAATATTACTCTCTCCGTCAAAGTCTTTGGTATTGAATTATTGATTTACATATACCTTAAACCATACAGAGTGGCTTGTCAAGAATAAATTGTGACAAAACAACAAAAAAATCTAAAAAAGTTTGTGCGTATGGATTAATGAAAAAGGCAAGTCGTGTGAGAATTTTCAGATAAAATTTTCTGCTATATATAAATTGTAGAAAAAAAGACGAAAGTGCGGCAGAAGTGAAAAAAATGCAAAAAACTATAATTAAAACACAAAAAAACGGTTGACTTTTTGTTGCGAGTAAATAATAATTATAGATGTCAAATGAAATTATGAGGAGGAAAAGGCATGAAGATGACGGGTGCGGAAATGGCAGTAGAGATATTGCTTGAGCATAATGTAGACACTATATTCGGCTATCCCGGCGGTGCGGCACTGTTCATATATGATGCGCTGTACAAATACAAAGACAGAATAAAACACGTACTTACAGCTCACGAACAGGGTGCTTCACACGCTGCTGACGGATATGCAAGATCAACGGGGAAAACAGGCGTCGTCCTAGCTACAAGCGGACCGGGAGCAACCAATCTGGTCACAGGAATAGCGACGGCGTATATGGACAGCATTCCTATGGTCATTATTACTGCAAATGTTGCAAACAGCCTGATAGGCCGAGACGCATTTCAGGAAACCTGTATAACAGGCATTACATTCCCTGTTACCAAACACAGTTACTTTGTAAACAGGACAGACGAGCTGGCAGACGCCCTCAGAAATGCCTTCAGAATAGCAAATGAGGGAAGAAAGGGCCCTGTTCTTGTAGACATCACCAAGGACGTTACGGGAGCAATGGTTGATTACCAGCCGGCGCCTAACTGCGAACTCAAAAAAGTGCGGCCGGAGGAGCTTGACAAAAAAATAGCCTCGTTTGCAAAATATATAAACAAGGCGGAGAAGCCGGTGCTTTACTTAGGCGGCGGCGTTATTGCCTCAGAGGCTTCCGAAGAGGTTATGCGTCTTATGGAAAAGGCCGATATTCCGGCAGTAAATTCCATGATGGCGGCGGGAGCGGTTCCGGTTACAGACCACAGATCATTCGGAATGCTGGGAATGCACGGTTCCTATGCAGCCAACAAATGCATTGCAGAGGCGGATCTGGTGCTTGCGGTAGGCACAAGGTTCAGCGACAGAGTTGCGCTTAACCCTAAGAAATTCGCATCAAAGGCAAAAATACTTCAGATTGATATAGATAAGAGTGAGGTAAGCAAAAACGTTACAGTAAATGATGCCATAGTAGGCGACTGCAGGGAGGTCTTAGAGGAGCTCATTCCTGAAATACAGTCTGCGGACCATTCAGAATGGATAGCGCAGATTAACAGATGGAATCAAGAGCATCCGCTTAAGATTACAGGCTATGACGATGTGCTTAATCCTCAGCAGATAATCCGGACCGTATGTGACAGGGCCGGAGAGGATGCAATATATGTTACAGACGTGGGACAGCATCAGATGTGGTCGGCGCAGTACATAAACCACCAGAAGCCAAGACACTTCCTTACAAGCGGAGGCCTTGGAACCATGGGCTTCGGATACGGAGCTGCCATAGGCGCTCAGTTTGGAAATCAGGACAAGAGAGTTATTCACTTCACAGGCGACGGCTCTTTCCATATGAATTTAAACGAGGCGTGTACGGCGGTATCAAACAGCCTGCCGATTATAACCGTTATAATGAACAACAGCGTGCTGGGTATGGTATACCAGTGGCAGACAGACTTCTACGGCGGCAGATACTCTCAGACAACTCCTGAGAGAAAAACAGACTTCGTGAAGCTGATTGAAGCTTTCGGAGGCACAGGCTACAGAGCTGAAACCTACGATGAATTCTGTCAGGTTCTCGACAAAGCATTTAAAGCAGAGGGTCCTGTATGGATTGACTGCCGTATTGTACAGAACGAAAAGGTTCTTCCGATGATACCTAACGGAATGACCGTTGAAGATTCTATATTTGAATAGAAAGAGAGGAGATGTCTATGAAAAGAGAAGTAGTCAGCATATATGTTGATAACAAGGCAAATGTCCTTTCAAGAGTTGTAAGTCTTTACGGCAGAAGAGGATTTAACATTGATTCGCTTACGGTATCTGCAACCAACAACCCTGATGTATCACGAATAACCATTGTGTTTACGGGAGATACGATTACGGTTCAGCAGATAGTGTCGCAGACCGAGAAGCTGGAGGTTGTCAGAGGCATCAAGCTCCTTGACAAAAAAGAAAGCTTTTTCAGAGAACTTCTGATGATCAAGATAAACGCCGGCAAGGAGCAGCGCAGCGAGATTAAGGAAATCGTCGATATCTACAGAGCAAAGATTATAAATCTCACAAAGGAAACAATAGTTTTAGAGATAACAGGAAGCCCCGACAAGCTGGACGGATTCCTGGATATGCTCTCGGATTATGAAATAGTTGATATATGCAGAACCGGTATTACCGGTATCGAAAAATAAAGTATAAAAAGAAAAGGAGAACAGAACAATGATAAACAAGTATTATGATATGGATTGCAATTTCGGAATGTTAGACGGTAAGACAGTAGCAGTTATAGGCTTTGGAAGCCAGGGACACGCTCATGCAATGAACCTTGCAGAAAGCGGAGCAGACGTAGTGGTAGGTTTAAGACCGGGCTCATCACATACAGCAAAGGCTGAGGCTGCGGGACTTAAGGTTATGGATATCGAAGCGGCAGCAGAAGCAGGCGATGTAGTAATGATGCTGGTTCCCGATGAACTTGCTGCAAAGATTTACAACGAGCAGATTGCAAAGCATATGAAAGAGGGCGACGTACTTGCATTTGCACACGGCTTTAACATTCACTACAAACAGATTCAGCCGGCAGCTTACCTTGATGTAATTATGATTGCGCCTAAGGGACCCGGACACACAGTAAGAAGCCAGTATGTTGAGGGCAAGGGAGTTCCAAGCCTTATCGCTGTTTATCAGGACGCTTCAGGCAAGGCTAAGGACTATGCGCTGGCATATGCTTCAGGCATCGGCGCAGGCAGAGCAGGTATCCTTGAAACAACTTTCAAAGAAGAAACAGAAACAGACCTTTTCGGCGAACAGGCTGTATTATGCGGCGGTGTTACAGAGCTTATGAAAGCAGGCTTTGATACACTGGTTGAAGCAGGCTACGCTCCTGAAATGGCATACTTTGAATGTATCCACGAAATGAAATTAATCGTTGACCTTATCAATGAGGGCGGCTTTGACAAGATGAGATACTCAATCTCAAATACAGCTGAATACGGCGACTACAGAACAGGCAGACGCCTTATAACCGAAGAAACAAGAAAAGAAATGAAACAGGTTCTTACAGAAATCCAGGACGGTACTTTCGCAAGCGAATTCATTCAGGAATTCAATGCAGGCGGTAAGGCAAGATTCCTTGCAACAAGAAGAAAAGAAGCAGATCATCTGCTTTGCAGGGTAGGCGCAGAATTAAGAAAGATGATGAGCTGGCTTAAGAAATAAAGGAGAAAACAATGACTTTAAGAAGCAGACAGGTCACAGAGGGCGTTGAAAAAGCCCCTATGAGAAGCTTATTCTATGCAATGGGATATACAAAAGAGGAGCTGGAAAAACCACTGGTTGCAGTGGTTTCAGCTCACAGTGAAATAGTGCCGGGACATATGCACCTTGACAAGATTACAGAGGCAGTCAAGGCAGGCGTGCGCATGGCGGGAGGAACTCCGATAATGGTTCCTGCCATCGGCGTATGCGACGGTATTGCCATGGGACATATCGGTATGAAATATTCGCTTGCAAGCCGCGAGCTTATAGCAGACAGCGTGGAAACTATGATTATGGCTCACGCCTTTGACGGAGCCGTGCTTGTTCCAAACTGCGACAAAATCGTTCCAGGTATGGTTATGGCGGCTGTCAGAATGAACATTCCCGCAGTTGTATGCTCAGGCGGCCCTATGATGTCAGGACTTGTAGACGGCGTTGAAACTAGCCTTTCCAAGATGTTTGAGGCGGTAGGCGCCAGAAAGGCGGGCATTATAGATGACGAGGGACTTCTGGAATACGAACAGAATGTATGTCCGGGCTGCGGTTCCTGCTCGGGAATGTATACCGCAAACAGTATGAACTGTCTGTGCGAGGCTATCGGAATTGCGCTTCCGGGAAACGGCAGCATACCGGCTGTTACAAGCAAGAGAATTATGCTTGCAAAGCATGCGGGTATGGCAGTTATGAACCTTATCGAAAACGACATCAGGGCAAGAGATATAATCACTGAGAAATCAGTAAGAAACGCTATAGCCTGCGATATGGCGCTGGGCTGCTCGTCAAACAGCGTGCTGCATCTTCTGGCTATTGCCAATGAGGCGGGACTTGATATCGACCTTAACGTATTCAACGAGATAAGCAGTGTTACTCCTAACCTGTGCCATCTGGCGCCGGCAGGCGGAACTCATATGCATGATCTTAACAATGGCGGCGGAGTTCCTGCGGTAATGGCTCAGCTTGCCTCAAAGGGACTGATAGATACAGAGCTTCCTACGGTAACAGGCAAAACTGTGGGAGAGAACATTGCAGATGCCAGAATATTAAATAACGAAGCAATCAGACCTATAGACAATCCGTACAGTGAAACCGGCGGAATAGCAATTCTGTGGGGCAACATCGCAAAGGACGGCTGCGTTGTCAAGAGAAGCGCGGTGGCGCCTGAAATGCTGGTACATTCAGGACCTGCCAGAGTATTTGACAGTGAAGAGGACGCAATAGCTGCAATATATGCAGGCGATATCAGGGACGGACAGGTGGTCGTAATCAGATACGAGGGTCCGAAAGGCGGTCCGGGAATGAGAGAAATGCTCAACCCTACAAGCGCACTTGCAGGCATGGGTCTTGACAGGACAGTAGCTCTCATAACCGACGGCAGGTTCAGCGGCGCCAGCAGAGGCGCGTCAATAGGACACGTAAGTCCTGAGGCGGCAGACGGCGGTCTGATCGGGCTTGTTCAGGAGGGAGATATCATAGATATAGATATTCCTTCATATTCAATAAATGTCAGAGTTTCAGATGAAGAATTTGAAAACAGAAAGAAAACTTATGTAAAACCTGAGCCTAAAGTAAAGGGCGGGTGGCTTGAGAGATATTCAAGACTTGTATCATCTGCCAATACAGGCGCAGTTCTTAAATAGACGGAAAAGAGGACAAAGAGATGAGTAATAGATTTAGTGTAGAGTTAACCAAAAATCCAAAGCAGAAGCCGGATCCGGACAGCCTCAGATTCGGTACAGTTTTTACAGATCATATGTTTGTTATGGATTATGATCCCGAAAACGGCTGGCATGACGGCAAAATAGTTCCTTACGGTCCTTTAGCTCTTGATCCTGCAACAGTGGTTTTCCATTACGGACAGGAAATGTTCGAGGGTCTTAAGGCTTACAAGACCAAAGAGGGCAAGGTTCAGCTTTTCAGACCTGATATGAATGCAAAGAGAACCAACAGCACCAACAAGAGAATGTGCATACCGCAGATTGATGAGCAGGTTTATATTGATGCAATCAAAGAGCTTGTTGCGGTAGATAAGGACTGGATACCTCAGAAACCGGATACAGCGCTGTATATCAGACCGTTTATCATCGGTACGGACAAATTCTTAGGTGTTGCGGCTTCAAATACATACAAATTTATTATAATACTCAGTCCTGTAGGACCGTACTATGAAAGCGGACTTGCCCCTACCAGAATTTATGTTGAAAACGAGTTCGTAAGATCAGCTCCGGGCGGTACAGGCTATGCAAAAATCGGAGGCAACTATGCGGCTGCAATGATAGCCGAGCAGAAGGCTCACGATATGGGATACGATCAGGTACTGTGGCTTGATGCCAAAGAGGGCAAATACGTAGAAGAAATCGGTACATCAAATGCATTCTTCAAGATTGACGGAGAGCTTTATACAGCTCCGCTTGAGGGCACAATCCTTCCGGGTATCACAAGAGACTCTATGATAACCGTAATGAAGGACTGGGGCTACAAGGTAAATGAAGTGAGGTTTACTATAGAAGATGTATTCAAGGCATCAGAGGAAGGCAGACTTGAAGAGATATTTGCAACAGGTACGGCTGCTGTAATATCACCGGTAGGAGAGCTTTACTGGAACGACAGGCATATTGTTATAAACAACAATGAAATCGGAGAGCTGTCACAGAAGCTTTACGATGAGCTTTACGGAATTCAGACAGGAGAGAAAGCCGATACAAGAGGCTGGATCGTCCCTGTAGAATAAAAGAATATATATACTGACAGACAGGCAGAACCGAAAGGTTCTGTCTGTTTTTGGAGAAAAACTTTTGCCGGTCTGAAATCTCATTTTTGTCAAGTGGGACGCTGCAAATGTTTAAATATCAACGGATTGAGGAGATTACAGAAAAAAATAAAAAAGGAATTGACTGTAAAAACGGGGTGTAGTAAAATGGTAGCATAGAAAAATTGTAAAGACGCACAGATAAGCCGTTTAGGCTGAATTGATTTTCAGCTTAAGCGGTTTTTTGCTGTGCGTTTTTTGCTTTCTGAAAACAAAAAGAAAAGGAGAAATAAAAATGAACAAGAGAAAACGAAAAAAGAAGAAACAAACTAAGAAAAAACAAAATGAAAGCACACAGAACAAGGAAGATTTCAGACCGTTTACAAATGACTTTGTATTCGCTCTGGTAATGAGGGACCCCGGTATCTGCAAAGGAATTGTAGAGCTTATACTTCCCGATGAGGAAATAGGAGAAGTGAAAATAGCAACGGCAGATAATTCCCTGCTTGACAATGCAAAGGAGCCGGAGGTAGTACCGCAGGCAAGCCTTGATTTCGGAAAAGATATGCGCGGAGTGAGATTTGACGCATATGTAAAAACCGCAAATGAATGGATTGATATTGAAATGCAGACAACCAATAAGCATGATATTGAGAAGAGGAGCAGATATTATCAGGTTCTCATGGACACTGACTGCCTTGAAAAAGGCAGTAAATTCAAGGATCTGAAAACCACCTATGTCGTGTTTATATGCACATTTGACTACTTCAGCCTTGATGAGCCGATATATGTTGTGGAAAGCTATATTCGCAAGAACAACTTGCATTTTGATGACGGGACAAGTAAAATATTATTGAATACAAAATGCTCTCCGGCTAAGGTGCCGGAGAAGCTGAGGGCATTTTATGCATATATAAATGACCCGGCTAAGGTAGGGAGTAAACTGATTGAAGATATTAATGAACGTGTTGAAGAATACAATACAAAGGAATGGAGGGAGAAATTCGTGACATTAGAATATATGATTGCTGAAGCAAAAGAGGAAGGTCTTGCAGAGGGTGAGGCTTCCGGCAGAGCAGAGCGTGAGATTGAGATGGCTAGGGCAATGAAAGAGAAGAAGTATTCTATTGATGAAATATCAGAACTGACAGGACTGTCTGCAGAGGAGATAGAGAAGCTATAGTAAAGTACATTGATTAAGGTATTTAATTCACAGTACAACTGAAATTAAAGGAAGCTGCATACCTTATGGCAGGGTATTCGGCTTCCTGCTTTTTTATTTGTTTGTAAGAGAGGAGTTATGAATAATAACCGCGGGAGCAAGGTACATTATTCAGGTTAATTATATAACCCTGAGATTTCCTGATTACGGACAGATAATACAAAGCAACTCGCATAAGGAGCTGCTTTTAATCTTTTTTGAACTCATAAATAATATTGCAGACTATATCCTTCTGATCCGGTGTAAGAGAAACCCATGAGTCAAACATATCCTTCTGCTCAGGGGTTAGATGTACCATAGTCTGATTATCAGCAAAGAACTGGGCTAAGGTAATGCCAAAAGCATTGCATATGGACTCCAGTGTTACAACCGAAGGTACCGTATTCCTGCTCCTCATATTTGCAATGGTAGAAGATGAAAGCTTTGAATTCTGAGCCAGCTTGTAGTCGCTCCGTTTTTTTTCAGGACTCGAATAATATGTAAAAAAGCGCTGGAATGTTGTAAATTTTACATTGGATTGGGAAAATAAAATATTAATACTAAAAAATAGAAAATATATATATTGACACGTTATGCACTTGAGGGTAATATATAGCTATGGATTACGTAACCAAATTATTGAATAAATACATTTATCAAGGAATTAGAGAGGGCAAGACAATGAGTATAGCGAAGGATATAAAGGCATATATTGCAGAACAGTTTACAACAACAAGAAGAAAATATTTCAGCTTTACTGACGACTATGTCTTTAAAGCAGTATTCGGGCAGGATAATGACAGGTCAAAGGAGGCGCTGATATTACTTCTCAATACAATACTCGACAGGAAAGACGACCCTATAACACGTATCAGAATACTTAACCCTATAATCATAGGTCAAAGTGACGCCAGCAAGGGAGGCATTTGCCGTAGAGTACCACGCACTGAAGTGCTGTACTCCTGACAGAGGACCTGCCACAGCTCGTACCTCGCTGGGCTAGGTCTCTCTGGATATTATGGCGGAAACACAGAACGGCCTTATACTTGATATCGAAGCGCAGTCAGGTAAATTCAAGGAGTACTCCAACAGAGCGCTTCGCTATGCCAATGCACTGCTGGAAAAGTCATTGAAGCACGGTGATCCATATGGTAAAATGGAAAAAAGTATAGTTGTAACAATAGCAGACGGCAAGCCCTATATGGCTGCTGACAAACTGCATTGTATATTTGATATCAGGGAGAGAGAAGCCGGAGTGCCAATGACGGACAGGCTAACACTACGTTCCAACAGACAAGCTGTTGCTGTCCGTTTTGCCTAGCCAAGCATAGCTTGGGGCAAAAAGGCGGAATTTCATTGCGTGCAGCTGGGCTTTGTAGATGAAACAAAGCCTGTGTCTGAGCTTACCCCTTTGGAACTTGTTGCAGCATATCTTAAATATGCTGCGGACGAGGATAAGGCTGGGTATACCAGTGAACTCCTTGAATATGGAGAGGGAGTTATAGATATGGCAGAGAATATATTCAGAGATGTTACCCTTGATGAGAGGGCTTGGATTGAGAAAAGGTCAAGAGAGCTGGCGGAGCATACCCGCGCCAGTGAGATGCTTCAGGCAAGAGAGGAAGCTATGGAACAAGGTCTTGAACAAGGCAGGATTGAAGGAGAGGCTTCCGGCAGAGCGGAGCGTGAGATTGAGATGGCTAAGGCCATGAAGAATAAAGATTATTCCATTGCTGAGATATCAGAGCTGACAGGTTTATCAGTAGAGGAAATAGAGAAGTTATAGTAAAGTACATTGATTAAGGTATTTAATTCACAGTTCAACTGAAATTAAAGGAAGCTGCATACCTTATGGCAGGGTATTCGGCTTCCTGTTTTTTATTTGTTTGTAAGAGAGGAACTGTGAATAATAACTGCGGGAGCAAGGTACATTATTCAGGTTGATTATATAACATACAGTATTATGGATTAAGGTGTTCGGACAAAAGAAGCAACTCATATAAGGGAGCTGCTTCTATTCTTCTTTTTTGAATTCGTAAATAATGTTAGAAACTATATTCTTCTGATCGGGTGTAAGAGCAACCCATGAATCAAACATATCCTTCTGTTCAGGAGTTAGATGCACCATAGTCTGGTTATCAGCAAAAAACTGGGCTAAGGTAATGCCAAAAGCATTGCATATGGACTCAAGAGTTACAACTGAAGGAACCGTATTCCTGCTCCTTATATTTGCAATGGTGGAAGATGAAAGTTTTGAATTCTGAGCCAGCCGGTAGTCGCTCCAGCCGCGTTCTTTCATTAAATCATCTAATCTTTTAAGAACATCCATATAGGTAAAAATCTCCTTTTACATATATTTTATTGTCGAATATTGGCATAAAATAGTGTTATTTTGTAACAAATGTGTTGCTCAAGTGAACATTATGTGTTAAAATAATACCGATATGTGACAAGATACACATATTTTCAACAATTAAAGACAACAGGCGGATACAGTTCAGATGAATTATACGGACTAACGAATCTTCTTATGCAGCCACCTTGTTCGGGGGTTTATGGACAGGGCATCAGGCAGCGGGAGCTTTGCGGTTATCTGCCGGTAACAGAGTTTTTGGAGGGTGCTTTATTTAAATCAAGCGGGGACGCTGCAGGCAGCAGCAATGTGTGATACATATTACACCGGATTAAGGATTAATTGCAAAGACAGCAGGATAACTGCTGTGATTTGAAGTCCGTTTTTGCGTGGGCTAAATAATGCAACGGTACCTGTTCAAAAGTATTCAGGATATAGGTAAAGAGGGAGGTGAATCTGTTTTGAATAGGGGAGATTTCCCGAACAATGCAGGGAAGTCTGTAAATTAGTATATGTAATACATAAACAGTAAATTAACTGTGGAAAAGGAGAAAGAAATGAAGAAATTATTGGCAATAGTCATAAGTATGGCTATGTTGGTAGCAATGATGCCAATGGGAGTATTTGCTGGTGAAGGAGAAAGTGACACATCTACAGGTGGAAGTGAAAGCATTCATACAGAAAATGGCATTATAGCAGCGCATTTAACTGATAATGCTACAGATAATCCTGTTGACTATGCTACCTTAAACGACGATTATAGTCTTGTTTATAATGAGGGAACGATAACTATAAATGTTAAAGGAATATCTCATGAAAATGGCAATGGGGATGTAGGCAAGTGGGTAGGAATTGCAGTTCCAATTCACAGTGATGCAACATCTTTAGTTTGGAATGTCAATGGTGGTGCAGATATTAATGATGATCTTAGTAGTAACTGGCCAAAAGATGGTGTGAACTATGCTACATTCTATTGGGCTTATGACAAAACTGATGTTCAGAAAATAAAATATACTTTTAAAAATGATGATACTGAAATCTGCAGTGAAGAACTAAATGTTGTTGTAAATGCAACTGGTAATACAGATGTTGCTAAGATTGGTAACAGATATTTTGCTACACTGCAGGAGGCAATTGATGCAGACGGAAATACTATAGAGGTTGCTGAAATAGCATCAATAGACAGCGGAAATACTACTATAGATTTAAAAGGAAAAACACTTGTTACTAGACAGATTGCGTCTACAGTTATTAGTGGCGGTGCTGAGCTGCATATAATTAACGGAACAATAGATGCACTAAATGCTGCAAATAATGTAAATAAAGGCACTAATGCATTATTTAATGTACAGACTGCATCTAAGCTGTTTGTAGAAGATATGAAAATTAATACTACTGGTTCAGCTCTTTTCCCACAAGGAAGTGCGGCAAGTGTAGATGTCAATAATTCTACAATTAATGCAGGCGTATATGCAGTAGGTACAAATGCTTCAACTGATGATAATTATAAAGTTGTGATAACATTAAAAGACTCAACTTTTAATGTGTCTGGATATGAGAATAATGATAATGACAGCTGTGCAGTAATGATTAATGTTGAAGGTACACTGAATATCGATAATTGTGATATTACTGGTGGCCGTCAAGGTGTCGTTGTTCGTGCAGGAACTGCAAAAATCGAAAACAGTAAAATAATTAACAATTGCACGTATAAAGGATCGGGTAAAGATAAGTATGATAATGCAGACTGGAGCGAAGGTAATGAGTTACCAATGGCAGGATTACTGGTAGGGAATTACAAACAAACTGCTGCAACAGCATACAAAAAAGCAGCAGTAGCAACAGTTACTGATACTATAATTTCTGTACCAAGTGATAGTGGTAAACCGGCAATTCTTGTTGCAGATAATTCGGCTTATGAAGCTGTTTTAAATCTAGGTGGAACAGATACCAATGTTACAGGAGATATTGCTACAAAAATTTTCGCTAATAGTGGAAGCAAACTAGCTATCACTGGTGGTACATTCACATCAAATCCTAGTGAATATGTTGCTGAAGGATATACTGTATCTGGAGATACTGCGCCGTACACAGTTGTAGAAGAGGCAGCAGAGGGTAGCGTTATACCTGCACCATTAGTAGATAAATCTGAAAACCCTATAACTGGTTTAGATAAAGACTATAAAATTTTATATGATGGAAATACTGTAACTATTAATGTTAAGCCTCAGCTACACACAAACGGAGCAAATCCTGCCGAAAAAGGCAAATGGATAGGTATTGCTGTTCCTGTACCGGAGAGTGCAACAACTGTAGATTATCATTACAGTGATAGACAGCAGGCCGTTACTAACTATGATCTTGCTGAAAATAAAGAAATCTGGAAAAAAGACGGCAAGGACAACTACATGTCTTTCTATTGGGACTATGCAGCAAGAAATGTTGAATGGATAAAATATAAGTTCAATGGAGAAAGCAAATTCCATAAAGTTAATATCGTCGTAAATGCTACTCCAACAGCAGTTGAAGCGGCTCCATTACATGATAATGCTGAAGATAATCCTATTGCAGATAACGCTTTATACAGCAAATATAAAGTAGATTATGCTAATGGAACAGCAACAATTACTGTTAAAGGCTTAAAAGAGCATTATAATGGACAAGAGCCTGCTGCCGTAAAAGGCAAATGGGTAGGAATTGCTGTACCTGCAGACTGTAAAGAAGCAGATACACACTTAATCTATAAGTATGATGATGGTGACTGGAACAAAGCTCCACTGAATGGAGAAGGCGGAGAAAAATGGACTGATAAAGATGGTAAAGCTTATGTAAGCTTCTATATGAACGCTGCAACAGTAAAAGCAAGAACAATAAGCTATGCGTTCGGAACTTTAACAGCTGAGAATAAAATCCCAGCTACTGTAACAGGTGTGAATACTGTTAAGGTTAATGTTGTAGAAGAAAGCGAATACACTGGTGGTGGAGCAGTTGTTCCTCCGGCTACAGACAATGTAACTAACAATCCTGCAGATAAGAAAACAACTGCTGACCTTACTCCGGCTGTTAAGGACAACAAGGCTGAAACAACTGTAGATGCCAAGACAGCAGACAAGATCGTTGATAAGGCAGTAGAAAACAAATCAACAGAGGTAGTGATCGATGCAGCAGGAAATAACAATGTAGCTTCATCAGAAGTAGCTATACCTGAAAAGACAGTTAAGGAACTGGCTGAAAAAACAGATGCCAATCTGGTTATTAAAACTGACAACGGTAAAGTTGATTTAGATAAGACTGCGCTTGAAGCAGTTGCAGCGCAGGCAGGAACAGACGGAACTGTTAAGCTTGTTGTTGAAACAGTTAAGACTGATGAAAACATCTGCCATGTGGATCTGAAGCTTGTAACCTCAAACGGAGCTGTTACAGACTTCAAAGGCGGTATTGTAACAGTTACAATTACTCTGTCCAAGGAACTTGCAGCTAAGGATGTTGTATGTGTATACATCAATGACAACGGTATCTACACATTAGTAAACGGACAGAAGAACGCAGATGGTACATACACATTCACAACAGGTCATTTCTCAGAATATGCTGTAATGGCTAAAGATGAGGCTGACAAGAAAATAGCTGAACAGTTAAATACCTTAATCAAGGATGTTAATCTTAAAGTAAGAACATCAAAGACATCAAAGAAGAACATCAAGGCTGTAGTATCAGGAGATGTTAAGGCTATAACTGATGCAGGCTATACAGTTAAGTACAAGTTCTACAGATCAGAAAAGAAAGCATCAAAGTATGAAGCCAAGGCAACAAAAGCCGGCAAGACATACATCAACACTGCAGGTAAGAAAGGAACCAAGTACTACTACAAGGCAAAGGCTCTGGTATATCAGGGAGATAAGCTTGTAGGACAGACAGTTCTTAAACAGTGCAAGTATGGTGTAAGAACCTGGAGTAAGTAAATAACTGAAACAAGGTAGATTAAATCAGACCCTTCTTAATTAATCTTTATAGATTGATTGAATAAATAAACAGATGATCCGCGGATAATTTTATCGGCGGATTGTCTGTTTTTGAAGGCATGCTGAATGTGTTTTTGTTGACAAAGCGCCGTGGGGGGGGTATAATTAAACGGTAAAATTGAAAAGGGCAAATCTGTCGAAAGACAGGGACGCAAAGCTATAGGGCCTGCAGCTCGTAATGAGTATGGCTGCCAGTTATACAGACTATTATTTATTACGACAGTAAGGCAGGCGGAAGCTTGTCTTTTTAATTTAAAGTTACTTAATAAAGGTAACAGACAACAAATTTATTTATTTATTCGAGGAGGGAAAACAAATGAAGAAATTATTGGCAATAGTCATAAGTATGGCTATGATAGTGGCAATGATGCCTATGGGGGTATTTGCTGAAACAACTGCGAGTTGTGCAGGTGGTACGTCTTGTATGCATCAGGCTGCAATAGGCAATACGCATTATGACACATTGGCAGATGCTGTCAATGCAGTTGATACAGGTGTCGAAACTACAATTGAGCTTCTAAGAAATGTTACAGATGGTACAGGGATAATTGTAGACAGTGGTAAAAACATTATAATAAATTTTGCAGGGCATACTTATACAGTTACCGGTACTCCAGCAGGTTCAACAGGGACGAAAAATCAGTGCTTCCAGTTGTTGAAAGACTCTACTGTTATAATGAACAACGGCAGCATTACTGCAAATAGTACAGAAGTTACTAGAATTATTCAGAATTATGCAAACCTCACGCTGCATAAGATGACTTTGGATGCAACACAGGGAAATAACGGTATAAGTACTGATCGTGCTGTGGTTTCATTTAACAATGGTATATCAGTAATTGATGGGGAAACAAAGATTACGGCTAAAGATGGTGGAATTGCGTTTGATGTAGAGTATTATACAAATGCCTATCCTAATGGCGCAAAAGTTACTGTAAATACGACAGAAACAATTGTCGGCAATATATGCTTTACAAATTGGGATGGTGATAATCCTGCCGCTTCTGATGAAAATAAGAGCACTTTAACAATAAATAATATTAATCATATAGGAAGTATTATTGATGATTGTAGAGCTAATTATAATAACAATATTAAGATAGATGGTGGTACATTTACCAGTGATCCTAAAGCGATAGCAACCAATAGTAGTACTATAAATGCTGTTACAGAAGGTAAAGAATTTAGCAAAAACAGTAATAATACTTATACTGTAGGAAAACCGGTAGCTGCTATAGGAAATGACAAATATGCATCACTTCAGGCGGCAATACACTATGCAGGTACAGATAATGAAACAGAAATAAGATTATTAGATGACATTACAAGTGACAGAACTATCATAATTGATGGTGGCAGAAAAATTAAACTTGATTTAAATAAGCACAATATATCGGCTGTAAATAGTACTATAAAAATTCATCAAGGAACTTTAAATGTTATGGGTGGGGGTATAATTCAGGAAAAAAATCCATATTATGCCCCTATTATAATACAAAGCAAAGCAGAAGAAAATCAAACTGATTATTGCAATGTTATTATAGGAAAAGACGTTACGCTTATTGGATGGGCAGGACTTTTTATAACACCAAAAGTTAGTATCACAGAGCCATATGCATACGGTGTAAATATTGAGTTTGCAGGCAAGATAAAAGCTAAAGCAGACATGACTGGCGATGGCGGACATGGAATTTACATAAATGGACAGATTAAGCATATTAATAATGCTCCTAATATAACTGTTGATAAAGATGCTGTAATTGAAAGTGAAGCAGGTAATGGTATATATGCTGCGGGATATGCAAACTGGAATTTAGCAGGAAATATAAACGCATTGTATGCATTATCGCTAAAAAGTGGAACATTTAATATTACAGGTGGGGAGTACCATGCTACTGGTGAATATGCAGATCCTGCAGAAGCTAATGGCAATGGTAGTGAAAATACAGGTGCCGCATTAAGTTTAACCAGTAACGATGGATATGCAAAAAAATTAGATGTAACAGTTACAGGTGGTACATTTATAAGTGATAATGGCTATGCTGTATATGAAGGTATTGGGCTAGACAAGAATGACAAACTTGCAGCGGCAGAAAGCTATGCTGGTTTAGACATAAAGGGCGGAGTATTTACGGGAAATGTTGATAAAAGTGCAGTAAACATTTCAACGGCTAAAAATAAAAAAGTAATCACAGGCGGAACATTCTCAACATCACCAACAAACTATGTCGTTGGAGGAAATAATGTATATAAACTGCCTAACGGTGCATATGTTGTTGCTGCAAACGGACCGTCAGGATATACTTGGACGGCTGGTACATCTGATGATGACTATGACTTCATAGGAACAGCTATACCATACACACCATCAACACCGGCAGACAACGTAACCAACAACACTACAGATAAGAATACAACTGCTGACCTTACTCCGGCTGTTAAAGACAATAAGGCCGAAACAACAGTAGATGCCAAGACTGCAGACAAGATTGTTGACAAGGCAGTAGCTAACAAATCAACAGAAGTAATAGTTGATGCAAAAGGCAACAATACTGTAGCTTCATCAGAAGTAGCTATACCTGAAAAAACAGTTAAGGAACTGGCTGAAAAAACAGATGCCAATCTTGTTATTAAAACTGACAACGGTCAGGTGGATTTAGACAGGACTGCCCTTGCAGCAGTAGCAGAGCAGGCCGGTACAACAGGTACTGTAACACTGGTAGTTGAAACAGTTAAGACAGATGAAAACATCTGCCATGTGGATCTTAAGCTTGTAACCTCAAACGGAGCAGTTAAAGACTTCAAGGGCGGTAATGTCAAGGTTACAATTAACCTTACTAAGGAGCTTGCAGCCAAGGAATTAGTATGCGTATATATTGATGACAATGGTATCTACACATTGGTAGAGGGAGTTCTCAATGCAGACGGTACATACACATTTGTAACAGGACACTTCTCAGAATATGCGGTAATGGCTAAAGATGAGGCTGACAAGGTGATAGCTGATCAGTTAAAGACTA
>CAKQOW010000005.1 GCA_934256595.1 uncultured Clostridia bacterium
GTGCGTCATGGCACAGTAAGCATCTTGCTGCCTCTTCGATAGCAGTTCTGTGTGTGAATCCTGCTACAGCTTCAGCAGTATATGCCGCTTTTACTACTTTACTCAATGTAACTCCTCCTTTAAATGTATATATCATCAATGAGAAACCGGCGAAGGATTACTCCTTCGTCGGTTTTATTAACTTGTTACTGTTCAGTTTATCTTAATAATATTAGAATTCGTCGCTTGCATCGCATTTAAGAACTGCATTAAGAGTTGCTGTTGCGATAGCTGTGCAGTCTTCGTCTGATACGTGTTCAGGTTCGCAGTGTGATAAACCGTCTTTAGTTCTTGCAAATAACATAGTTGTAGGTATCATGTATGCGCAGAACTGAGCATCGTGTCCGGCACCTGATAAGATCTTCTGCCATTTAGCTCCCATTTCTTCCATTGATTCTTCTACGAATCCGATTAATCTTGAGTCAAACGGTACAGTATCTCTTACCCAGTTTTCCTTGATGTCGCAAGTGCACTGCTGATATGTCTTAGTTGCCATTTCCTTTAAGATTTCCATGCAGTGGTTCTTAACGTCTGGATTTGGATGTCTTACGTCAAGTGAGAATTCAGCTTCGTCAGGAATTACTGTGTGGATGCAAGGGTGAACATAGATTTCGCCTGTTGTATATACGAATTCAGGTTCGCCTGCTGCTACAACTTCCTTGTTGTATTCATCATATCTTCTGTGTAATTCACATAAGAAATCTGCTGCTGCGTGAAGAGCATCGTGTCTCTTAGCCATTGGGAATGTACCTGCATGAGCTGAGAAACCGTGGAATCTTACGCTGTAGTTGAACATACCCATTACTAACTGTACAGCACCGATTTCGTTTCCGTTGTCTTCTAGGATAGGTCCCTGTTCAAGGTGTGCTTCGAACATTGCACAGTATTTGTCAGGGCTGATTCTGTTTTCTTTTGCTCCTCTGTAAGGGGATGCTGCTAATGCTTCGCCAAAGTTTGCATATGGAGATTCGTCCATTGGTTTTGAAGCCATCATGTTGTCATATTCAAAGTTAACTGCAAGTTCCTTTGGAATATAGTCGTGGCAGATGATTCCTGATACCATCATTGCTGGCGGATATAATGAACCTTCTTCGTTTGTCCAAATCATAGCTGTGATTGGATGTTTGTGAGGAATATTCTCAGCTGCGATAGTTTCAAGTACTTCCATACCTGTCATAACGCCTAAGATACCATCGTAGTTACCACCGTTTTTAACTGAGTCACAGTGTGAACCCATAACGATTCTCTTAGCGTTTGGATCTGTACCTTCAAGAGTTGCATACATGCAAGCTACGTCGTCGCATTCAACCTTAGCGCCGATTGCTTCCATTCTTTTCTTGAATTCTGCTCTTGCCATATTAGCTTCTGCTGAAAGTGAATATCTAGTAATTCCACCGTGTCCAGCGTCACCATACTTTGACATTGTTTTGATTTTGTCTGACATTCTTTCTAAACTACACTTATACATAATTCATCCTCCTTGAATCTATATAATTTAATAACACAATTCAAATCCAGTATTGAAACTGGTTACATTTAAATATTATCACATTCTATAAAAAATGCAAGTGGCAAAGATAAACTGTCTTTAACAATATGCGCATTTTAAAAGGTTTTGGATAGAAATTTTAAAAAAAAGTTTTTTCAGATAAAAAACAGGCTGCTATTTTGAACAAATAGCAGCCAAACACATAGCAAACTAGTACATTTTTGTTTTATAGCTTTAATTCAAGCTTTTTTTCCGGACAGATAAATGTGCATAATCCGCAGCCGGTACAGTATCTGTCATTAACCTCAACTCCGCCTGCATTTTTGGTTATTGCGCCGTACATACACGCCGCCTCACACCTGCGGCATTCTTTTTCGCAAGGTATATCGTCTATGTTGCAGATCGCAGGTTCAGCTTTCATTTCATCAAAGGATTTCATTTTTTCGAGAGCCAGTCCTCTTATCTGCTCCACATCTGAAATGTTTTTTTCTTCTGCCCACATTTCAAGCTCTCTGCTTATCTCTCTTATCTTCTCGGGACCGTTTATCATAACGGCTGTTCCTATCTGTACGGCAGAGGCTCCCAGCATTATATATTCGAGCACATTCCTGTAGTTTTCAACGCCTCCGATACCGCACACCGGCACATCCACGGCCTGTGCGATAGATGCTACCGCTGCAAGTCCTATAGGTCTGATCGGCGCTCCCGAATAGCCTCCGTAGGTAGGAAGCATAGGCCTTGCATTCTCTATGTCAACCCCCAGAATGCATCTGATGGTATTGATTGCGCTTATGGCTGCGGCGCCCGCCTCTTTTGCGGCCTTTGCAACCGCCGTTATGTTGGTTGCGGTCTGAGAAAGCTTAACCATTACAGGTATTTTTACGGTCGATACAACCTCCTTTGTTATTTCAAACACCACGTCTGCGTGAGAGGCTGCAACCTCTAAGGACTCTCCCATAGGATTGGAAATGCTTATCTCTATGGCATCGGCTCCGAAGCGTTCCATTTTGGCAGCAAGATAAGCAACCTCAGACGGAGTATGGGCCGACACGCTGGCAATTACAATACCGCCGCCGCTTTTGGCAATCTGCATTTCTCTCTCCCAGCCCTCTACCTGTATATCGCTGTACAGTCTTATGTTCTGCGCGCCTTTGCCGTCATATGCAATTCGCGGACTTACGTCCATTATGGCATCGCTGACTATACTCTCAGTTATAACTGCTCCCGCACCTGCCTCTATGGCCTTTCGTATACTGTGTCCGTCTTTGTTCCACGGACCTGCAGCTACGATCAGGGGGTTTTTCATATTAAGGTTCAAAAAGTCGGTTTTCATCAGAACATTTCTCCTATTCTTTCTTTGTGTCCGCACGATTTTCTTATTTTTAATTTAGGCAGAAGAAGTATTTCTTTTTTGGCGCTGCCGAAGGCCTCGTCCTCTCCCTCTATGAAGTCAAACAGCAGTCTTGCACCCATAACACCCATTTTGTGGAGAGGTTTTTCCATAGTTGTAAGCTTAGGTGTGACAAGGTTTGACATTCTGATGTTGTCAAAGCCCACCAGCGCTATATCTGAGGGTATCGAGAGTCCGCTGTCTGCCGCCGCGTCAATAACTCCAAAGGCAAGAGTATCGCTGGTTGCAAGTATTGCTTCGGGGCGCTCTTTCATTTCAAAGAATTTCCTTGCACCGATATATCCGCCCTCTATCGTATTCGGAGCGTATACTATATGCTCCGGTTTAAGATCAAGTCCGAAATCAACAATTGCCTGCCTGAAACCCTCCAGCTTGTGTCTGTTCTCTGCAAGAGGAGTCCTGCCGCACAGCATTCCTATTGATTTATAGCCTATATTCACAAAGTGCTCAACCACTCTGGCTGCGGCGTCCGTACTGTCTATTCTGACCATATGTACATCTGAAACGTCGCTGTTTTCACCTATTACAACAGACGGAATTTTATTGTCCTCAAGCATTTTGAAATCTTTCTCCTCAAGGTAGGGGTGAATCATCACTATGCCGTCTATGTGCCTGTGAACGAGCTGCTGCAGATACCGTCTTTCTTTTTCGAGATCGTTTTCGGCATTACACATCAGAATGGTATAGCCCTTGCTGTGAGCCACGTCCTCAACTCCCTTTGCAACCTCAATAGGCGCAGGATTAAGTATGTTGGGTACCATAAGCGCAATGGAGCCTGTCTTGTTAAAGTTAAGACCTCTTGCAAACCAGTTTGGAGTATATTCCTCTTCTTTAATTATATCTTCGATTTTTTTTCGTGTCGCCTCTGCCACAGTTTCGGGGTGGTTCATAACTCTTGATACCGTAGCTACGGAAACACCGGCCTTTTCGGCTATATGACGAATATTCATATCCTATTCCTCCAGGAGATCCGGGTCGTGAAAATCCGATCCTCTTGTTATTTTAAGATTGTATTTCTGTGCAAGTGATACAAACCGCTGCGCTTCATCATCCGTATGCTTCGGATAATAGCACTCTATCCCATCAAGTCCCTGTGATTTCAGCCTTGCTATGAGTATGTCCATATTAGCAAAAAACTCATCGGAGCCTTTCTCTCCAAGCCCCCTTGCAACCCCCGGATGAGCAAGCACCGGAATTCCTCCTGCGCCTCTGATAAGCCCCATAGCCTCATCTGTAGTTATTACTTCTTTTTTGATGGCGCGAAGTCTTTGTGATTTGAAAACCTTCTCGGTAAAGGCTTCCTTGACATCATCTATATGGCCCTTGTTTACCATGGCTCTTGCAAATATAGGCTTGCCTATAAAGTCCTGCCCCTCTCTCATTTCAAGGTCTGCTCTTGTAAGTGGATAGCCCATGTCGGAAAGCTCTCTGATAATCCTGTCGTTTCTCTCCTCGCGCCACACTCTGATATCCTCTATACGCTCCAGCATAGGCCTGTTATGAGTATCTATATTATATCCAAGCATATGAAGCCCTATATTCTCCTCTGCCGTCCTTGTCGAAAACTCGATTCCCGGAATAACTTCAATTCCAAGCTTCTGTCCGGTTTCAAGAGCCTCCGCCACTCCGCCCACTCCGTCGTGGTCTGTTATGGCTATGCTTTCGTATCCCATGTTTTTAAATCTTGTTACCGCCTCTGCAGGCGACAGTCTGCCGTCTGAATAGTAGGTATGAATATGGTAGTCCACATTGTCCTGTCTGTTAAAAATCATATCATCAAAAGCTCCTTTTTGATTTCATCTGAAGCGGCGCTGCCTTTGACTGTTCTGATTATTTCAAGGGCAAACTCCATTGCAGTGCCGGGTCCCTGTGAAGTAATTATATTCCCGTCAGTCTGAACACGCTTATCGGAAACCTCAGCATCTCCAAGATACTCCTCCATACCCGGATAGATTACCGCTTTTTTTCCCGAAAGAATTCCGCAGCCTGCAAATACCATGGGAGCTGCGCATATCGCAGCAAGGCTCCTGCCTTTCTCATTAAACGATTTAATCATATCCGTAAGACCGCTGTGCTCTGCCATATGGAGAGTTCCCGGCATACCTCCCGGAAGAACAATCATATCGCAGTCGTCATAGTTTGCCTCTTCAAAGGTTGTATCCGTCTCTATAATGATGCCGTGAGCGCCTGTCACCTTTGTTTTGCCTGTTATAGAAACAGAAACAGCATCAAGGCTGCTTCTTCTGAGTAAATCTATAATTGTAACGAATTCTATTTCTTCTGTGCCTTCAGCAAAATGAACATATATCATCTGAAATATCTCCTCTCGTTAAATATATCTCTTGATTTGGTGCAAAGCCATGTAACATACATAACCGCAAGCGACACTATAACGCAGCCGGCAGTGATAACCATAGCCGCATTCTTTAATATCTGGGTGCCGAGTATCTGTGAAAGCACTGTTCCCTGCGGTATTCCCAGTACCGTATGATTTATAAATCCTGTAACCGGCGGAATAAATCCGTATACTAAAACGGCAAGGATAATTCCAAGCATTGCCGCCATGGACCATATGAATTTCCTGCGGTACAGCGCCTTGGTATCATATCCGCCCTTGACAAGCACAAGGAATATCATCACACTTGCTATCAGGCTCATAATTCCAAGCACCGCCGTAATATTGTCAAACACCTTGAGTCTGTCCAGAATACCATAGTCGCCGTCAGTAAATCTGGCCGCCTTGCCTATATAGTAGTCATACAGCTCATCTGTTTTGTTTACTGCATAGAAGCTGTCTGTGCTGCCTCTCATATAGCCTGAAATCTGCTGAGCCATCTCTGCAGGCTCAATAAATATGCCTGCCTCCTCAAGCGTCTGAAGCGGCAGTTCCTGTCCGTCCTCAAGCGCCTGCTTTGCCTCAATGGTTTTGTTGAATTTCCATTCATACATATCAGGTACTCTGGTTATAACATTTACAACCAGTGAAAATATAAACAGGGGTATCAGCGCTATCAGAAGCGATGCATACCATCTGCCCGGTTTTTTTCTCTGATATCCGTCAGGTACGTAATACATATATTCTCCTAATCATCTATTCTAATTATTGTTGCGCCCAGCTTGCGGAATTTCTCCACGAAATTCTCATATCCTCTCTCGATGTGATATATCTCCGCAATTTCTGTAGTGCCCTCTGCAACAAGACCTGCAAGCACCATAGCCGCTCCTGCTCTGAGATCGGTTGATATAACCTGCGCTCCCTGCAGAGGTCTGCCGCCGTATATAATAGCGCTTCTGCCGTCAATTTTGATGTTGGCTCCCATACGGTTAAGCTCTGCAACATGCATAAACCTGTTTTCGAATATGTTTTCAATTACAACGCTGGAGCCCTCTACTGTTGTAAGCAGCGCCATAAACGGCGACTGTATATCAGTAGGAAAGCCCGGATACGGCATTGTTTTGATGTTAGTTGCAACAAGAGGATTGACATTGCCTCTGACAAGCAGTCCCTCGTCTGTTTTTTCGATTACAACACCACATTCTATAAGCTTTGCCGTAATTGCCTTGACGTGATCGGGCACGGCGTTTTTAATCAGTATCTCGCCTCTGGTGATGGCTGCCGCAACCATAAATGTGCCGGTTTCAATTCTGTCGGGTATGATACCGTGCTTGCAGCCGCCAAGCTTCTCAACGCCCTCGATTTTGATGGTCTCTGTGCCTGCGCCCTTGACTCTTGCTCCCATTTTGTTGAGGAAATTTGCAAGGTCAACGATTTCGGGTTCCTCGGCCGCATTTTCGATTATGGTGGTTCCCTCTGCCAGCACTGCCGCCATCATTATGTTCTCGGTTGCACCAACGCTTGGGAAGTCAAGATATATAGATGCTCCCTGAAGTCTGTCGCAGGACAGCTCCACGAAAGATTCTATTTCGTTGTTTATGATTTCAGCGCCCATTGCCTGAAATCCCTTGAGATGAAGCTCTACCGGTCTTGCTCCTATGGTGCAGCCGCCCGGCATATATACTCTTGCGTGGCCTGTTCTTGCCAGCAGAGGTCCTGCCACAAGAAACGACGCTCTCATTTTTTTAACCAGCTCAAAGGGAGCCTCAGATGTGTTGATTTTTGGTGTGTATATATTTAAAGTGTTTGTATCTGCCTTTTTGATAACGGCGCCGATATGTGCAAGAAGCTGTGTCAGCACGTCCACATCTCTAAGCGCAGGCACATCAAACAACGTGCATTCTTCTTCGGAAAGAAGTGCAGCCGCCATTATTGGCAGTACAGCATTCTTTGCTCCGCTTATTTCAACCTCTCCGCTGAGAGGATTGCTCTTTTGTACAAGATATTTAGCCAATGTTTTCCTCCAGATAATTATTGTCTTATATAGTATACCATTTTTTCACCGTTTTTCAATGGCAGATATGCGGCAAAAAACAAAGACAGCCCGCTTTTAAAGCGGGCCCGTAAATACTATAAAGTTTTTAATTCATCAATGCAGCTCTGGCATACGTTCTTGTCGTGTATTCTATGTACATCGTCTCCGCTTCCGCAGAATATGCATGCAGGCTGATATTTCTTTAAAATAATCTGATCTTCGTGAACGTAGATTTCAAGAGGATCCTTTACATCGATACCTAAAGTTCTTCTGAGTTCGATTGGAAGTACAATTCTTCCCAGTTCGTCAACTTTTCTTACAATACCTGTAGCTTTCATAGTGTTCTCCTTTCTGTTTAAACGGTGTTACTCCGCTGTACTATCGCTCTTTGTAAAAAAGCCTTTAATAGTCGCAATGGAATTAACAATAACGCTTATGGCGTTTACTGCATTTTGATTGCCTTTAAGTGTTTCAGAGATGTTTGCAACTGATTCTGATACAACCCCTATGATATTATCAACTTCCTTGGTCTTGTCCGATATTGCCGAGGATACCACGTTGACATCTTCGAGTATGCTGTTGACGCTTTTGAGTGTCTTAACAAGCTTTACTGCCGCCACACACAGTATTACCAGCAATACTATACCTGCAAGTACCAGAAGAAAATGTCCTACACTTTCCAGGTTCAGAGTAATCTGCATAACAATACCTCCTTATTTTTGTCCTGTCCCTATTATGTAACAAGTGGAAAATAATTGCAACATTTTTTTGAAAAAAAATCATATATTTTTTTGAGGTGATAATTTTGATGAATTATATATGGTCGGGAATGATAATTATCGGAATCGTTTTTGCCTGCATAAACGGTCAGATCCCGAAATTCTGCGACGGTCTTATGCAAAGCTGCACCGATGCCGTGCAATTTATAATAAGCATTGCCGGGGTTATGGCGCTGTGGACCGGTCTTATGAACATTGCAGACAAATCCGGTCTTATTTCGCTTATTGCAAAAAAAATCAAGCCGCTGATGCGATTTATATTTCCCGAAGAGAAAAATCAGAAAACCATTGCCATGATGGTTATGAGCTTCATAGCAAATATCTTCGGCGCAGGAAACAGCGCGACGGTGTTTTCACTCAAATCCATGGAAATGCTCGATGCCGAAAACGGTCACAGTCCATATGCCAGCAATACGATGTGTATGTTTATTGCCGTAAGCACCACTATGATACAGCTTGTGCCTGTCACAGTGGTAAAGGTGCGCACGGACCTTGGCTCACAGGATCCGGGAAGCATAATAATTCCGTCGATTGCCGCAGGGCTTATCTCAATGGCTGTCACTATATTAATTGCCAAACTGTTTGAAAGGAAATCAAGAAATGTCAGCGGTTTTTAGCACTGTTTCGGGGTTTTTTATTCCTGCTGTAATTATTGTCATTCTTCTGTATGGATTATACAGAAAAACTCCGCTTTATGATGTATTTATTGACGGAGCGAAGGACGGTCTCAAAACCGTTGTTGAAATAATTCCGTTTATACTTGCGGTATTTGTCGGAATTACAGCCCTGACCTCCTCAGGCGCTATGGACTGGCTGCAGAAAATCTCAGCGCCGCTTTTTAATCTGCTTGGAATTCCTGAGGAACTGATTTCACTCATACTGCTCCGCTCTGTATCCGGCAGCGGCTCTCTGGCTGTGGCGCAGAATATAATGCAGGTATACGGCACCGATAATCTGATAGGCCGCAGCGCCTCTGTAATGGTGGGAAGCTGTGAAACTATTTTTTATGTGCTCGCCCTCTATTTCGGTGTAACCTCCGTAAAAAATATGCGCTATGCCTTTCACGTCGGCATAATAGGCTACATAGTATCAATTCTGGCATCGGTCTACATCTGTATGATTATCTAGTCTCTCTCATATATCCGCTGTATTTCGTCCGTATATGTGCCGTCCCCGTTATATACATACAGTTCAGGAAGCAGTTTAAGCTCTCTGCCTGCGTTTTTGATGCAGTGTATAAGCACTATATTGGCAGCCTGTCCCGATTTGGGACAGACAAATCTCATTGTCTTTGGCTCAAGTCTGTGTTTCCTTGCGTAATACATAATATCTGCAAGTCTTGAGGGCCTGTGTACCATAAACAGCTCGCCGCGTTCCTCCAGCAGAAATGCTGCCGCAGCTATAAAATCCTCTAACCTCGCATATACCTCATGACGCGCTATGGTTTTGGCTGTAAGGCCGTTTACAAGGGCGTTTCCCATTTCCATATACGGCGGATTGGACGTGACAGTATCAAAACAGCCTTTAAGACTTCTGTCAATATCCTTTACATTGCAGCACAGCATATCGACTCTGTCCTCAAGGCCGTTGAGTTTCACATTTCTGACAGCTCTTTCATATGAATCCGCCTGTATCTCCACTCCGCAGATCCTTGCCGCGGCAGTCTTGTGACTGAGTATGACCGGGACTATGCCCGTACCTGTGCCGAGATCTATAATCGCTGATTTTTTCTTTGCGGTATTTGCCGCAAAATCAGCAAGCAGCACAGCGTCCACTCCATAGCAGAAATCCTGAGGTTTTTGTATCAGCTTCAGTCCGCCAAAGCCTATTTCATCAAGTCTTTCGCTTTCTTTAATATTCATTGCTAATCCTTAATAAGTTTTTTGATTTCCGCTAAAGTTTCGGCGTCCATATCATCATCTATGATATTATCATTATGTTTTTTTCTGTTTCCAAATCTCTTGATTTCTTCTTTTTTGTAGGTATACACGTCATTGCTGAGTTTTTCTTCTTTATCTGCTGAAGCCTCCTCCTGAACAAGCCTTACCTTTATCTTGTTTTCGAGTATGCTTGTGTCAACAACAACTGCATTGCCCTCTTTGGTGCGTACTCTCTCTCCCACGTCAGGCATACCTTTTTTCATTTCGCTGTAGACATCGTTTTCGTATTTCAGGCAGCACATAAGTCTGCCGCACACACCCGATATCTTGGCAGGGTTAAGCGATAAATTCTGTACCTTTGCCATTTTGATTGATACAGGATGGAAATCCGAAAGCCAGCTTGCGCAGCAAAGCGACTTGCCGCAACAGCCTATTCCGCCCAGCATTTTGGCTACATCTCTGACGCCTATCTGGCGCAGCTCTATTCTCATTTTGAACACGCCTGCAAGGTCTTTTACCAGTTCTCTGAAATCCACTCTTCCGTCTGCTGTAAAATAAAAGATGACCTTGCTGTTGTCAAATGTATATTCAACGTCTACAAGCTTCATATCAAGCCCGTGTTTTTCGACTTTTTCCTGACATATATTAAGGGTCCTCTCCTTTTTGGCGAGATTCTCCTCGTGTTTTTTGCAGTCGTTTTTGTCTGCAATCCTTATAACCTGTTTCAGCGGAGTTACTATTTCTTTTTCGGAAACCTCCATTATGTCACTTGAAGCCGTACCAAATTCAGTGCCTCTGGCGGTTTCGACAATGACATTGTCCTCCTCGTGTATATCGAAATCACCCGGGTCAAAATAATAAATCTTACCGGCATTTCTAAATCTGACACCAACTACTTTTACCATTATCTATCCTCCGATTTTAATTATCATTTCTTTTAGCGCATAAGAAATATTCATATTCTTCAGGATTTTGCGTCTGGCCTCCTCTATGGCCGAAATACTGCTGTAAATACTGCTGCTGCTGTATTTCACGCTGCCGTCTATAATAAAATCCCTGTATATCTTCTCCAGACAGTCAAGAACAGCCATTGTTTCACGCCTGTCCTTTGCCAGTTTTTCGGCATAGGCTTTAAGAACATAAAACGGCTCTTCCTCATATATCATTTTTTCAAGCTCTGTCGCTTTGCTTAAAGTCCCTGCTTCAGTCTGCCGCCCTGTGCTTTCAAGTCTGTAAACCGCGCATCTTGACAGTATTGTCGGAAGAAAATTCTCTATATTATCCGCAAGCAGAATTATCACGGTTCCACAAGGAGGCTCCTCCAGAGTTTTAAGGAGTCTGTTCTGGGCCCATCTTGTCATAGTATCCGCATTTTCGATTACAGCTATGTTTCTGCTGCCTGCAAAAGGCTTGTTTTTGAGTTTTTCCTGAAGCTTTTCTATGTCCTCATCTTTCACGCTGTTTTCAGGCGAAATGATGAACAGATCCTCATAATTGCCGTTGTCTATCTTGCGACAGACTGCGCACTCACCGCAGCCGCCGCTGTCACACAAAACTGATTTTACAAAGTTCATCGCAAATGCGGTCTTGTCTACGGTATAATCCCCCTCAAAAATATATGCGTGGGATATATTGCCGTTTGCTATGGCGCGATTAAGCCTTTCGGCGGCTTTGCTGCCAATTCCGTCACTTATCATCAATAAGCCTTTCCAGATATGCTCTGATTTCGTCAAAAATATCTTCAATGCCGCCCGACGCATCTATGCCCACAATTCTGTCTGCATAGGTTTTTTCGAGCTCCTCATATCCGTTATATACTCTGCGGTGAAAATCCAGCTTTTCGAGTTCAAGTCTGTCCTCCTGCCCCGGTACAAGCCTGCCCTTGCCCACCTCGGGATCAAGTTTAAGCAGAAATGTAATGTCCGGAATGCAATCCTCAACGGCATAGCTGTTGATAACCTTTACGGCCTCGCCAAGTTCTCTGCCGTAGCCCTGATATGCAATAGATGAATCTACAAATCTGTCACATATTACTGTTGTTCCCTTTGCCAGCGCAGGCCTTATAACCTGCTGTACGTGCTGGGTTCTGGAGGCTGCATAGAGCATAGCCTCTGTCATTGCATGCATTTCAGAATTGTTCCTGTCAAGAATAAGCTCACGGATTTTCTCTCCGATTGCTGTACCGCCCGGCTCTCTCGTAAGCAGAACGCTCATTCCTCTCGCTTCCAGGAACTCCTTTACTTTGTTTATCTGTGTTGATTTACCGGAGCCGTCTCCGCCTTCAAAGGTAATAAATAAATTTCCTGTCATTATTTCACCCGCCTGGATTTGCCGATAACTTCTTCCATTGATTTAGTAAAAAGTATAAGAGCCAGATATCCCACAGGTATGCAAAGCATTATTGCAAGCAGTATTCTAAAAAATATCATAAGACCTCTCCTTTAAACATTATCTGCTCTTTTCACAGAACCAATGTGCCTATTATATCATAAAATGCATTAAACCTCTACATTAAAGTCAAATCATAGCATAAAATGTTTAAATTAAACCTTTCGCATTTTCATGACTAAAATTTCAGTTCTGCAAATGAAACAGGCAACCCACCATAAAGTGAACTGCCTGCCAAACACCTTAATTCAATTGTTTTAATACATTAAGATATACTCTGTTAAGTCTCCTGAGCAATGTACCTTATTCAGGTTATTTACTTACTCCAGCGTCTAGCTCCATAGCTGCACTGCTTCAGCGCGGTCTGAGCTACAAGCTTCTTGCCGTCATATACCATCACCTTAGCCTTGTAGTAGTACTTAGTACCTTTCTTGCCCTTAGTGCTTATATATGAGTTTGAGGTCTTGGTCTTAATAGCCTTATACTTTGAAGCCTTCTTAGTTGATCTATAGAACTTATACTTAACAGTATATCCCATAGCCTTTGCTTCCTTAATCAGGCTGTTATTGTTCTTAACGCTCACCTTAATCTTAACATTCTTCTTTGAAGTCTTTGAAGTAGTTGCCTTAAGTTTAGCTTCCCTGATTAAGGAATTTATCTTATCAGCGTTCTGCTTCTCTATGATTTTCTCTGCATCTGCTTTCTCTTTAATATCTATACATTATCGAAGCCTCTCCGGCTGTTCGTTAAGAGAATAAATTATATATTTCATTCTTACCTTGTTCACAGTAATTTCTAAGCCACAAAATCTTTCTCAAAACAAATTATCTATCACAAGTATAACATCAATCTTCTATATCAAAAACTGCTTTTTCATAGTCTGCAACATAGTATCTGATGTTTTTTCTGCCCTTTTGGATTATCCTGTGGCCCTCTGCTTCAAGCATCTGTTTCTGGGAAGCAATGCCTCCCGGATATTTAGGATTAAGCTCGCCGCCTGCCTTGAGAGTTCTCCAGTAGGGAGTCTTATCCGTATCTCTCTGGTGGCTTGCCCATGCCGCAATGGATACAAATATGCCCGCTGTAATAGGCTCTGTAAAATCGGCATCGTTTGCGCGGGCAAAATATTCTCTGATATCACCTGCAGTAACAACCTTTCCGAAAGGAACTTTTTTCATTACCTCATCATAGGCTGCGGGAGGCGCAAAGTACATTCTGTTTCCTCCATATTTCTGTATGGTTTTTTCATCGGTTACTATCTGTATCCTGGGCATATCCCTGCTGTCTGCAAGCATAGCGTTAAAGTCCTTTTTATCTTCGTTTGCCATAATGTCATCACTCCTTATATATACACGCAGTTTATATATTCACTGCTTCGCTTATCCGGCATTTTCACTCTGCCTTTTGAGAGTATGATTGATTTGTCTCCGGCATCATTTCTTATGACTCTGTAGGTTTCGCCCTTTCTGTCTGTAAGGCTTCTTCCCCGTATTATATGTTCGCTGACCATAAGCGGCAGATTGCCCTCACCCTTTTCGAGGCTTTCCAGTGAAAGGGCGGAGGCTGCTACTCCAAGTTTTTTCAGAAGCGCGTCAGTATATCTGTTATATACATTAAGGCCGTAGCCTCCGTATACTGCAATTCCTCTCGATACAAACACCTCTATCCAGCACAGGTTTCCGATCATTATGCCGTTTGCTCTTACGGCCTCGCATATGCTGTCAATATTACTTTCTATATATTCATCTTCTCTGCCCTTTGAAATGTTGCTGATATATGGTATTACCTGATAATTGTCGCCGAGTTTTTCATCTATACTTTCTCTGTTTTTCATATAGCTTATTAATGGCAGAAATATGCTGAGTCTGCCGTCATGCTGCTGTAAGAGCCGCGCAAATTCTCTGCCCTCAATACCCTTTATATCCGTTACATATATGCCTGTCATTTCTGTTTTTCCACCGGCAGGAAGCTCCGGCGTTAAGATTTCCCGCTTTGCCCTGCCTCTGCCTTTGATTTCCTGCAGGGCTTCGAGAGCATGTCTTCTCATTGCGTTAATCGCGGACACAGGCACAGAAATATCACTTTCAATACTGCACTCTGTTTCGGCTGCTTCAAAAGGTGTGTTTCCTGTCTTGCCAAGCTGTTTTCTTACCGTATCCTCATCAAGAGGTCTGTTTACAGCTCTTTCGCATACAGCATCTCCTGTGATTTCAGCCTTAAAATCGCCGTCTTCTGCAAGCAGCTTCGGATAGCTGCCGTATTCAGCAGTGAAAGTAAAGCTTACAGGAACCTTTCTTAAAAACCTGCCCTCTTCAAAGGTTTTGCGAAGAGCTTTAAGCTGGGCGCTGCTGCTGGTTCTGTAGACATCAGCCCCTTTGCTTACATAGCCTTTAAAATCTCCGATATCCAGCTTGCCTCTGCCTGCTTCTTTAATATATGTGACTATGTTTCCGGTGATTTCCCTGCCGTGTATTTCAATACCGTCACCGTTTGCTATATCCTCATTTGTCTTTATTCTCACTATCTGTCCGTTCTTCTCAAGAACTCTGCCTATATATACACCTCTGTGCTTTGGTATATCTCCCGATAGAAATTCCCTGCCCGGATTTTTATCAAGATAGCCTTGTGTAAATCCGCCTCTGCTAAATATCTGCTCGAGCGCTCTGCGGTCAGCCTCATCAACTGTGATGCTGCCGGTTTCATAATACATATTGAGATATTTTCTGTATATGGCTGTGACCTGCGCAACATACTCCGCAGATTTCATTCTGCCCTCTATCTTAAATGAGCTGACGCCTGCCTCTGCAAATTCACCCAGTCTGTCAACAGTGCACATATCCTTGGGGCTGAGATAATAGCCCTCTCTGCCGTCAAGGCTGTATCTGAGTCTGCATGGCTGCGCGCAGAGCCCTCTGTTGCCGCTTCTGCCGCCTATTATTCTGCTCATCTGACACTGCCCCGAATAGCAGAAGCACATAGCTCCGTGAACAAACACCTCTATATCCGTGCCTGTATCTGACGCCTGCCTTATTTCCTCAAGGGACAGCTCTCTCGCAGGCACCACTCTCTCATAGCCAAGCTCTGCGGCTTTTTTAATTCCTCTGACGTTATATATGCTTGCCTGAGTTGAAAGGTGCAGCGGGAAGTCCGGCAGAGCCGCTCTGACAATGCTGCCAAAGCCTATATCCTGTATTATAAGGGCGTCTGCGCCCATTTCATAAAGCTCTCCGGCATATTGAAGCCCAGCCTCAAGCTCCTCGTCTTTGAACAGAGTATTGACCGTAATATATACCTTAACATCTCTGATATGAGCATATTCTATGGCACGCTTCATCTCCTCTGCCGTAAAGTTATCTGCATTTATGCGGGCGTTAAAGCTGTGTCCGCCCATATATACCGCATCTGCGCCGTTTTCGACTGCGGCAATAAGCTGCTTCATACCTCCTGCCGGAGCAAGAAGCTCACATTTTGTTTTCATTTCAGGTTCCTCTTGTAAATATTTCTTCTGTGTAAGTACATACTAACAATTATATAGGGAGGCTGCTGTTATGTCAAAACTAAAGGAAATCATAAAAGATGAAAATTTCATAAGGCTCACCGTTTTTGTATCCTTTAATGCTCTGGTTTTGTATATTCTGTTTTTTGCCGTAAAAAACATAGGAAAAGCCGCAGCTCTTCTGCTTGCGGCACTGTCTGCCCTGCTGCATGCCCTGACTCCCGTAATTATAGGGATTGTTCTTGCATATATACTGGCGCCGCTTGTGGAATGGGTTTCCTCATATATTCATTTTTCAGCCTCCGACGATATAGTTACCGATGAAAAGCTGCGAAAAAGAGAAAGATATCTTGGTACGGCAATTTCTTTCATACTCATTACCGCCGCTTTATCCGCCGTTATTTTCGGTCTTGTGTATCTTGTTTCGGGCAGCATCAGAAGTATGGATATAAATGCTGTGATAACCCGGCTTGATGAAAAACTGAAGCTGTGGATTGATTTCCTGCCGGGGAATTTCCTTTATGATAACTGGGTAAGGTTTTATTCAAAAGCCGAAAAGCTGCTCTCAGATATTGACGCTGCCTCTGTCACAAGAGTCTTTCTCGATGTATTTCTCGGAATTATAGCCTCTGTTTATCTGATTGCCGACAGGAATTTTTTTATCCGGCTCTGCCGCAAGCTGCTTCACATAACACTGCCGCAGAAAGCCTGCGCGGTAACTGTCGATATACTGCACGAAATAAATAATATAGTTTCAAGATTTCTGAGAGGGATATTCATTGACAGTCTGCTGGTGGCGCTGCTTTCGGCTGCCGCTCTTTCTGTTACTGGCATCGACTTTGCCGTATTTATAGGTCTGCTTGCAGGCGTGTTCAATGTAATTCCGTATTTCGGTCCTCTTCTGGGTATGATACCCGCATTTATTTCCGGCATAATTTCAGGGGATATTATGAAAGGCATACTCGCCGTTATAATACTGTTTGCGGTGCAGCAGCTCGACTCGAATTTCATATATCCGAAAGTGGTGGGAAAATCAACAGGCCTAAAGCCTCTGTTTGTCCTTGCAGCCGTCTCCGCAGGCGGATATTTTGCAGGAATTGCCGGTATGATACTGTCTGTTCCCGCTGCAGGAATAATCAGCCTGTTTGTTACAAGATGGGCAATGAAAAAAGAAAAGCCTGCCGGAAAGGCAGACTCCTCGTAAAAATCTGGTGTGTTATGAATTAAGCCATTTGACCATACCTGCGCCCATTGTATCATTTGGTCTTGCCGTAAAGCCGAACTTTGCATAAAAGCCTTCATTTCCCGATGTGGCCATAAGGTTTATCATAATGCAGCTTCCGTCCTTTGCACGCTCCTCAAACCATTTGTTTATCTCTGTCAGCATGTGTCTGCCTATGCCTGATTTCTGATATTCGGGCAGCACCATCACATCGGCTATAAGATACATATATCCGCCGTCACCGATTATTCTTGCTGATCCTACGGCTTTGTCTCCGTCATAGGCTGCAATAACATACTCTGAATTATCAAGACCTCTCTGAGCCTGCTCCAAATCAAGCATCTTCCAGCCCACTGCGCCTCGCATTTCATTGTATTCCTTTACATCTATTGTATTGCTGTATGTTATCATAATTTTCTCCGTTTCAGTTCATCTGTAAGTCCTGTTGCATGCATCATTATCTAAATATATTATAGCTGCAGAAGCCTTGAAATGAAATATATTAATTTTTATCCTGCCGTTCTATATACGGATTGACGTGTACCATGCAGTGCTTGACATCAGGGAAATTTTTTTCGATTTCATTATGAACGCGCTCTGCTATGCCGTGAGCATCATAGAGGTTCAGATTCCCGTCTGCCGCAATCTCTATATCCGTATATATCTTTGCTCCGAAAATTCTCGTCTTGATATCATCAACCGCCAGCACACCCTCCTGCTGCTGCACAACCTCTCTCATTTTTTCAACGGTTTCATCATCACAGGATTTGTCCGTAAGCTTGCCTACGGCCTCCATAAATATATCAACTGTGACTTTTAATATCATCACGCAGATTATGAGGCTGGCGATAGGGTCAAGCACCTGAAATCCAAGCCTTGCGCCGAGTATTCCCGCAAAGCTTCCCACCGATGACAGCACATCTGATCTGTGGTGCCACGCCTCTGCCATAAGGGCGCTTGAGTTTATCTTCTTTGCTCCGTTTCTGGTATACCAGAACATTGCTTCCTTTGATACTATTGAAACCACAGCTGCTATAAGGGCTATAAGGCCGGGAGTTTCAATGTTGTCATAGTTACCGTAAAGAACAGTTTTAACTCCCGAATATCCTATTCCAAGACCTACAGCACACAGCACTACCGAAAGTATAATCGCCGCGATACACTCTATTCTTTCGTGGCCGTACTGATGATCGTGGTCCGGGTCCTTAGCTGCTATTTTGACTCCCGCAATAACCACCATGCTGCTGAATACATCAGACAGCGAGTGTATGGCATCTGAAACCATAGCCGCGGATCTGCCGAAAATACCCGCAAAGAGCTTGAATGCGGCCAGCACAATGTTGCCGACCCCGCTTACCACAGATATCTTAACTGCAATCTGTTCATTTGTCTTTGACTTATTCTCTCTCATAAATTATCACCTTATCTATTCTATTCGCATCCCCTGAATTGTTACTCTGCCGCAAATGGGGTTAGGTCATAAAAAAACATCTGAGGGGACTGTATTGTCCCGCAGATGTTAATAATCTGTTGCCTTAAGCCCGGCTTTCACCTGACAAAAATATTTTAATATATCACGCTGCCTGTGTCAACTATTTTACCTTGTCTGTCAGCATTGCAATCTTTTTAAGGTCATTAGGTCTGTTGGCAAGGTCGTCTTTTTCTCCTGCACTTACAGGCTCATAAAATACCATATCCCAGTCAAGATAGTCTGCTATGCACCTGAATGTATCCTCTATAATCCTGTACTGAGGACCCTCAAGTTCATCTTCGCCTATGGCAATAACGCCTATCTGCTTTTTCTGCGCCTTAAGCAGATTGCATCTTGCATACAGCTTATCTATTGCAAGTTTAAGCTGAGCTGTCATGCCCCACCAGTATACAGGTGTTGCAAAGAGAATGAAATCAGCCTCTTCAATCCTAGCTATCACTTCATTGGTATCATCTTTATCAATGCAGTTCCCCTCGTTCTGACAGAAAAGACAGGCTTTGCACGGCGCTATTTTTTTAGCCTTAAGATTTATGATTTCAAAATCATTATCCGCACCGCCCGTAAAAGCGTTAATGGCAGCCACTGTATTTCCCTGTCTGGGACTTCCGTTAAGTATTAATTTCTTCATACTGCTAACTCTCCTCTCATTTCTTAATCCTGCTGTTTATTATATACAAAGCGCAGGTTTAATACAATATCTCACCCTATTATCCGCCATACATTCTGCCCACAATATACGACACCAGCCCTGCCGGCAGTATCTTGACAAGAACGCAAAACAGTCTGTACTTAAATCCTATCGTATATATCGGTCTTACTTTTCCTGCTGAAGCGACAGTCGCTATCAGGCGAGCCGCTTTTTCAGGCTTCATACCGTTTTGCTCATCGTGCTCCATTACCGCGACGCTCCTTGTAATCCTGCCGCTGTATATTTCATCGCCCGCATAAGATTTTTCTCTCGCGCCCGTAAAGCCTGTGCATATATCTCCCGGCTGCACTGCGCATACGCTTATTCCATACGGCCTTACCTCATTGATAAGCGCCATTGTGTATGAGTTTATCGCCGCCTTTGCCGCCGAATAATATGCCTGAAACGGTATTGCGACAGGCGCCGCCACCGAGCTTATATTTACTATCCTGCCAAAGCCCTGCCTGCGCATAACCGGTATCACCGCCCTGTTCATATTAACCATTCCGAAGAAATTAACGTCAAACTGTTTTTTTGCGTCAGCGGTTTCTGTAAACTCTACAGCGCCGGATATGCCAAATCCCGCATTGTTAATCAGCACATCAATCCTGCCTGCCTTGTCTATAATATATGAGACGGCTTCTTTGATACGCTCCTCATCAGTCACATCAGCGGATATATGGTTTATACCTGCCGCACCCTCTCTGCGCCTGCTTATCTCAAAGACCTCATAGCCCTTTGCTTTCATTTCAAGAGCCGTACAAAGACCGATGCCCGATGTGCCGCCTGTAATTACACATATTTTCTGTTCCATATTATTTATTGTCCTTTACCATCATTTTTTTGAATGCAATAATCGCAAGCACAGACATTACAGCCGCATACGCAATATCTGTAGCAAGATACATTGCAAAGCCCTCATATTCACCGGCTACAGCCATTCTGCCCATACATGTTGCAGGATACCACGGCAGGAATTTGCATACCGTTTCAAGGCTGCCCATTGTTTCAAGAGGCATCCACGCGCCGCCCAGCACCGCGCTTATAGTTATGATTGCGCTTGATACTCCTGGGGCCGACTTGTCCGACAGAATACTTCCAAACAGAATACCGATAGCCGTCATAACAACTATAATCGGAAAATCCACTGCAAAGTTAAGCAGCACACCGCCAAAGCTGAGGCTTACGCCTGTTGCCGCCGCAATTATGTATGAAACTATAACACATATGATTATCTGCATATATCCGAGAATAATTCCCGGAACACCATACCCTATAATATAGTCTGAGGTTTTCATAGGTGATGAATAAAGCCTTGAAAGCAGTGAAGTGGTTCTGTCCTTGCTTACAAGTATAGCCATATAAAGCATTACAAAGGCAAATGCAAACACTATTATCCCCGGCATAAGAACATCTATATCAAACCAGTAGGCATCAGGGGTATAATGCCCTATAAGCTGAAACATTCCTATCATTGCAATGGGAAAAATAACGCAGAATATTATTCCCAGCGGGTCTCTCAATATCTCCTTTATATTTCTTGATGCAAAATTCCATGCTTTCATTACAGCTCACCTCCCACCAGTTTAACAAATGCATCTTCAAAACTCGCTGTTCCGGCTTTTTCAATAAGCCCCTGTGCGCTTCCGGAAGCTATAATCCGTCCGGCTTTCATAATCGCTATATTGTCTGCAAGAGCCTCTGCCTCCTCCATATAGTGAGTTGTAAGTATTATTGTCTTGTGGCCTTTCAGTCCCTTTATTATCTTCCAGAGCTCTCTCCTTGCTATAACGTCAAGTCCCAGCGTAGGCTCGTCTAAAAACAGTATCTCGGGATCTGATATCAGCGCCATTGCAATGGAAAGTCTTCTCTGCCAGCCTCCCGAAAGTGTCTTTGCTCTCTGATTTATTATTTCCTCAAACTTAAACTCGGAAATTATCTCCTTAATCCTGTCTTTATCTTTAATCCCATATACCCCCGCTATAAATTCAAGGTTTTCCCTTACTGTCAGGTTGCCTGCAACTGCTGTTTCCTGCGGAGATACATTTACAATCTCCTTTACCTTATCCGGGCTGTTTACAACAGAACAGCCGTTAAGCAGCGCATCACCTGAGGTGGGAATACTAAGCGCCGTAAGCATTTTAATTGTGGTAGTCTTGCCTGCTCCGTTAATTCCAAGCAGCGCAAACAGCTCTCCATCCTTTATCGCAAGTGATATATTATCTACTGCCGTCCTGCTGCCAAACACCTTGGTCAGGCCTTTTATCTCTATGCCCCTTTTCTCACTCATCGCTTTTGCCTCCCATTTTTTTAATTCCGTCAAAGATAAGGTCAGCCACCGACAGCTCCGTTATTGCAATGCCCTTCTCCTTGTCTGCAAGCAGAAGCACAGAGTCTCCGGGCTTTAAATCAAACATATCTCTTACGGCCTTGGGAATAACTATCTGGCCCTTTTCACCGATTTTAACCGGCTGCATATATTTACCCTCAGGAAATTTCATAGATTTACCTCCAGTTTTAAAAGTGTAACTTGTATAACTAATTATACTTTTCACCCATACCTTTGTCAAGCAATTAAAAACAGAGCCAGGCTTTGCTCTGCAGCATATCATTTGCTCTGCCTGGCTCTGTTTAAAATTTCAAGTTCTTTTTTCTCTCTGCATTTCCTGCATATCATATCGGAAACTATATCATCGCTTTGCAAAAATCCTTCCCGCTTGTACTCTGCCTGTCTTGTTCCCATAATCCTGCCGCACTGCGGGCATATCACGTTTCTGGTTACTGTTATCATTACCTCGGATTATCTGTTCCTGTCGTTATTGCACAGCCACAGTCCTTTTTCGTATGAGCAGTAGGAACATTCTCCGCAGATTCTGCTTATCCCGCATGAAGAACATATCTCACTCGAGCTTCTGCAATTGTCAGTTTCTTTACATCTCCAGCCGCCGCATCTGTTCATTACCGTTGTAATGAGTCTTCCGTCACCGTTGTGACATCCGCCGCCTGATACATTGTCAAGTTCTTCATCTGCAATTTCGCCTGTCTTACGGTTAAGCTGCTGCAGGTACGCATTTGCGCTCTCTTCAGTCAGCTCAATATTGTTTTTCTCAGCAACAGCTATCAGCTCTTCAACCGTTTTTGCCTCTTTCGCTTTTGCCATAAGTTCTTTGTTCATTTCCATAATTTCTCTCCTCATATTAATTTTTTGCTGCGCAATCAAAAGCCAGTTTCCGATTTAAAGTGCCCGTATAATATATTCCTCCGGCAGGCCGACTGCTCCCAGAGCCTCTGACTCTATCATATACTGCCACTTGCCCATCATATAGGTACTGTATGTAATTCTTCCGGTTTCCTTTGCCGAAGTTCCGTCAGCCTTGCCGTAGTAAAACTCAACGCGGTCTCCATTTTTGTAGCGACCCTGCGTATCACCGCCGCAGGTAACCTGTGCCATCTTGCCCCCGCTTACCTCTTTTAAAGCCTCATCATTCATTTCCGCCGCAGCATTCTTTGCCGCGTACATATCTTTTTCCTTTTTCATTCCGCTCTCCTCTGCACCTTTTTCACGTTGTTTTTTCTCTCTACCCTTTTATACAACACAAATGAGAAAAAGTATATGTTTTTTCATTTTTTCTCTGCTGTATTACCTCAGATACAAGCTCCGCTGTAAACTTACTTGCTCCAGCTTCTAACCCCATATCTGCACTGTTTCAGTTCAGTCTGCGCTATCAGAGTCTTTCCGTCATATACAAGCACCTTGGCCTTGTAGTAGTACCTGGTACCCTTCTTACCCGCAGTGTTTATATATGTGTCAGTGTCCTTAGCCTTAACAGCCTTGTACTTTGAAGCCTTATTTGTTGATCTGTAGAACTTATACTTAACAGTATACCCCATAGAGTCAGCTTCCTTAATCAGGCTGTTTAAGTTTTTAACTTCCCCAATCTTAACCCTGACATTCTGCTTAGCTGTCTTTGAAGTGGTTGCTTTAAATTTAGCTTCCCTGATTAAGGAATTTATCTTATCAGTATTCTGCTTCTCTATGATTTTCTCTGCATCTGCTTTTTCTACTACAGCAAAGTTTGAGAAATGTGAGGTTGTGAATTTAATATATTCCTCTGCTCCCGCAGTCTCCACAGTATGATTTAATATCTCGCAGATACCTTTGTCATTGATATAGATAATAACTATATCCTTGCCCTTAAGTTTCTCAGGCATCGGCAATGTAATATGAGCCTTGCCACCCCTGAAGTCGTGGATATGCTTGCCGCCTATAACTGCTGCAATGTCAAATATGTGTCCTCTATCACCGATTATATCAAGTACAGACTTCTGTGCTTCCTTAAGCTGTGTGTTTTCATTCACAACAAGTCTTACAGTATCACCCTCTACTTCTGCTGCCATGGTTTCAAGGGTTTTATTGTCTAAAGCAACCTGACCAATGTCGGTTTTAATTACTAAATCAGCGTCTGTGTCCTTCGCAATGGACTCTACTGCTTTTTTAGGTATTTCAAGTTCAACCTGTTCCGCCTTGTTTCCGTTGTTCGATCTAACAGTAATCTCAACTGTATCCGACTTGTTTGAAACAGCCGCATCAACTAATTTTTCAGCTACCCTTTCTGATACAGTTGCAGTTACCCTGGAGATTTCCTCTCCCTGTTCGTTTTTGACTGTTTCAGTTTTAGTATCCTTAATTATGGTTGATGCAGTACCGTCAGGCGTTGTCTTTATATCAACTGACGGTATACTGATGTAGTTTCTGACTGTAACTGTTTTCTCTGTAATATTTCCTGCCTTGTCATATGCCTTAATCACCTGACTTTCATTTGCAGGTCTTAATATAAGGCGGTTGTTTTCATCAAGGCTCACAGGCTCATTGTTCAGAAGAACACCGTGCAGGTTAGCATCTTCTATTGTAACTGTCACGTTTCCGTAATATGTCCCGTTATCTTCAATTCCGGAGATAACCGGCGAAGTTTTGTCTATTATTATTTTGGATGTATTTATATATCTGACATTTGACACTGCATCAGTCAATTTGGCATAAATAATATATTCCTGCTCATTTCCAAGTTTAAATGTTTTATCATATTTATTCCATGCTGCAGAGTCAAAATCGCTTTCATTAACAGGCAGATTACTAATAAAATAGCTGCAGTTAACCGTTTTCCCGCTGTTGTCCGAGGCTGCAATACTAACTGTCTGGTCATCGTTGAAATACTGGTTATATTCACTGTTTAAAGTCATGCCATTGTCAAACCCAAGCCACTTTATTTCTCCAATGGCAATCTCACCTGTCGGAGGCTCAATATCCCTCCACTGCGCCGTCAGAGTAACAGTCATAACAGTGTCATCTGCTGCGAGGTCTCCGTATGTGGTATCTGCTGTAACATCTGTATCACCGCATTTCCAGCCTTTAAACTCATAGCCGTTTCTTACAGGAGCAGATATGCTGTCGAGTACCTTGTCTGTCCACTTTACATCGGCTTTGTCAGCAATAGAATCTCCACCGTCTGTATCAAATTCAACGGTATATCCGCTTTTTTCCTCCCATACAGCTGTAAGTGATGTTGTTCCAGCAGGAACTTCTGCACCCGGATCATATGTATTTGTATCGTCATTCCATCCTGTAAGACGAGACCCTTCAGGAGCAGTAATTCCCTCTGCTGCAGGAGCTGTAAAGCCCTGTCCGCTCTTAACGGCAATATTTATCCTGCTACTGCCATCTAAACTACCTCCGTTAAGGACTAAAGCTACCGCCTTTATATCGTCTGCTGTATTCTTGATTTCAACCACGGGGCGGAAACCGCATCTCTTGCCTGCACCTCCGCTTCCAATATAATCCCAGTGGTCTGCCTGTGCACCATCACCTCTTACAGTGTAGAATTTATTATTATTACCAATACTATATATATCCTGGCTCCATGTACTGATTTCAGAGCTTACATTTTTTATATATCCTTTTTCACGAAGTATATCCCATTCGTTTGCTTCCGGAGCTCCACCCGAATAATAATTCTTTTGTTCTGTTTTATCATCTTTATATATATGCCCTGCGGAAGGTGCTCTCAGCGTATAATCTGCATTATATGCAGTATATGGTTTACCGAAAATCATACCTTCACTTTTAAGATTATCCCAGCTGACTGTATGCGCAATATTATAGTCTGCAATAAACATTCTGTGAGCATATGTATATCCGCACTCTGCATCAGAAGCTGTTGTATCAGCTGCATCCCGTGAAGAATACTCATAGTTAGATGACGCCGGTTTAAGTACATATGCATCGACTGTTCCCGCGTATGTAAACGGTACATAGTGCAGTGTGGTATCAGGCAAATCATCATTAATCGTTCCCGGAATGTCCTCGTCTGAAAGATCAAAATAGTATGTATTGCCTGCGGTAAGACTGTTTGTACCGCCTGTAGCAGACACTCCCTGAGGCAGCATTGTAATTATCATAGCGCATATAAGCAGTATGCTTAAAAATCTCCTCTTCATAAAATTCCCTTTCTCTTTAAATACAGCTATAACGTAAATTCAAAATGCATTGCAACCGCTTCAAACAGCTTATGCATTATCTTCTCTGAAATTTTCCTTATATCAAGCCCTCGGATAAATCCGATAATTTTTCTCTGCTCCTGCTCCGGCACCTTGTATGCGCTAAGACTGATTGAAAGAAAGCTTTCTATCTTTTTTTCAAGGGTTATATGCTCATCACACGGATATGCCATGTATGAGTACATTATTCCGGCTGTTCCTATCTCCAGTGAATAAAAATCCTGACAGGTAAGCCCCGGCTGATATGTACCAAAAATTCGATACAGTTCTTTTGCTGTTTCTTTAAATATATACACAGAAGTTTCGTGATGGGTATATGCCTCAATGTAAATTTCTCTCAGATTTTCATTGAGTTCTGTCAGAGTTAGCTGTATCGCAGTTTCGACAGCGTATATATATGCAGGAGCAAGCCCGGCTTCCGTTACGGCTCTCGCCGCGTCAAACTGGCTTCCGAACATAAACTCCACAAGTTCGGTAAGCACTCCGTCCTTGGCTCGAAATATATTCTGAAAGCTGCTGTTTGACACCTCCGCTTTTTTTACGATCTCTGACACTGTGGTTTTTTTGTAGCCCTGCTCCAGAAAAAGTCTGATGCATACTGCCAGTATGCGTTTTTTTGCGGGCAGGCTTGCTTTTGTAATTGCCATAATAAGGTTGTTCTCCCCTCTTGCATTAATTTGTTTGGCATATATGCCAAATTATATCAGACAAATATATAAAGTACAATATTAAATATCGTTTTTAACTGAAAAAAGACTCCGCTGTAAGTTCAGACGAAGTCTTTAACTGTTATATTAAGTTCTGATATATAATTTCAGTTCTTCAAACCGCTTTTTTCTCTGCCGCCACATTTCCAAAGTGCCATAGGATGCCGTTTGACTCTATCCATGAATTCATCATCATAAAACAACAGATCCGGACGGTACTCATGATTATTAAATGCCTTCCAGAATTCAAGTTCGCTGCTGCTCTCAGGAATCAGAAAGCTTTTCAAATATTCCGTCGTCTTTTTCTTTGCAGTTTCCAGATCAAAATGTTCCCCACGGCGCAGAACCGGAATTAAATCTGTTTTAATCTTCTGCGGGGCAAGCTGCATGATATGATCAAAATCAAAACATTCCGGTGCTTTTTCTGCCGCAATAGCACTATAGAATGCAACACACTTGCGTAACAGCGGTTCTTCGTTCTCGTCAAACAATCCGTACTTTTGCAGATTGAAAATGTCATATAAATCTCTTGCTGCAGTCCGGCTTAAAAGCGCTACAATCTTAGCGCCGAAGATTTCAAGAGGATCTACGCTTAATACTGTAAGAGGTCCTTTCTGCCATGGCAGATTTACCTTCCTTCCGGACACCGGAAGGATATGCGCCCGAAGCATATAATTGATTTCAATTTTAAGATTATCTTTCATCCCTCCGGCATTTACATACTCATAAACAAAAGAGTCCAACGCATGGTACTGTTTTGTTTTTGCGCTAAGCTTATAACCTGCTGCTGCCATATGTTTCCGGATATGTTCCGTAATCTTTTTCCTTTCCTCCAGCATAGCTGCACGTTCAACTTCTTTTGAAAAATCAAGATCTATATCAACTGACAACCGGGGCAAGTCAAAAATCGTAAGGTTTATCGCCGTTCCGCCTTTGAGTGCAAGACTGTCTGACAACAACGGATCTTTTTCCATGAAAGATAAAACATCTGCAAGCCGGCACACTTTTTCTAAAGTATCACGTACAAACCCAAGTTCCTTTGCCTGCCGTCCAAGTGTAATCCTGTCATATTGCATCATAGTTATTTACCCCCTTATCAATAAGTGTCCTTAAATTTTCCGGTGCAAAAAGCCGCCACCGCTTATGAAACACAAATCCATCCTTTTCATCACTGAAATATGATTTACTGTCCGGCAAATGTTTCTCGCATTCATCAAGAAAAAAATCCGGCAATCCCAAATCCTCCTGGAATATTTCAAGAATATATCCGGTTTTTTGATAAAGCTTTCCACAATGGTATAAATCCAGGGCAGAAAGCAGATGCTCCGGTGAAAGAGATGGAATGAGCTGCATACAACGCAACAGTTCTTCCAACCCACCAATCTTTTCAAAATCCGCAATACCATCAATTACTGTCCGTTCTAAGGAAGTCACACGAACTCCGTTTCCCGTTTCTATAACTCCTTCTGTTCCCCTGCAGCTCACTGGATAATAATCAATCCCGTCATAAGAAAACGACCGCACTCGCTTTCCTGTTGCCACATACACCTCATAAAACACCTGATTTGCATAACCATAGTACTCAAACGCACTGTGATGGGAAACGCACGCATCCTCCGCCACCCTGGATGCAATTTGAAAACGATTTGGAATCGGCTGGCCTGTTTCCAAACTCATAACTACATATAAATCTCGGCGCACCCGCTCAATATATCCTTTTTCTAAAAACTTTCGTATATGCCAAGCTGCCGCACTGTCTGAACCAGCCAGTCTGGCAAGTTCATCTCTCGTAAAGCAACGTATAGCCGCAAGCTCTTTATATAAATCCACTTTATCACCGCCTTCGTTTCTATTATAGCGCAAAACAATAGCATTGGCAACTGTTTTGCGCAAAAACAAAAACGCCTAAACAAAAAGACAGACAGAGCGCTCCAATATAAAAGCACCCTGCCTGCGTATCATCTTGCATACTTTCTTCCTCTATTATACCCCCCCCATTTCCGCATAAATTCAATATTTCTAATCAGTTTTGTCTGTGCGCCTGACGCTGCCTCCGCGTTCTTCAAAATAGCTGTCAATTCCTGCAATCAGCCCCTTTGCATCCGTATATTCTTCTGAGTCCGCAGGGTCGTCACTGAGCTCCTGCGCATCTGAGTCTGCGGCTTTATCTACTGCTATAACGCTGCCGTCTTCTTCGTATACGATACTGTATATATACCTCTGTCCGTTAAGCCGGCAGTCAAGGGTTGTAACAGTTCTGTTTTCATCTCCCGCTCCTGTAATGCGCTTTGCCGGCAGCGCCATATTGCACGCTATAAGCAGCGCATATACGAGGATAATTCCTGCAAATACAGCCAGCAGAATTTTGAATATCCTTTTGTTTCGCCTTGTCTTTGCCGCAAGCTGCTCATTTAAAACGGCAAGCTGCGCAGCAATCTCGTCCGTATCCGCCTTTTCCCCTATTTTCTCTCCCAGCAGGCTGCTTACAGGCACCTCAAACAGCTCCGCTATCCTTGTCAGCATCTGAGCATCGGGAACCGAAAGCCCCTGCTCCCATTTTGAAACCGTCTGACGAACAACATTAAGCTGCTGCGCCATTACTTCCTGCGACATTCCCCTTTGCTTTCTCAAAGTCTTTAAATTTTCACCAAGCATATTTATCTTTCTCCGTTATATGTGTTTTCGCAGTACAGTTCTACTGCTTATCGATCTGTTTATATTCAATGTCAACACTTCCGCCGCGATCCTTAAACCAGTCCTCAATATGCGCAATGGCAACATTCGCATCATCACAGGCTTCAACATCGGTATGATTTGCCACAAAAGCGTCACCGCCTCCCTCGTGAATACGGAACCGGTCATCATAGTTCAGCCCGTAATAATAGGTTTCACCGTCAAGGCTGCAGGTCAGTTCTGCCGAAGTCATTACCCGTTTACTGTCTATAACAACACCGAAAACAATATGCAGCAGCAGATAAGCTGCAATAACAGCAGCGATAACAATCATAATGATTCTGAGTATTTTCCGGTTTCTGCCTCTCCTTGATGCAAGCTGTTCATTCAGTATCGCAAGCTGCACTGCAATCTCATTTATATTAACATTCTCTTCTATGCTCTCTCCCAGCAGGCTGCTGACAGGCACCTCAAACAGCTCCGCTATCCTTGTCAGCATCTGCGCATCGGGAACTGAAAGCCCCTGCTCCCATTTTGAAACTGTCTGACGAACAACATTAAGCTGCTGCGCCATTACCTCCTGCGACATTCCTTTTTGCTTCCTCAAAGCTTTTAAATTTTCACCAAGCATTTATCTGTTACCTCCTTCTGTGGCTAAAAATTATCACAGATACAGTAAACTTAGCAAGCAATGCAAATTAACATAACCGCTATTTCCCGAATTTCATTATGATTTATTCAACATTAACATCGGACCTGCTTAAATCTATCCTTACTTCAGTACCTTTACCCTCAGACGAGCTTATCTGTATATCATGTCCGAGAGCCGTAAGAATACGCCTGCACAGATACAGCCCTATACCTGTGGCTTTTTTGTCTGTCCTTCCGTTAAGTCCCGTAAATCCCTTATCAAACACCCTTGGAATATCCGCTGCATCAATTCCTATACCGCTATCTCTGATACACAGAATACCTTCTTTTTCAAAAGTTATCGCTATGAAGCCCTGTCTTGTATATTTGAGTGAGTTTGATATGATCTGCTCTATCACAAACAGCAGCCATTTTTCGTCTGTAAGCACTTCATACTTCACAGGTTCATATTCAAGACGTATTTTTTTGCGTATGAACTGTGAGGCGTATTTTTTTACTGCCTGCCTGATTATGCTGTCAAGGCTGCACTCTCTTATGACATAATCCTCTGCGCCTGCATCAAGCTTAAGATACATAAGCACCATATCGGCATACTGCTCTGTCTTCTGAAGTTCATCTCTAAGCTCCCTCGCAGTATTTGTGTCATTGTCCGCAAGCACCAGATACATCGCCGCAATAGGTGTTTTTATCTGATGAGCCCACAGTGTATAATAGTCTATAAGGGCTGAATACTGCCCGGTCAGCTTTGATGCCAGCTCCTTTTTGGATGTGTTCAGAAGCTTTATTATCTCGCAGTAATCGCTTTCAATCAGGTTTGATGAAGCCGGCATATTGCTTATACTGAAGCTTACCTGCTCTGCAAACTGCAGCAGAGCCTTATGTTTTGCTCTGAATTTTAGGAAATCGGCAGTAACCATCACCGCAGAAATTACAATACACAGCAGCAGTGCATAGCCTACTGCTTCTGCCGGCATGCCATAAACAAATGCCATAGCTCCGAATACCGCAGTAAACAGCAGGAATATCAGCAGTGTCTTTAAATTGAGTCTGATATAGCTTGAAATCATAATCTCTCCTCTGCTATTCCACAATATATCCTATACCCTTTTTGGTGGTTATAAAGCCTGTAAGACCTGCGCCGTCAAGCTTTTTTCTGAGCCTTGCGATATTTACGGTCAGAGTGTTCTCATCTACAAAGCAGTCTGTTTCCCAGAGCTTCTCCATCAGGGTTTCTCTTGAAACAATGCTGCCTCTGTTTTCCATAAGGGTAAGCAGGATTTTGTAGTCGTTTCGCGTAAGCTCCACAGGCTCCCCGTTATATACAAGACTGGCATCAGACATATTAAGCAGCGCTCCTCTGTGCTCTATAACCTGAGTCTGCCCGCCGAAGTCATAGGTGCGTCTTAATACGGCCTGCACCTTTGCAACCAGTACATTCATATCAAACGGCTTTGCAATGAAATCATCTCCGCCCATGCTCATAGCCATTATAATGTTCATATTATCCGCCGCCGAGGACAGAAAAATCACGGGAACCTTTGACACTCTCCTGATTTCCTCACACCAGTGGTATCCGTTAAAAAACGGCAGCGAAATATCCAGCAGCACCATATGAGGCTCATACTCTGCAAATTCTCCCATTATATTTCTGAAATCCGATGCGCACCTTGCCTCAAAGCCCCAGCTTGTCATATGCTCTTTTATCTTGCCTGCAATAATATTATCGTCCTCTATAATATATATCCTGTACATATGCTTTCACTGCATCCTTTCTAATTGCCGTATTTATTAATATTTTAGTAAGTGGTAAACCAATCGTGGTATGTAATTTTTTTATTTGATGCCATAAACTACTGTGTAATTGTGCTTCCCCAGAAAACAATTTTTGTGATTTCAGCATTTTCGTTATACCAAATGAATCCTACGGCTGCTCCACTATCAATCAGCCTATAGGCACCTTTTTCAGTCAGCTTCCTGCAGTGTGACTCAATATTTACGCTTTTTCCTGTTTCATCCACATTATAAGTCCAAGAATAAAACTCTGTATTATCTGCCAGTTTTTCTGATAGCTCATATTCCTTGAATTCCGGATCATCGCCATCATAATTTGCAGGTGCAGTAACAATTTTAGCCCCATCTTTACCGATAATTGCAAGGTACGAACTAAACCCACTGACAACGTTATCAGTATCGTAAGCAAGATTCTGAGGCGCACCTCCGGCAATGAGCTTATCCTTTTTGTCAAAAAATTCTTTCACATCTCCGTCGATATCCAGAAGAAGTCTCGACTTCTCGAGGCGAAGAACCTTTATTGACATATCACCATCAGGTTTAAGCTTAATTTCTCCACTTTCAGAATCGTATGTATACTTATCATACAAGTCAGAATCCCCAACCGGATTTCCTTCGTCGCTATAAAAAGCAAAGTGCCCATCATCGCCAAAACTAATTGTCTCATCACATGCAGAATCATAGTGAAGCCACTCATGTTCAGTCAGAAACTCAGGCTTTTTTTCAGATTTCCCACATCCTGCAAGCATAATGCCTGCCACTACAATTATTATTGCTGCAATCATTACTTGTCGATTTACAATAGAAAATTTTCTTTTCATATCAGCATCTCCCATGGCATTTCTCAAAGTCTAATATTTCATGATAACTTTGTTTTAATGTTCCATATCTTATAGACTGTCTGGTTCATGAATCTCTACACCATCTTCTAATGCAGCCTCGATTCATGCTTTTGGGGCATCCAGTGTATTTTTTATCGCACCCTCCACGATCCCGCCACAAGTAATACAACCAGGCAAATCCGGATAAGAAACCACAAATCCACCTTCATTTTTATCTTCCACAATTTTTATATGATAGGACATTGCCATATAATCATTTAGTGTCTTCATCATTCTCTACCTCACAATCTACAACTTCCCAGTAACCATTCTTGACTTCTTCATAAGTCAAACCATTATACAGTCCACCCGGAGATCCTAATCTGTACTCATACCACTGGTACGAGTAATTCTATTTCCAAAATAAAAACACTAGATCATTAACACTATTATACGTTCTATCCTTCTTTTCTAGCAAGTAAGAAAACAAAACAGTTCATTTTTTCTTATCATTTTCTTCTGCCCTTTATATTATACTACAAAACCCAAAGGTCTAGAGCATTACAAACAATTCTTCAAAAACATTTTATGTTTTTTAGGGTTCCAGGGTAAGTGGTAAACCAATCGTGGTATGTAATTATGCTTGTAATCGATTTGATTATCTGCCTGCATTCCTCAGGAATACTATCAGACCATGGCATCAAATCATCAATATACGTTGCTGGAGCATCATCCAAATGATCAAGGATGCTTTTAAGCAGGTATTTAAAAATTCCATAAAATAAAGGGCATCGAATACATCGACACCCTTTATCTGTAAGTCTTTAATATTTTATTACTTTGAGAGCTGTTTCATTGTTGCAGTAACATCTTCTAAAGTGCTTATTTCTTTTTTTACAACTTTTGCAAGGTCTTTTTTCTGTACGTCAAGTTCTTTTTCCAGTGCTTTTATCTGAGCGTCTACATTTGGTTTTTCAACATCATATACAGCTTTAAGATCCTGAATCACCTGCCATAAGTCAGCATTTGATTTAAGATATCCTGTTCCCCATGAGTTTTCGGCATCATCTCCAAGTACCTGATCCACATAGAAATCATAAGTCTGTTTATCAAAGTTGTACGCATACCAGTTCAAATCGATTTTGTACAGATATTCATCAAGAGCAGTAGCTACATCACCCTTCTTAAGCGCATTTATCGCTTCCTCCAGTACTTCTACATTTGTCTGCTTATAGCAGTGTACAAACTGAAACTCTTCATCCCAGTTTATTGTAAACAGCTTGTTTGTAATTTCTTTAAACAGATAATTTGCTTCTTTGTTAAATTCCTCTGCATTATCACCGTCCACTGATTCGCTTTTTTCTTTAAACAGCGCAGCGGCTTCATTTGCATTATCAAACGCCTTAATCAGTTCATCTGCATTATCAATAACATCTGAATTGACTGAAGCTTTCATTTCATTAAATAATGCGGAATAATCAAAAGTTCTGGAACTTTGTTTATCAAACAGGATAGTCATGCCGCCATACAGCTTATGTGCATACTCAAAAACTTCCTTGCTGAAGCTGTTTCCTTCTTCGGTATCGTTATTTGAATGATACGTTCCTGAATGATCCGAACCGTATAAACCCGAATCAACTACAGGAATGCCTGCGTTGACATAGCTGAATGCTTCTGTCCATGTCCATGCCGGACTGTTTGTTTTAAACTCGCCCTTAAAAGGACTTCCTTCTATCTTCTCACCAATCGGTTTAACCCATTCTGCCAGTTCATAAGGTATAGTAATTTCTACGCCTTCAGCCTCGCCATCTGTAACACCGCTGTCTATATCTATAGCCATATAGGCATTCTCCATCCATTCCGGATGATTTTCCATCTCTACAGCAGCGCCTCTCGCCCAGTCATATCTTGAGTTATCAACACCCCATTCTTCTGCGCCATGACCTATGAATTTGATTGTTTTGGCAGGTTCATATCCGCTTTCTACCAGCGCCTTTGCAATTCCCAACATACAGCCTACGCCTGAAGTATTGTCGGCAAAAGCTCTGAAATAAGCATCATAGTGTGCAAAAATATAGATTACTTCATTTGTTTTGCCCGGAATCTCACCATATACGTTATATGAAGTCTGATTATGTTTAACCTCTCCGTCAGCATTCAGTACGGCTTTTATTGAACCGCCATTGTCTTTAATCGCTTTTTTCAGCGGTTTGGCATCTGCTACTGTGATAGTGAAAGCCGGTGCATCCGATGGTCCGCAATAATCCTGAACTCCCAGAGTGTCTTCCGAATATGTGCAGTATCCGTCTACATTAACAGCTATAACAGCCTTTGCGCCCTTTACCTTTGCCTGATATGACGGCCAGTTTATCCACCATTCGTCTGCCTGATTTATATCAATAAGTACAATTTTTCCGTTTACATCCAAATCTTCATAGTCTTCAGCAGTTCCCTTGCCTGCATATACAATCTCCACTTCCTCATTTTTGGCTTTATATGTGGATTGGAACATAGCCATTTCTATTTTGTTTTCATTGCCATTGTTCTCATATCTAAGATCAGCATTTTTAAATGTAAATGAATCAACCGTAATAGCTTCTTTATTTACATTTTCAAGACCTATAGCCTTCATCTCATCTTCAATATACTCTGCTGCTTCTTTCTCTGCTGCAGAACCTGCGGTCCTGAAACCTAAATCTTCGTTTGTCTGAAATGAAATAAGTTTCTGCATAACATCATAGGAATAATCTGCATCAACACTTTCATAAAAAGCATTCAAATCAGAATCCCCATCTGACTTGCCGCAACCTGTAAAGGCAAACATGGCAATCAGCATTGCTGCTGCTAATACTAGTGATAATTTTTTCATTGTTTTCCTCCTCATATAATATATTTCAGCCATTATATCATATTTTTTCAGAATAGTGTCTATTTTTATGAATTTTTTGTATTTTTTATATTTGCATAAAAAACAGCAGCCTTGTCACAAGTTGCAATGCTGCTGCTTTTTACTGTATACTACCTGCTATTTCTCGAAACAGATTCTGCCTATCGCTCCCGGATACTTACCGGTTATAACGTCCTGCTCCTGAGAAGCCGCTTCTCTGAAGCCCGGAAGTCTGTTTCTGATTTCTTCGGCCGGGAAGCTGTCGCTTCCTATAAATAAGATCTCGTAGTCGTGCTGAAATGTAAGCTGCACGAAGTCCATAATCTCATCGTCATTGAAGTCCTTTTCGACCCTCATTATAATTCTGACAGGCTTAAGTCCCGCATCGGTTGCCTTGTTGATGCCCTCTACAACATTTTCGAGAGTATCGTCCTCAAGATTTTTTTTAAATCTGGCGTATCTGAATGTATCGACCTTTACTGCCACCTTGTCAAGCCCTGCCGCTTTGAGCTCGCCTGCGGTAAGTTTCAGAAGCTGTCCATTTGTTGTAAGCATTACCTGCTCTATGCCTTCAATGGATTTAATCTGCTCCACCTCTTTGATGATATTAAATCTCTCGACAGGCTCCTCACCTGTAATATTTATCATATTGTAACCCAAGGCTGCAGCCTCCTTAGCTTTAACTACCGCCTCGTCCATCTTCATTTTGTGGTTTAATTCAAGTTTAAAACAATTAATCATATACGCTACCTCTCTGTTAATTCTCTTTTAATTTTACTTGAAAAATCCGCTCCAGTCAATTATGCTTATATATATCATTACAATATTGAGGAGAAAAGCTTTGAAATTATTTATCATCGGAGATACACACGGTCATCTGGACAAGGTAAGAAAAATATACCCTCATCTCAAGTGCGTAGATATGATAATACATACAGGAGATATGCAGCGCGATGCCTATGAACTGGAAGCGGAATTCAATATACCTGTAATCTCGGTTCCCGGCAACTGCGACGGCAGCCACAGTGCAAACGATTTTGCCATAGCCGAAACAGAGTACGGCAATATCCTTGTCACCCACGGACATATGCAGAATGTGGACTATTACTACGACAAGCTTTTGTATCTGTGCGAGGAAAAAAACTGCGTTGCCGCAGTATTCGGACATACTCATGTACCTGTATATGAGGAATATGACGGCATATATCTGCTCAATCCCGGCAGCCTGACAAGACCAAGAGACGGCTCTTCCGGCTCCTACGGCATTATAACCACAACAGAGTCAACCTTTGCCGGTTCAATAATATATTACAAATCTTCCCTGTTCGAAAAGGACAGGGTTAAAGGCGGATATATCAAGGATATGCTTAATTACAGCGACAGATTTTAGACAATTAAAGGTGCCCCGCGGCACCTTTGCTGTTATCTGTATTAATAGTTGTATCTGTAATAAAATACGGCATACATCTCGTCATCAATTACTTCCATATCTTCATCCACAAGATCTATAACGTCTCCGAGTTCAGTGGTAAGCTTGTCACCCATATTGACAATGCCTCTGTACTCATACGGAACCTTGATGCACTGCCCGTGGGTATCACGAAACATAAATCCCTCAAAGGTATATCCGTTCGCTGTGGTATATTTCATAGTTTTCATACTGTGTTCCTCCTAAATCACTCTCACCATTTCTTCTATCGGCTTTGTCACATCGTGCATTTTCGCAAGAGGTCTGCAGGTTTCAGACGGATAGCCGATAGGCAGAAGCGCCACAGGTCTGATATGCTCAGGCAGGTTGAATTCCCGCTGAAGCTTTACATCATCAAACAGCCCCACAAAGCAGGTGCCTATTCCCATACTCCATGCCTGCAGCATTATTTCATCACAAAGAATAGAAACGTCTGTCACTCCGGATTTGTGGCCTCTTATCAGAGGGTTTCTCCAGCATACCGTTTCATCATAGCATACCATAAGCACCATAGGCGCACCGTATATGCATTTGCACAATGAATTTATTTTTGCCACTGCCTCATCGCTTTTGAGTACATATATCTTCTGTGGCTGAAAATTAAGCGCTGTAGGCGAATGCTTTGCCACTTCAAGTACAGCCGCAAGCTCCTCGTCGCTTATCTGCTCTTTTTTGAATTTACGAACCGAATATCTGCTCTTTGCAAGCTCCATAAACTCCATAACAATCCCCTTCCTATCTGCGTTCTTTGTCTGTATCAATATTAAGATATACAGATGCACCTGTTGCAATAACTTTACCTGTCGCTTTATCTCTGGCCTCACATACAAGCTGAGATATGCGCCTGCCCGCCGAAATTTTGCGGGCAGTTACAATTATAGTATCTCCCTCTTTTGCAGGTCTTACATATTTAATATCAAGACTTACTGTAGGCGCAAAATCTGCTCCTGCATAAAACCTTGCAAGCGCAGCCACTGTCAGGTCAAAGGCTGTGGCTATGATGCCGCCGTGGAGACTGCCTACTCTGTTGGTCTGCCATTTCTGAACCGGAAAGGCAAAGGACAGAGTTCCCTCTTCATAGGAACAGCCTGCAGCCTCTGCACGCATCATACCGTTTATTAAATCTTTCTGATTAACATTGTTTTCGTAAAGAGTCCTTGTCATATGCTCTTCAAGTCTTTTCTGTCCGTCAGTCATATATCCGTACCTTTCATAATGTCTGTTTATGATACAATTGTATACCGTAAACAGGTCAGTATCAAGGAATATTGCTGAATATACGACCAAAAAATCACATAAATACTCAAAATCTCTTTGACAATGCTGCTGCGGTTTTGTATAATAACTGTTGTACGAATGTGGGGGTGTAGCTCAATGGATAGAGTAACGCACTACGAATGCGCAGGTTGGGGGTTCGAGTCCCTCTACCCTCACCAGACAAAGGCATCGCCTTTACAGGCAGATGCCTTTTTAGTCAGTTCACAGAGTTGGGAATATCCGGGGAGTTGCGCCGTTGAAGAAGATATATATCAGATATTTCAGTACTGCAAGCCTGGTTCTTGCAGTCATACTTGCAATACTGTTTGTAGTAATATTCATCTCAGGCTTCAGAAATCTGCACAATATGGAAACTTTCTACGAGCAGTATATAATTTCCGAAAATGCTGCACATAAGCTGCAGAAGGGCTCTGACATACTTACAGAACAGGTGCGCCTGTATGTAATGACCGGTGAAAAAAAATATATAGACGGTTATTTTGAGGAGGTCAATGTTACGCAAAACCGTAATAACGCTGTTGCCGAACTCAAAGTATATTTCAGCGATACAAAACTGACTGCGGAGCTGGAGGCTGCTCTCAGCGATTCCACTGAGCTTATGGAACGTGAGCTTTATGCTATGAAACTTGTTTCCGCAGTATTTGACGTGCCTGAGGACAGCCTTCCGGATGAGCTGGTTTCTGTTAATCTCAGCGCGAAAGACATTGCAGCATCTGATTCTCAAAAGCTGGAGAAGGCGCGCAGACTTGTCAGCGACAATTCGTATCAGAATGCCAAAAACAAAATCACAGACAACGTCAACAGATGTATGAATGATCTTGTTTCTATTTCAAAAAATCATCAGGAAAAATCTTCTGCTGCATTTCTGAAGTTTTATATTCTGCAGGAAATCGAACTCATATTCCTTATATTGTTCCTGATTGCAGGCAGCATTATCGTTCGAAAGCATGTAGTAAAACCCCTTATAAGCTACAACGAGAGCATTGAGCACGATGAAACGGTTCCGGTAATCGGCGCTGCAGAACTTCAGTCTCTTGCCGAAACATACAACAGGGTCTTTGAGGAAAATCAGGCGGCACAAAAGCTTTTCCGCCACGAAGCAGAGCATGATGCATTATCAGGGCTGCTTAACAAGGGGTCTTTTGATAAGATACTCTCTCTATATGAAAAAGAAATTTCATCTTATGCTCTGATACTGGTCGATATCGACAATTTCAAGAACTTCAATGATACTTTCGGGCATACAACAGGTGATGCAGTCATCAGAAAAACAGCCACAAAGCTTAATGCGACCTTCAGAAGTTCGGATTACATATTCCGCATAGGCGGTGATGAGTTTGCCGTCATTATGACAGATGTATCCCAGAAGCACCGTATCACAGTTGAGAAAAAACTGAACGGTCTGAAAAAAAATCTTCAGGATACCGGCGACGGTCTTCCTGCTGTCACCATGAGCATAGGTGTGGCTTTTTCCGACAGAAAAAAGCCCGGTGACAGTATCTTTAACGATGCCGACCTTGCAATGTATTCCGTTAAGAAAAACGGCAGAAACGGATACAGTTTTTACAATGACAGCCACAACATATGACAGGTTTAATGATATATATATCCGTCAGAACAAATCAAAACGAATAAAACTCCCCGATATTTATTTTTCAGGGAGTTTGTTTTATTCGTTTTCTTTTTCGTCTGCGCTTATTCCCTTGAAGAAATCCTCATAGCCGACGCCGTATATCTGTCTGAGCGCCACAAGGTCCGAAACCTTTAAATTGCCCGCGCCGAGCTCTATCTTTGAATATGTACCTCTTGATATGGTGCTTCCCAGAAGCTGCATCTTCTCCACAAGCCTGTACTGCGACAGACCGTGCTTTAATCTCAAAGCAACCAGATTTTCTGCAAAACGCCTGTTTATAATTATCTTCATTCCATTTCCCCTTACAGTTGGTTTTGTATTGATTATACCTTCTGCAAGGTGGTATAATAGCGGTAACAAGGAGCCGGAACGGAGGGTTTGAAATTATGACTAATTACGAAAAACGACTGCAGATGCTTACAATAGACAAACTTATACAGCTCGAAAATACAATGCACGAATGCTCTGTCTGCTACTGCAGAGAATACTGCAGCAGTATTTCGGAACATCAGCTTTCCTGCGATGAAACAAGAAAAAAATGGCTCGCTTCCGATGAAAACTAACTATTTCTAATCACTGTATTTTTGTATAATTCTGTCACACCATATATATGTCAGCGGCAGTACCGCTATAACTGCAAGGTGGGCAAGCCCCGAATGATTAAACTGTAATATCAGATTCAGCGTCTTATCCTCTGCAAGCAGATTCTGAACAGCCAGTCCTGCTCCCGCCGAGGCAATACATATCAGAAGATATATCATCTCTCCTGCCTTTCCCGACAACACACAGTAAATCCCGCTGCCTGCGGCAAATGCAATGCACACTGCGGCATATACATATACAGGGCCGAAAGCTCTGCCGCCCTCTGCCGCCGATATGACTGCAGCCGCTTCTGCTGCTGCCCATAATATAGCAGCTGCCTTTCTAAAATATGAAGCTATGGGTTTTCCCAAAGCACAATACATGCAAATATATATAACCGGAACTGCTATACCGCCAATACAGGCTGCCGTAAACGCTCTTATCACCTGCTCTGCCGCAAAGCTTTCGTAAACCACAGTAAAACCGTGAAGCACAGCTCCTGCAATTCCTGCAGCAAACACCGCCGCAAACATCAGCAGGCACATTCTCCTGATGCTGCTTTTTTTAATATGCCTTACAGTAACAGCCGCTGCAAAGCCGGCGGCAGCCAGACTTATCACAAGATCCGTACCCGCAGTCACTATATCAGGCTGGTGTGTGAACACGTCATTCATAGTCCGCCTCCTCTCTCTATCTAAAATCTTATCATACTCCGGCTCAAAAATATATCTGCCGCTTAACAAAAAAGATGCAATTAACATTTTTTTGGTCTATACTATACATAACCTATAAATATGGAGAGTTATTATGATTTATTTACTTGAAGATGATGAAAACATACGCGAACTTGTATGCTATTCTTTAAACGTAACAGGAAACGAAGCAACCGGCTTTGCAGCTCCATCGGAATTCTGGCAGGCTGTAGGCGAAAATCCGCCTGAGCTTGTAATTCTTGATGTAATGCTGCCGGAGGAGGACGGACTGCAGGTGCTTTCAAAGCTTCGCAGCAAGTCTGCAACCTCTGATATCCCCGTTATAATGCTTACAGCCAAAGGCAGCGAGTTTGACAAGGTTACCGCCCTTGATGCGGGAGCCGATGATTACATAACCAAGCCTTTCGGAGTTATGGAACTGGTATCAAGAGTAAAGGCCGTGCTTCGCAGAAGCTCAGTCTCCTCTCAGGGCAAAACCTATACGGCAGGCCCTTTGTGTCTGTCTGTTTCAAAGCATATGGTTACAGTTTCAGGCGAAGAGATTGCTCTTACCTACAAGGAGTTTGAGCTTCTTAAATATCTGTTTGAAAACAAAGGTATGGTGCTTACCAGGGATCAGATACTGCAGCACATATGGGGCTATGACTTCGACGGTGAAAACCGCACTGTCGATGTGCATATCAGAACACTTCGTCATAAGCTGTCCGAAGCCGGCAGCCTTATAGAAACCATCCGCGGTGTAGGCTACAGGATCGGAGATAAATAGATGAAAATACGCATATTCAGAAACACCCTGATTGCAATACTGTGTTTTGTAATCGCATCAACAGGCATTACCCTCAACGCCTCCTACAAATATTTCAATACCCAGCTTGAAACGGAGCTCGGTCAGGAGGCGGCATATGCTGCTGCAGGCATTAAGCTTGGCGGCGCAGATTATCTTGACGGCATTTCGGGAGATGAAACAAGGATAACCTGGATAGACCAAAGCGGCAAGGTCCTCTATGACAACAGAGCCGATGCCTCCGAAATGGAAAACCATCTCGACCGCAAAGAAATAAAGGAAGCTGTCACGGACGGCTGCGGAACAGCCATAAGAAACTCCGGTACAATGTCTGTCCGGACCGTATACTACGCACTTAAACTTGACGACGGCACTATCCTCAGAGTTTCTTCAAATCAGTATACATTCCTGACAGTTCTCAAGGGAATGATAAAAGCAATCCTTCTTATCTTTGCATTTGCTCTGATCCTAAGCGGGCTGATAGCATTCCGGCTGTCGGCAAGAATAGCAAAGCCTCTTGAGAATATAGATCTTGATAATCCTGATGAAGAGGAAATCTATGATGAATTAAGACCTGCGGTCAGAAGGCTCAAATCCCAGAACCAGAAAATACTCTCACAGATAGATGAGCTTAAGCTTCAGCAGGCTCAGCTGAATGCCACAATGGAAAGTATGAGCGAGGGCATGATTATAACCAATACAAGGGCAGAAATATTATCCTGCAACCACAGCGCCATCAGGCTTCTGGGATTTACCGGAGAGGGCAGCCCTTTTCATGTGCTGGATCTCAGTACGGATGATAAATTCAGACACGCGGTTCTTGCGGCACTTGACGGCAAACGCAGCTCCTGCACTATGCACATCGGAGATATATACTGTGAGGTAATAGCAGCTCCCGTAATTCATGAGGGCGAGAAAGAGGGCCTTGTCATAATGGTAATTGACGAAACCGAAAAAGAAAAAAGAGACGTTCTCAGAAGAGAGTTCACCTCAAATGTTTCTCACGAGCTTAAAACACCTCTGACCTCTATTTCGGGATTTGCAGAGCTTATCAGAAACGGCCTTGCAGACGTGAATACCGCTGTAAGATTTTCAGATAATATATATAAGGAGGCGCAGCGCCTCATAACCCTTGTAAATGATATAATCAGACTTTCACAGCTTGACGGCGGAGAAATTCCTTACGATAAAGAGCCTGTCGATTTATATCAGGTTGCTTCAGAGGTTGTTTCAAGGCTTGCCTCTGTTGCCGAAAAATCAGAAATCACCCTTACGCTTTCAGGCAGCAGCTCATATGTTGACGGCAACCGCCGCATACTTGACGAAATAATTTCAAACCTCTGCGACAACGCCATAAAATACAACAGTCCCGGAGGTCACGCCCAGGTTATAATATCGGACAGACGGCTTACGGTCAGAGATGACGGCATAGGTATTCCGTCAGATCAGCAAAGCCGCATATTTGAGCGCTTTTACAGGGTTGACAAAAGTCATTCCAAAGAGGTTGGCGGCACAGGTCTTGGCCTTTCCATAGTCAAGCACGGCGCCATGTACCACAACGCGGCAATACACATCGACAGCTCTCCCGGCAGGGGAACCTCGATTTCACTTGAATTCAGATAGACTATAACAGATTTTACACAGATTTAACATAATTGATATTTTAAATTTCACACTTGCCGTATATTATTTGGAATGACTTATGGATTACGGAGGTATGTGATGAATATTTTTGATTTTCTATCCCTTATAGGCGGACTTGCTCTGTTCCTGTTCGGCATGCAGGTTATGGGCAATGCCCTCGAAAAAAAAGCAGGCAGTCAGCTTAATACCGTTTTAGGCAAAATAACGGACAACCCTATCAAGGGCTTCGGTCTCGGACTCGGTATCACTTCAATAATACAGAGTTCCTCGGCAACAACGGTAATGCTGGTCGGTCTTGTAAACTCTGAAATTATAACGCTGAAACAGTCCATATATGTAATAATGGGCGCCAATGTAGGAACTACAGTAACCGCATGGCTGCTGAGTTTAACAGGCATAAGCGGCGACAGCGTAATCATTCAGCTTCTGAAGCCGTCTTCATTTACACCTGTACTCGCTCTCATCGGTATCATCTTCTATATGTTTGTCAAGAACACCGAAAAGAAAGATACAGGTATGATACTTCTGGGCTTTGCAGTGCTTATGTACGGTATGGAGTCAATGTCGGGCGCTGTTTCAGGATTAAAAGAAGTAGAGGGCTTTACAAATCTGCTTACAGTATTCTCAAATCCTATTCTGGGAGTTCTTGCAGGCGCGCTGCTGACAGCAATAATACAGAGTTCATCTGCTTCGGTAGGTATACTTCAGGCGCTGTCAACTACAGGCGCAATCACCTACGCTTCGGCAATTCCTATCATTATGGGACAGAATATAGGTACATGTGTTACAGCATTAATATCATCTATAGGCGCAAACAAAAACGCCAAGCGTGTTGCGTTTGTACACCTGTATTTCAATATAATCGGTACAGTCGTACTGCTGCTGCTGTTTTATGCAGTTAATTCATTTGCTCACTTCGCATTTGTAGACTTGCAGGCAAACCAGTTCGGAATAGCAATTGCACATTCGATGTTCAACCTGCTTTGTACAGCGCTGCTGCTGCCGTTTGGCGCAGCACTCGGCAAGCTGGCAACCCTGACTATAAAGGACGCTCCTGCCAAGGAAGAAACCCCGCTGCTTGATGAAAGACTTCTCATCACTCCGTCAGTAGCTTTAGAGCGCGCAGAAGCAATAACTGCTGATATGGCTGATGCTGCAGTAAACTCAATCAAAACAGCTATGCCGCTTCTCAGCATATATGATGCTCCGACAGCCAAAAAGGTAAGAAAATATGAAAAAGATGCCGACATCTACGAAGATGCAATAGGCTCATACCTTGTCAGGCTGTCAAACGAAGATATATCGGAAACTGAAAATCACAAGATAACAAAGCTTCTCAAGCTTATCGGAGATTTTGAAAGAATATCAGACCATGCAGTAAACATTGTAGAGTCTGCTGAGGAGATAAACAGTAAGCACATCGAGTTCTCAGATGAGGCGAAGCATGAGGTTTCAGTACTCAAAGAGGCTGTATTTGAAATTACAGACCTTGCTTACGGTGCTTTCATTGACAATGACCTTGACAAAGCAGCTCTCGTAGAGCCACTTGAACAGACTATAGATATACTGGTAGAGCAGATAAAGCTGCACCATATATTAAGACTTCAGAAAAGCGAATGTACCATAGACCACGGATTTGTACTGTCGGATATTCTTACAAACCTTGAAAGAACAGCAGACCACTGCTCAAACATAGCGGCCTGCATCACCGAGATATCAGAAAACGCATCATTTGATATGCACAAGTATCTGGGTGATATAAGGAACGATACAGACGAATTCAAATCAAACTTCAAAATGTACAAGAATAAATATTCACTTTAGATTATAAACAGCTGTTACAAAAAGCACTGATGCAATCACCAGTGCTTTTTTAATATTAAGCTGTCTATATCACAGGTCCTATGCTGTCTATTGCATAAGGGGTTGCCTGATATACGAAATAGTTGAGCCAGTTCTGATATATGAGGTTTGCATGTCCTCTCCATGTAACTATCGGCTCTTTGGTATCGTCATTGTCTGGGAAATAATTCTGAGGCATCTTGATATCAAGTCCCTGATTTTTGTCCCTCAGATATTCCTGTTTGAGGGTATCCGTATCATACTCGGAATGACCTGTTATGAATATCTGTCTGCCGTTATCTGTCATTGCAGCATACACACCTGCTTCCTCTGAAGAAGCCAGTATTTTGAGCTTATTGCATCTTTCGATATCTTCCCTGTCAACAGTGGTATGTCTTGAATGAGGCACCATAAACACATCATCAAAACCTCTGAGAAGTATTGCATTCTTCTTGTCAGCCTTGTGAGGAAATACTCCAAACAGCTTCTCCTCAAGAATTCTCTTAGGTATTCCGAAATGATAATACAGCGCTGCCTGCGCTCCCCAGCATATATGAAATGTACTGTAAACGTGCGTCCTGCTCCACTCCATTATTGAACAAAGCTCATGCCAGTATTCCACCTCTTCAAAGTCCATAAGCTCTACGGGAGCCCCCGTTATAATCATTCCGTCAAAATATCTGTCCCTTACCTTGTCAAAGGTGGTATAGAACTTGAGCATATGCTCCTTAGAGGTATTCTTTGACTCGTGGCTTTTAACCTGCATAAGTTCAAGCTCCACCTGCAGAGGTGTGTTACCCAGAAGTCTTGCAAGCTGTGTTTCTGTCGCTACCTTTGTAGGCATCAGATTAAGCACAAGTATCTGCAGAGGACGTATATCCTGTGTGGTAGCCCTCGTATCATTCATTGTAAATATATTTTCACTGGCAAGCACCTTGGCTGCCGGCAGTTTATCAGGTATTCTGATAGGCATAGTATTCCCTCCTATTTCAGTGCATTTTCAATATCTGCAATCAGATCAGCCGCATCTTCAAGACCGCAGGAATATCTTACAAGGTCAGGTGATACGCCTGCCGCTTCAAGCTCACTGTCTGTCATCTGTCTGTGAGTTGAACTTGCAGGGTGCAGACAGCAGGTTCTTGCGTCTGCAACGTGAGTTTCTATAGCTGCAACTCTTAAATTTGCCATAAACTTTTCGGCTGCCGCTCTGCCGCCTTTAACACCGAAGCTTACTACGCCGCAGGAGCCGTTCGGCAGATATTTCTGACCCGTTTCGTAGTCCTTATCGCCCTTGAGTCCGCAGTATTTAACCCATTCTATTTTGTCATGCTGATTTAAAAACTCAGCAACTGCCAGTCCGTTTTCACAGTGTCTTTTAACTCTGACATGGAGGCTTTCAAGTCCCAGATTGAGAATATATGCATTCTGCGGTGACTGGATTGAACCGAAATCCCTCATAAGCTGCGCTGTAGCCTTTGTTATATATGCGCCCTCAAGACCGAATTTCTCAGCGTAGGTAATGCCGTGATAGCTGTCATCAGGAGTACACAGTCCCGGGAATTTATCCGCATATTTAATCCAGTCGAATTTGCCCGAATCAACAATACATCCTCCCACGCCTGCGCCATGACCGTCCATATATTTTGTAGTCGAATGAGTAACTATATCTGCGCCCCATTCAAAAGGTCTGCAGTTTACAGGGGTTGCAAATGTATTGTCTATAATCAGCGGTACGCCGTGTCTGTGAGCTGCCGCTGCGAATTTCTCGATGTCTAAAACAGTAAGCGCAGGATTTGCTATTGTTTCTCCGAACACAGCCTTGGTATTAGGCTTAAATGCCGCATCAAGTTCTTCGTCTGTAGCATATGGAGATACAAATGTAAAATCAACGCCCATTTTTTTCATTGTAACTGCAAACAGGTTGTAGGTACCGCCGTATATGCTGCTTGAAGCAACAACATGGTCTCCGCAGGAGGCAATATTGAACACAGCATAGAAATTGGCAGCCTGTCCCGACGATGTAAGCATTGCAGCGCTGCCGCCCTCAAGAGCCGCTATCTTGGCTGCCACATAATCATTGGTAGGGTTCTGAAGTCTTGTGTAGAAATATCCCGACGCCTCTAAATCAAACAGCCTGCCCATATCCTGACTTGTATCATATTTAAAAGTTGTACTCTGAATAATAGGTATCTGTCTCGGCTCTCCGTTTCCCGGTCTGTAGCCGGCCTGTACGCATTTAGTTCCTATTGATTTTTCGTTCATAACATACCTCCATAAAAAAAGACGATGTTGGCTTACGCCAAAATCGCCTTTAGTAAACTCATCTCTCAAGCAGTGTCTAGAGAATCTGACCAAAGGCGTAGCTGCACATCATCATAACCATATTCATTTTACCTGTATTACGACTGTACATAACATTGCCTCCTGCTTATCTATAAATATATTTTATGTCATAAGCACATATTTGTCAACACTGTTTTGTGATTTTGGTATAACTTCTTCAACCGTTACGGTTCAGTTTTTTTATGTCAAAAATATCATTAATCAGGGTATTATCAAGGCTGTTTGTCTGATTTATATTCATATCAGTACTGTTGTTGCTGATATTCAGACTCATATTAGAGTTATTGAAATTTATGCCTGTATCAAAGTTATTGTTATTTATCTGAAAACTCTCGCTGCCGGTAATATCTGTACCGCCTGAAACCTTGTCAAGCTCTGTGTCAGAGACTTTCACTTCCGTAAAAAGTTCCTTGTTTTTTGTCATAGCTGTACTCTCCCCGTAAACTGATTATTCTATCCTGCCGATTTCTTAATCCTCAGGTTTTCTTTCTCTTCCCATAAGGTTCATTACAGCCTCTTTGCCTGTAATCTGTCCCTTTATCAGCTTGTAGATTTCATTGGTTATAGGCATTTCAACACCCAGTCTGTCCGCAAGCTCATATGCGGCCTCTGCAGTAAACATGCCCTCAACTACCATTCCTACATTTTTTACTGCTTCCTCAGGCGCCATTCCCTCGCCTATCATTATGCCGCAGCGTCTGTTTCTGGAATGCATGCTGGTGCAGGTTACAATCAGATCGCCTATGCCTGTAAGTCCTGCAAAGGTGTTGACATCTGCACCCATTTTAACTCCGAGGCGCTTCATTTCGGCTATGCCTCTTGTCATCATTGCAGCCTTGGCGTTGTCTCCAAATCCAAGTCCGTCCGAAATGCCTGCTCCAAGGGCAATGATGTTCTTTAAGGCTCCGCCAAGCTCAACGCCTGTAACATCTGTGCCTGTATATACTCTGAGGAAGTCTGTTGAAAACATTTCCTGAACTGCAACCGCAACATCGTGGTTTTCCGATGCTGCAACCACCGTGGTAGGCATAGCTCTGCCTACTTCCTCCGCGTGCGACGGACCGGAAAGCACTGCATATTTTTGATACTGTCCCATTTCCTTTGCAATTTCAGACATTCTCATAAGCGTTTTCTGCTCGATGCCCTTTGCAACGTTTACGATTATCATATCTTCGTTTATGTACGGAATCGCCGATTCAAGAGCGCTTCTGAAATGCTGCGCCGGAGCCGAAAACAGCACCGTATCCGCGCCTGCAAGCGCTTCCTCTACGGTATCCGCAGGAACAAGTCTGTCGCAGAATTTAACGCCCGGCAGATATCTTACGTTTTCTCTGTTTTCTCTGAGTTCTCTGATATGAGTCTTGTCTATATCCCATATTCTAACGCTGTGGCCCTTGTTACTCAGCGTTACGGCAAGAGCTGTACCCCAGCTTCCCGCTCCTATTACTCCTATTTTATTCATAAGTCATCATCTCCTATTTGCTGAAGCTGAGTTTTGATTCCTCGCCTCTTACAATTCTCGCCAGATTGGCTCTGTGCTTGATTATTATTATTGCCGCAATTATAACTGCAAACCAGAAGAAATCAGGTACAAGTACAATTGCCAGCGCCGGCATTACAAATGCCGCTATGCATGAGCCCAGCGATACATATCTGGTTATTGCAACCACTACTGCAAATATGACCAGCAGCATAAGTCCCAGAATCGGATTTACGGCTAGTATAACTCCTATGCCTGTTGCAACACCCTTGCCGCCTTTGAATTTAAACTGGAACGGCCATACATGGCCTATCATTGCCATAGTGCCGCAGCCGAATGCAAACACAGGTCCTGCAAAGGCTCCGATCAGAACAGGAACTGCGCCCTTGAGTATGTCGATTATTAAAGTTACAGCCGCGGCTTTTTTGCCGAGAGTCCTCAGAACATTGGTGGTTCCGGGATTGCCGCTGCCTTCTTTTCGGATATCTATTCCGTTTGCCTTTGCAACTATTGTTGCAGGCGATATGCAGCCTATGAAATACGAACAGGCCATCAGTATTATTCCTACTATACTCTGTGTCATCAGTCTTCTTTCTCTCCTTTTTCTCTGAATACAAACTTTATGGAAGTTCCCTCAAATCCGAAGCCTTCTCTTATCTTGTTTTCAAGATATCTTGCATATGAGAAATGCATCAGCGGTCTTGAGTTTATCTTGAATGAGAACAGAGGCGGTTTGATTCCCACCTGAGTCACATAGTAAATTCTAAGCCTTTTGCCCTTGTCTGACGGCGGCTGCTTCATCATCATAGCGTCCTGCAGCAGCGCGTTAAGCTGACCGGTAGGTACTCTCATGGCTCTTGTTTCTGCAACATACTTGGCCATATTTATTACATTGTCTATTCTCTGATGATCCTTTACGGATATAAATACGCTGGGCGCATAGGTCATAAACGGAAACTCCGCTTCTATTTTGCGCTTGAAGTCTCTCATTGTGTTGGTTTCCTTTGCAATAAGGTCCCACTTGTTTACCACAACGATTATTCCCTTGCCTGCCTCATGGGCAACGCCCGCTATTTTTTTGTCCTGCTCGGTGATGCCCTCTGCCGCATCTATCATAAGGAGCGCAACATCGCTTCTTTCGATGGCTGCAACGGCTCTGATTACAGAATATCTTTCGATGTCCTCTGTGACCTTGCTTTTTCTTCTTATTCCGGCAGTATCTATAAGCATATATCTGTCTCCGTCCTTTTCAAACGGAGTATCTATGGAGTCTCTGGTAGTGCCTGCTATCGGCGATACGATAACTCTGTTTTCACCAACAAGCTCGTTGATGAGAGAGGATTTGCCCACGTTAGGCTTGCCGATTACGGCGATTTTGATAACGTCCTCTTCCTCCTCATACTGTTCTTTAGGAAAAGCGTCTACTATTTCGTCCAGCAGATCTCCGAAGTTGAGCATATTCGCCGCTGAAATAGGTATCGGCTCGCCCAGTCCCAGCTCATAAAAGTCGTAGAAGTCATCGGGCAGCTTGTGGCTGTCAATTTTGTTTACGACAAGTATTACCTCTCTGCCTCGTCTTCTCAGCATATTTGCAACTTCTCTGTCCGCTGATGTAAGACCATCCTTTCCGTCAACCAGAAACAGTATTACATCGGCTGTATCCATTGCAATCTCTGCCTGCTGTCTCATCTGTGAGAGAATAATGTCCTCACTGTCGGGCTCTATACCGCCTGTATCTATAATTGCAAATTCAATGCCGTTCCACTCTGTTTCGGCATAAATTCTGTCTCTTGTAACGCCCGGAGTATCTTCTACGATAGCAATTCTCCTGCCTATTACTTTATTAAAAAATGTTGATTTGCCCACATTGGGTCTGCCTACTACGGCAACAACAGGTTTACTCATCAAAAATTCCTCCTGCGAAGTCTTCCGGGTCGAACTCTTTCAAATCGTCCATACCCTCTCCCACGCCTATAAATTTAACAGGCATATCAAATTCGTCTGCAATGGTGATAGCTATACCGCCCTTTGCAGTACCGTCAAGCTTGGTTATAACTATACCTGTAATGTCAGTAACCTCTCCGAATTCCTTTGCCTGCGAAATCGCATTCTTGCCTGTGGTGGCGTCAAGCACCAGCAGTGTTTCTCTTGCGGCCTCCGGAAATTCTCTTGAAATGACTTTATTCATTTTTTCAAGCTCGTTCATAAGATTTTTTTTACTCTGAAGTCTGCCTGCCGTATCGCAGATAAGAACATCAAAGTTTCTTGCCTTGGCTGATGCCACAGCATCGAATATAACGGCTGACGGATCTGCCCCCTCTCCATGCTTTACAACGGGAACGCCTGCGCGCTCTCCCCATATGGAAAGCTGCTCCGCCGCTGCGGCTCTGAAAGTGTCTGCCGCCGCAAGCATAACGCTCTTGCCTTCTTTTTTGAGCCTGGTGGCAATCTTGCCTATTGTGGTTGTCTTGCCGCCTCCGTTTACTCCTATTACGAGAATAACCAGCGGAGTCTCATTGCTGAGCTTCTGCCTGTCCTCTTTGTCTATAAATCTTACGATTATTTTTTTGAGCATTATCTTCACAACCTCAGGCTTTGTGATATGCGCATCTTTGACGCGGTTTCTCAGTTCCTCTATTATCCGCATGGTTGTATCCATACCTATGTCAGATGTTATGAGGATTTCCTCAAGCTCGTCAAAAAGCTCCTCATCCACTACAGATCTTGCATTTATTACATCTGAAAGTCTCTCCGAAAGTTTACCGAAGAAAGATTTTTTTTCACGCAGTGACATATATGTTTCTCCTAATCCAAATCAAATTTATCTCCAAGTTTAAGTGACAGAATTTTAGAAATTCCCTGCTCCGGCATAGTCACACCGTAAAGAACGTCGGCATATTCCATAGTAACCTTCTGGTGTGTTACCAGAGCAAACTGAATTTCGCCGAAGTTCTGCAGGTATTTTGCAAATCTCTCGATGTTGGCATCGTCAAGTGCCGCCTCGACCTCGTCTAATATGCAGAACGGTGTAGGCTTTGTCTTGAGTACCGCAAACATCAGAGCAATAGCTGTCATTGTTTTTTCACCACCGGAAAGCAGATTTATATTCTGCAGTTTTTTGCCCGGCGGCTGCGCTATTATGTCTATATTCGACTCAAGAGGATTGTCCTCGTTGTCAAGGCGAAGCTGTGCATGTCCGCCTCCGAACAGCTCTCTGAATATATGCTCGAACTGAGCCACGACCTGATCGAAATTCTCCTTGAATTTCTCTCTTATGGTCTTGTCCATATCCTCTATGATTGCTCTCAGGGAGTCCATTGCCTCAAGTATGTCAGCCCTCTGTGATGTAAGGAATTCATATCTTTCACTTACTGATTTGTACTCCTCTATAGCTCCTATATTGACATCGCCAAGTTCGTTCATTCTGGCCTTTACTTCTCTGTTTTCCTTTACGGCCTTGGACATTACAAAGTCATCTGTACGAAATTCCATAGCCTGCAGATACGATATTTCGAAAGTTTCCCAAAGCTTATCCTTGAGGCTTTCAAGCTGTGTTTCGTATCTGGCTTTTTTGATATCTGCGTTTACTTTCTGGTTCTGCAGGTTTTCAAGCTGTTCGTCTATTCTCGCCTTTTCGGCGGAAGCTCCGTCTGTCTGCTCCGTCAGTGAAGCTTTTTCGGCTGCGGCCTGCGCTATGATTTCCTCCGCCTCCTGCTTCTCTTTGTTTCTGGCTTCTATATCTCCGCCGTTTTCAGATGAGGCTGTAATGGTTTTGTATTCGGCTTCAAGGTTTTCAAGCTGCAGCTTCTTTGCTTCTATGCTGCCTGAAATCTCGTCTATGTCGTCTGAAATACGCTGATATATTGCGCCTGATGCCTGAAGCTCTTTTTCACAGGCTGTTACTGCAACTCTCGCCTCGGTTATATCTTCGCTTGCGGCCTGTGCCTCCTGTTTTTCGGTTTCGTATATATCGGACAGGCTGCTTACCTTAGCCTCGGCAAGCTCCGCCTTGCGGCCTGCTTCTTCCGCTTCATCTATGAGGGACTGTTTCATACTGTCAGAGGACGCCTTCTGCTCCTCGATTGATTTAAGCTCCCTGTCCCATCTCTCCTGTCTGCTGCCGAAATCTGAAATAGCGCTCTCTACTGCTTTTTTCTCGTTTTCGGCTGTTATGAGATCAAGCTCTGTCTGTCTGTAGCTGTCGTTTAAAGCCTGCATCTGCTCCTGCGCTCTGCTTATTGCATCTGAAGCCTCGTTCATAGCCTGCGCCCTGGCGTCTCTCTGACTGTTAAGCGTATCTATTTCCTCCTGCAGCTTTGTTATTTCGGATTTTCGCTCCAGCAGATTTGCTGTCTTGTTTTTGTATTTACCGCCTGTGATAGCGCCTACTGTATTGATTATTTCGCCCTCAAGAGTTACAAATCTCAGGCCGGAGCCTGCTTTTTTGGACATTGCCACGGCGTTGTCCATAGTGTCCACTATAACAACTCTGCCCAGCAGATATTCAAATGCCGCTGTGTATTTTTTATCAAATGATACACATTCGTCACCATAGCCCAGAAAGCCTTTAAATCCGCTTACGTCTGCGGCTGCTCTCTGGTGCTTGATGGATTTGAGCGGTATGAAAGTAAGTCTGCCCGCTTTTGCCTGCTTGAGTGATATTATGGCTTTTTTGGCGCAGTCGTCATCAGCGCACACTATATTCTGCATAGCGGCTCCCATACTGGTTTCGATAGCTGTTTCATAGCCCTTGGGAACGCTCATAAGCTCTGCGGCTGTTCCGTATATGCCGGGAAGTCCTGATTTCATAATGTATTTAACTGCAAAGTTATAGCCCTCGTAGTTTGACTCCATTTCTTCAATGGTCTTTTTTCTGGCTTCCTTTCGGCTTATGTCTATTTTGAGCGCCTCTATGTCCTTTGCAAGCTGTTTTTCTGTTTCAAGACTGCTGCTGTAGATCTCTTTGATTTTGTTTGCCTCTGCTCTGATGCTCTCGAGGACTGATTTAAGCTCTGCGGCTCTGCTCTCTGCCTCCAGCAGATCTGCTTCTGATTTTCCCTGCAGCGCTTCCGACTCTCTCTCCGCTGCTATCTGCAGCTTTCTTTTTTCGAGACTTTCCTTGAGACTGTCAAGACCTGCCGCCTCTGTTCTCTTTGATGAGGCTTTTGAGCTTAATTCAAATATGCTGTTTCTTTCGCTGTTTAATGATACCAGAGCGTTGTTTACTTCCTCTGCTTTGACTGTATATCTGTCTATTGCAGCCTGCAGCGCGGCGTTAAGCTCTGCCAGCCTTGCCTCGCCCTCTCTCCTGCTGCTTCCGATATTCTCCGCGTTCTGCTGCTCACTTTGAAGCTTACTGCCAAGCTCTGATATTTCAGATGTTAATCTCTCTCTGTCCCTGCCTATTGCGGAGAGTCTTTCGGTATTAAGCTCCTGCGCTTTTTCGAGTCTGTTGATTTCGCTTACGATATCCATAAGCCTTGTTCTGGCTTCCTCTGCAATCTCGTCAAGAGCTCTTGTTCTGGTGCCTGTAGCCTCAAGAGTCCTGTCCAGCTCTTCTTTTCTGGCTTTTATATCCCCTATGGATTTGTCTGTTTCTTTAAGTTCATTTATGAGCTCGTTTGTTTTCTCTTCGATGTTTTCGACATTTTTGAGGGTTATGTTGATTTCAAGCTCTTTAAATCTTTCTCTGAGGCTGATGTATTCAGAGGCTTTGGCGCTGTCCTCGCGAAGTCCGTCTATACGCCCCTCTATCTCATTAATTATATCGTTTACTCTGTCTAAATTTCCCGATGCGGCAGTCAGCTTTCTCTCGGCTTCCGCCTTACGGGTTCTGTACATAACAATACCGGCAGCCTCTTCAAATATCTCGCGTCTGCTTTCGGTCTTGTTGCTTACTATGTCTGCTATTTTGCCCTGTCCTATCAGAGAATATCCGTCTACGCCTATACCCGTATCCATTATGAGCTCTCTGATGTCACGAAGTCTGCACTGGTTGTTGTTTATGTAGTATTCGCTTTCTCCCGAGCGGTACATTCTCCTTGTGATTGCAACCTCGCTGTATTCTATGGGAAGTATGCCTGTGGAGTTGTCTATTGTCAGTATTACCTCTGCCATGCCTCTGGATTTGCGGCTTGCTGTTCCGGAGAATATGACCTCTTCCATTTTGCCGCCTCGAAGCATTTTGGGGCTCTGTTCCCCCAGAACCCATCTGATTGCATCGGAAATATTACTTTTGCCGCTTCCGTTGGGGCCTACAATACAGGTAATGCCCTTGTGAAATTCTATGGTAACCGGATCTGCAAAAGATTTAAATCCGTGCATATATATTTTTTTAAAGTACATTATGTAATCCTCTTTCTATAGCTTCTTTTGCAGCCTGCTGTTCTGCCTGTTTTTTGTTCCTGCCGCTGCCGGTGCCTATCAGTTTGTCCCCGAGGAAAAGATCCATATAAAATGTCTTGCTGTGGTCCGGGCCCTCTTCTCTGTTGACGCGGTATATAAGCTGGCCTCCGCCTACGGCCTGAACTCTCTCCTGGAGATTTGATTTGTAGTCTTTCATAAGTCTGCCTTTAATTGCGTCCTCAATCATATCGCTGCTGAGCATAAGGAATACCTCTCTGGCAACATCATATCCGCCGTCAAGATATATGGCTCCGATCAGAGCCTCGACTGCATCTGCCATTATTGACGCTCTCTGCCTGCCGCCCTGTTTCTCCTCGCCGTTTCCCATAAGCATGTATTCGCCGATTTCTATCTGCTTCGCCTGCTGTGCAAGCGCCGATTCGCATACTACGGCCGCTCTGAGCTTGGTAAGCCTGCCCTCTCCCGATTCGGGGCGCCTGCGGTAAAGCTCCTCTCCGCATATGGCGTCTATAAAGGCATCTCCGAGGAATTCAAGGCGTTCGTTGCTCTTGGTTTTGCACAGAGCGTGCTCCTTGATATATGAGCTGTGGGTAAGCGCCTGTTCGAGAAGTTCTCTGTCTTTAAAATGATAATTTATTCTGTTTTCAAACTCCGGCAGCCTACTCTTCAACGTCTATGCCCTCCATTGCAGAAGTAATTCTGCCTACAACGTTCTCCTGCGCGTAAGGAATACCTTTGATTATAGCGTTTCTGACTGCTGCAGAGCCTGACGAGCCGTGGATTTTAAGCACATGTCCGTTTACTCCCAGTATCGGCGCTCCGCCGTATTCGGAGTAGTCAAATTCGTCTTTGATTTCCTTGACCTTGCCTGCAAGAAGCACTGCTCCCATTTTGGCTGAAATTCCGTCTGTGAATTTCTTTTTCATTGTCTTGAGCAGGTTCCACGCAAAGCCCTCTGTCAGCTTAAGAATTATATTGCCCGTAAAGCCGTCGCAGACTATAACGTCGCAGGCTCCCTTAGGGACATCTCTTGCCTCAACATTGCCTATAAAGTTGATATCGGCTTCCTTCAGCAGCTTGTGGGCTGCTTTTGTTACTGTTGTGCCTTTGTTTTCTTCGATGCCCAGATTTACAAGACCTACGCTTGCGTTTTTTCTGTCCATTACTTTTTCCATATACAGACTGCCCATTATTGCAAATTCCAGCAGATTTGACGGTCTGCATTCGGAGTTTGCTCCCGCATCGACTATGATTGACGGCAAGGCTCCGCCGGCTATTGGGTATATGCTTGCTATTGCAGGTCTGTCTACTCCCGGTATTCTGCCCAGTATGAGCAGGCTGCCTGCCATATATGCGCCTGTGTTTCCCGCTGATATAAAGAGGTCGCCCTCACCGTCTTTCAGCATTGTGAGGCCCTTAACCATAGAGGAGTCTGTTTTTCTTCTGATGGCTTTAACAGGTGAGTCTTCGTTTTCTATTACTTCAGAGGTATGCACTACTTGTATTTTACTCTCATCATAGTTGTATTTTGCAAGTTCAGCGTTGATTTCGTCCTCTCTGCCTGCAATTACTATCTGATGGTCGATTTTTGAGGAGGCTTCAACTGCTCCTTTAACTATTTCAAGGGGGGCGTTGTCTCCGCCCATTCCGTCCAGTATAATTCTCATAATACACTTACCTTGCTTTCCTAAAATTACATCTAACTATACAAACTACATAATACCATAAGTGCAGTCAAATTGCAATTTTCAAAGGACAAGTGCGCAAAAAAAACAGAGCAGAAAGAAATCTGCTCAAAGTGCACTCGTATTCCGGTTGCCCGGTTGTTCATTTGCGTATTGAATATCTGTCCCGAAATGCCTGATATTCGGATTCTGCAATCCGATACTGCTCTGCTTTCTCTTCTCCTGATTCCTGGTATTCTTCTGCGGTTGACAAACAATTAAGTGCGTCAGAAATAATCTTCTGAAGATACTCTTTTCGGTCATAATTCGCCATAACTAAAGAATCTCTGACATACATAGGATTGCTGCGAATAAGCTCCACACAAAACTCTATTCCCTTAAATTTAAGATAATGCCATAAAAATGTTACGCAGGTTCTGGTATTACCTTCTCTGAACGGGTGAATACTCCACAGTTCCAGCAAAAAATCAGAAACAGCATTTTCTAAACCGGTTTCTTTGCTCCATTTTATTCTGTTATATTTTTCAAACAGATTGTTAAGTCTTAGCTTTACCTGCCTGTAATCTGCATATTCTGCCGAGCCTCCCGATAAAACTCTTTCGCTTTTGAAAAGGTTTTCCTCACGAAATTCACCTGCCCATTCATAGATATCTCCAAAAAGATATTTATGAACCGCCTGAAGATGCTTTGTATCAAAAGTGGCTTTTATCCTTTTGGGATTAATGTCAAGTCCCAGCAGCTTTACCGTCACTTTTTGTATTTCCAGTTTCTGAAGCAATTCTTTATTATGAATATTATATTTGTTAATCAACACATCACTGTTAGGATAGCAATATTGTCCGCCATTCATATTCTACACTCCCAGATACTCAAGCCTGTCCACCCGGACTTCAAGTTCTTCCAGAGTCATTTCTCCTGCTATATACGACTCCAATGCTTCCATAAAAATCTCGTCCGGACCGTCTGTGGCTGTTAAAACTATTGCCATCGCCCTTTCAACTCTTTTTCTTCGGATTTCACAAAAATCAATGGAATTATCATTAATGATGACTCCTCTCATTTCAAGAATGGTTCTTATCATATTTATAACATATGCAGGTGGATTTCTTCTCTCATGTTCCCAGTCCTTAAGAGTGGATACCGGAATGTCAAACATATGCGCAAATTTACTCTGACTAAGCCCTGTCTGAATTCTAAGTTCTTTTATACTCATATTCTAGTCTCCTCCTACTCTATATTATACGGCATTGCCTACCAATATTCAAGCAGAACTCTGTTTACGGCTAAATCACAAAGAGTCCTGTTTCACATTTTTCTTTTTATCTCCGTTTCTTCTTCCAAAAGAAAAGAACACCCCTACAGCGCACAGCGCCGTAAATATTATAAACAGAGTGTGAATGGTCTTTATCAGCAGCGCAGGCTCGGCATCTGCTAGTGATGATGTACCCATATACATACCCACCACCAGAGTTATCACCGCCATACTGGTGGTATGCCCCATGGACCTCATAGTTGCAAGTATTGAGGTTGCAACACCGTAGTCCTCCTTTTCGACAAGGGACATTACAGCATTGGTATTAGGTGATGAAAATATGGCAAATCCAAGCCCCGTAACTGCAAGCACTGCAATTATATACCACAGCCCGCTGTCCTCACCTGTGAATATCAGCATAAACAGTCCCGCGGTGCAAAGCCCCATACCTAAGGTTGCAAGCTTAAACGGCGATATTCTGTCCGACAGCCTGCCCATATACGGCGAAAGTCCTGCCATTATCAGCGGCTGAACTATAAGTATCAGTCCCGCTGTCTGCGAGGTGTATCCCATTACCGACTGTAAATATATCGAAAGAAGATAGCTTATCGCAAAGGTCGCTCCGTAGTTTAAAAACGTAGCCGCATTTGAAAGGGAATACGCAAGGCTGTTTCTGAAAAGCCCCACCTTGATTACAGGCTCTCTGCTCCTGCTTTCGTGTATCACAAAAACAACTCCAAGCCCTATACCTGCCGCAATCATAAGCCATGTGTATCTGATTGTCGAAAATGTTGAAAGGCCGAACATAAATCCGAATATCATCAGTACAAACATCACGTTGCCTGCAATGTCAAAGCTGCCGCCCTCTGTTTTTTCCTCTGTTTTTCCGGGAAGTCTTCTCCACGCGGTAAACCACGAAACAAAGCTTACTGCGGCAATAAATGCAAAGATAAATCTCCAGCCCAGATAGTGATTTATAACGCCGCCGATCACAGGTCCCGCCGCAAGTCCCACATATGTCGAAGCCAGCGCATAGCCCAGAACTCTTCCCCTCTCACTTTCCGGAAACGCGCTTATCAGAATTGCATGGTTTGTCGAAAATATCATCGCTGCTCCCACGCCCTGCATAATCCTCAGGACAAGCAGTATCCAGAGCTTCCATGAAAAAGCTGCCAGCACAGCGCACACCATAAATATGAATATACCCGTTTCAAGTATCTTTTTTCTGGATGTAAGGTCGGCTATTCTTCCAAATGGCACAGTAAGCACCGCCAGTGTCAGCATATATCCCGTCACAATCCAGCCTATAGCCGCAGCACTCACCGCAAATTCCTGATTAAGCGCAGGGATTGAAAGGTTAAGCGCGCTGCCTGTAAATGTGGTTATAAATGATGTAATTACCGCTACGCTTACCGTAGCCTTCTGTTTTTTGTCAAATCCGCTCATAAATCTATTATTGCCTCTATTTCAGATATTATATGTACATCTGTAATTCTATACCTGAAATTTAATAAAGGTCAAGAAAAAAAGACTTATCGCACTAACGGTCTGTTCCCGTTAATGCGAAAGCCTCTTTGTTTACAGCACTATGCATATAAAGAAATCTCTGCCCTCGTCTGATATCTTCTGGAGAGAGTTCTGTATCTTCACCCTGATATTCTCAGGTACATTTGACAGTTTGTTTTCCATCTGCTCTGTCACCATCTCCTGCAGAGACTTGCCGAATATATTGGTATCCCATATCTTTGACGGATCTGTTTCAAATTCTGTAAGCAGATATTTTATAAGGTCCTCAGACTGAGCCTCGCTTCCCACCACAGGCGCAACCTCGGTTGTTATGTCAGTCCGTATAATATGCAGACTCGGCGCCTTTGCCGTCATTCGTATTCCGAACTTGCTTCCCTGCCTGAAAATCTCAGGCTCCTGCAGCACCATTTCAGACAGCTTAGGCTGGACAATTCCGTAGCCCTTTTCCTCTACCTGCTTCATCGCATCTTCAAGCTTGTCATAGGCTCGTTTTGATGCCGCAAATTCTTTGAGCAGAGCAAAAAATCTGGCATCATCGGGCACCTCTTCACCCAGCAGTTCCTCCACAACCCTGTAAAAAAGCCCCGGCTCAAGCTCAAGATTAACCTCTGCGGCGCCTGTTCCGAGATCCATGCTGGCAATGGACACTCCTGTCACAATCTCACCGTCTGCAAGCGCAGGAAGCCCCGCCTCTATATCGTCTACAATTTCAAAGCTCTCCGCCCATTTTTTAATATTATCTATCACTGCGGCTTTTATCCAGTGATCTATATCCACGCCGTCCATGAAGCCCGGCATATTAAAACCTATCTGCGATACAGGGAACTGATAAAGAGCGCTCTGCAGTATTCCGTCAAGATCCGCCCTGCTCATTTTCATGCAGTCTACGGCCATAACGGGAATTTTGTGTTTTTCCTTTAAAGTCTTTACAAGGTCTGCGGTAAACTTGCTTTCAGGCTCTACGGAATTTACAATTACCACAAAGGGTTTGCCAAGCTCTTTCAGCTCCTGTATGGTTCTGTCCTCAGCCTCTATGTACGCCTCTCTCCTGAGGTCGCCTATGGTTCCGTCTGTTGTAACAGCTATTCCTATTGTTGAATGATCGGTTATTACCTTGCGTGTTCCTGTTTCGGCAGCCTCAGCAAAGGTCATTTCCTCATCGCTCCATGGAGTTCTGACCATTCTGGCCCTGCCCTCCTCCTCGTGACCCATGGCGCCGGGAACAAGATATCCCACGCAGTCCACCATTCTCACCTTGAAGCTTACATTGTGGGGAAGTGTCAGAGTAACCGCTTCTGCCGGCACAAATTTAGGCTCTGTGGTTGTTATGGTTTTGCCGCTTCCGCTCTGAGGCAGCTCGTCAAGCACTCTCTGCCTGACATAAAGATTATCTACATTAGGAAGCACCATAAGATCCATAAATCTTTTGATAAAGGTTGACTTGCCTGTTCTGACGGGGCCTACCACCCCTGCATATATGCAGCCCTGTGTTCTTTCCGCTATATTCCCGTATATATCTGAATTATTCAAAATAAAGACCTCCCCTTAATATACTTGCTACAAGTATATTAAAGAGAGGTGATTAATATTCTGATATTATTTAATCATTTCCGTAAATTTATCATAAACTTCCGGAAATCTTTTTTTGAGATTAACCGGCAGTCCGTCAAACAGGAAACAGTGGCTCGTATAACCTGTTGCCGAAAGTTCTCCTGTTCCTTTTATATACACCTGATAATCATATGTCAGTCTGATACCGTTGAATTTCTTGATTTTAATGTCGATTTCAAGCTCATCACCGTATTTAAGCGAAGAATGATATCTGGCGTATACGTCTACCACCGGAATGATTATTCCCATGCGTTCGATCGCATCATAGGGAATACCTCCCTGCTCCATCATATCAAGTCTTGCTTCTTCAAACATACGAATATAGTTGGTGTGATGAACTATTGCCATCTGGTCTGTTTCATAATAGTTGACCCTGCGGCTGTATCTTTTAAACTGCATCTTCCCCTCCTAGTCCACATCTGCAATAGCCAGCTTGAGCATACCAAGCTCCAGATCATTTATTGCCATTTCCTTTACAAGATAATGCTGCAGCTTGCCTGTTGCCGTCATCGGCAGCTCCTTCACAAATTTATAGTATCTCGGTCTCTTGAAGGTCGAAAGCATCGGTGAATGTACGCAGAATTTAGCGATTTCGCCTACAGTAAGACTGTCGTCTTCCGGCACTATATATGCAACCACTGCTTCGCCTCTGAGGCTGTCAGGCACGCCTGCAACTGCAGACTGGTGAACTTTCGGATGTTCATTGAGCACTTCCTCAATTATCGGCGGATAGATATTCTCGCCTCCTGAAATGATCATATCATCCTTACGTCCTGCTATTGTAATGTACTGGTTTTTGTCCCATGTTCCAAGATCGCCTGTGTAAAGCCAGCCTTTGTAGAATTTGTTTTTCTCTTCTTCTTCATTTTTGAAGTAGCTGTAGGAGGATTTAGGAGTACGGATTATAACTTCGCCAACTTCAACTCCGTCCTTCGCCGCAAGCTCATCAGGCTCGCTTTTGCCGTCCTCTCTGACTTTAACAATTCTTACCTCGTCATCTGTGCAGGAGCTTCCCGCAGTTCCCGACATTTCAGGCAGGTCATACGGTCTTAAGAAAGTGTTCCAGAAGGACTCTGTAGTGCCGTAGCCGTTGAATATATTAGGCGTCAGGGTTTCCTGCACTTTGATGCAGTCGGCTCTTTCAAACGGCGCGCCCATTGTAACTATACCTCTTATTGAGGACAGGTCAGCCTGAAATCTCCCCTGAGTTCTTACAAGCATCTTTATTACAGACGGCACCCCTATAAGGAAGGTAATACCGTATTTTTCCGCATATTTAAGGCTCAGCTGCGGCTGGAAGTTTCTCAGGATAACCACTCTGCCGCCGGCATAAAATGTCGGTGACGGCCCGCCTGAATGTATGCCGCCTCTGTGAAACCACGGAGTCATATTCATTGTGGTGTCCGTAGTATTCATAGGAAAATGCATCATTACATCGTGACAGGTCAGAACCTCATTGGCATTGTTTACGGGCACGCCCTTAGGTCTGCCTGTAGTTCCCGAGGTATAAAGCCTCATAACCTCATCATATATATACGGTCTGAAGTCTGTTTCAGGCTCTGCATCGGAGCTTCCTGCAATATAGTCTTCATATCTGATATGACCCTGCGGAAGCTCTCCCTCGCCTGCCATTATGATAACGTCAGGTCTGTGGGAGGATATCTCAAGAGCCTTCACTGCATTGTCCTTCATCTCCGAATCATATATATATACCTTAGGGCTGCTGGTTTCTATACATACCGCCGACTCTCCCGGTGAGAAATTAGGATTTGCCGGACTTGTAACTGCGCCTATCTTCTGCGGCGCAAGATAAGAGAATACAAACTCTCTGCTGTTCGGAAGCTGATAAAGCACAACATCCCCCTGCTGCACACCGCCTGCAAGGAGTGCGTTTGAAAGCCTGTTGACGTCTGCATTGAGCTCGTCATAGGTCCATGTGGTTTCATCAACCGGATCCACCATAGCCTCCTTGTTTCCGTATTTTCTCACAACGCGCATAAAACCTTTTATGTATGTGAAATCCTCTTCAAACACCTCTCTGAACATATCCTTTGCCCCGGATGCCTCATAGCCCAGCAGCTCGTCTATCGACACATTAAGCGCCTTTGCCATTTTAAGTGCATACGATACCGTAGGCTCTGCCTGTCCGTAGCAGTATTTTTTTATCATATTGTAGGTTATGCCTGTTTCATTGGCAAGAACAGTCATATTTATTCCTGCATTTTCTATAGCTTTTTTAAGATTATCTGCAAAAGTCATTTCTTTGTTCATAAAAACCTCTCCTTTTGAACTTTAATTCATAGCATATAGTATATATCTATATATTTTATTATTCAAGGCAATTATAATTCAGTTACTCGCACGTAAAAAACACAGCACCTGTATGATACTGCGTTTCGTACTACTATTTGTCCTCCGCTTCTTTCAAAAGCTCCGCAAGAATATAGTTTTTGTCGCTGCCTGCCTTTCTGAGGGAGCTTCTTATCTTTTCCTTTGCATTTTCGATATCCGCTTTAAGCTCAGCTGAGGTAATTCGCTTTGCCCCCGAACCGAATATCATAAGCTGCTCCATATAATCCGAAGTTGCAACCGTAACATCGGCTTTTTTGCCCAGCTCATACGCCAGCTTTTCAATATAGCTGTCTGCAGTCTGGTTTTCTCTGGTATATACCACACTGATACCGTTTATCTCCTCCGCAGTACCGTTATTGCCCTTAACCTTATAGCCGTCAAACACAACTATAATTTCGGCGTCTGTACTGCTGCCGTAGTCTGATATAATGTCAAGCAGTCTTTCTCTTGCAAACCCTATATTCTCAGAGTCTATATTCTCCCATGAAAAAATCATATTGTAGCCGTCAATCACCAGATATTTCTTCCGGTCAGAGTCATAGGGCTTCCCCGCCTTGTAGCCGGAGCTGTACTGCCTTTCCGATTTCCTTACGTACGGCTTTGATTTTTCTTTTTTCTTACCGTAGGTCTTTTCAAATATCGCTTTGAGCTCATCATCAAAGACTGCATTCCGGTCAGCGGTTTTTATACTTCTTCCCGAATCTGCCACTGCAGGTTTTTCCAGCACGCTTTTGAGATGCATATACTGCTCTACCTCATTCCACGGCACATTGAAGCCTGCACCGTGCGAACAGAACACCGAGCCCGGCGGATTTTCCAGATCAGCCTCAGGGTTATATCCTGCCGCCGCTATAACCTCCTCCTGATTATGGCACACATCATAGCCGGAGAAACTGCAGTAAAGCCTGCCTGTCCCTCTGGTGTACGAAAGAACCTCTGTATAATATCCGTTCATGGTTGAAACAGGCGCTCTGCCCCTGATTACAGTCATATCCCCTGTAATCTCAGGCTCATCAAAGGTTCCCGCCATTCTCTGAATATCCGAAATGGCTCTGCCTGTCATTTCCTGCGGTATTTCAAGGCTGTAGCTGTAAAACGGCTCCAGCACAATGCATTTGTTTCGCATAAGTCCCTGCCTTACGGCTCTGTAGGTGGACTGTCTGAAATCTCCGCCCTCCGTATGCTTCTCATGAGCGCGCCCTGCCGCGAGAGTGATTTTGATGTCCGTTATTTCTGCCCCTATCAGAACTCCTCTGTGCTTTTTCTCACAAAGATGTGTAAGTATAAGGCGCTGCCAGTTTCTGTCCAGCAGATCCTCGCTGACATCTGTATCAAATACAACGCCGCTGCCTCTTTCGAGAGGCTCCAGTACAAGATGGACCTCAGAATAATGTCTCAAAGGCTCATAATGTCCCACACCTTCTGAAACCTGCTGCACTGTCTCCATATATACAACATTGCCATCTCCGAATTCAATATCAATTCCAAATCTTTCGGCCACAAGGCTTTTGAGTATTTCCGTCTGCACTCTGCCCATAAGCTTGACACAGATTTCACCCAGCTCTCTGTTTAATTCTATATGAAGCTGCGGATCCTCCTCCGCAAGCTGCGAAAGCTTTACAAATGCATCGTGAACATCAAAGCCCTCCGGCAGTATCACACTGTAAGAAAGTACAGGACTCATAACAGGAGAATAAAACTCTTTTTCGCCGCCCAGTCCCTGTCCGCAGTAAGTGCCGCTAAGACCTGTCACTGCGCATACGGTACCTGCGGGAGCCTCCTGTATTTCCGTAAACTTTGCCCCCTGATATATTCTTATCTGCTGTACTTTTTCGTTACATTCAGGGATAAGCTGTCTGGCCCTGATACTGCCCCCTGTTATTTTCATATGGGTCAGCCGGTTGCCCTGCCCGTCTCTTGATATCTTGTAGACTCTGGCTCCGAATTCCTCATTGTACTCAGGTGAAACCATATATCTGTCAAGACCGTCAAGGAACTGCTCTGTACCCTCCATTTTGAGAGCTGAGCCGAAATATACAGGAAAGAGCTTTCTGTTTTTTATCATTTCAGCAAGCCGCTCGTCTGTAATTGTGTCCGTTTCAAGATATTCCTCCATAGCCTGCTCATCAGCTACGGCTATATCTTCATAATATGAAGCCTCCGGCGGCAGACATCTCTCATCAAGCTTTGCTCTTATCATATCCATGAGCTTCTGTCTGTCAGCCCCGGGCTGATCCATCTTATTTACAAATATGAATACCGGTATCTCATATTCAGCCAGCAACCCCCACAAGGTATTGACATAGCCTGTAACACCGTCTGCCGCTGAAATAAGGAGCACCGCATAATCAAGCACCTGCAGCGTTCTTTCCATTTCCGCAGAAAAATCCATATGTCCCGGAGTATCAAGCAGGGTTATGCTTCTTCCTCCAAGCTCAAATAATGCCTGTTTTGAAAATATGGTAATGCCCCGCTGTTTTTCAAGGCTGTGAGTATCCAGAAACGCGTTCTGGTGGTCAACACGCCCTATCTGTCGTATACTGCCTGCGCTATAAAGCACGGCCTCTGACAAGGTCGTTTTGCCTGCATCAACGGGCGCTGTTATTCCTATTGTTATCCTGTCTGTCTTTAACATAATTCTCCCACAAGACTGAATGTATTTGACTCTGTTATTCTAACCGGCACTGTTTTTCCTGTCAGATCCTCTGATGCTTTAAAATTCACCAGCTTGAAGCCGTCTGTTCTGCCGGAGTATGTCATTATATCGTTTTTGCTGGTTCCCTCAACAAGTACCTGCTGAACGGTTCCGACGTATTCCGAATTTTTTTCTGCGGAAATTCTGTTGATAGTATCTACAAGTCTGTTAAATCTTTCGTGCTTGATATCCTCCGGAATCTGATCCTCGAATTTCTCCGCAGGCGTTCCCTTTCTTATTGAATAAAGGAAAGTAAATGCCGAGTCGTATCTCACCTGCTCTGCCAGATCAAGGGTTTCAAGGAAATCCTCCTCGGTTTCTCCCGGAAAGCCCACAATTATATCCGTCGAAATCGTTATATCCGGCACTGCCGTTCTGAGTCTTTCCACAAGTCTCAGATAATCCTCTTTGGTATATCTTCTGTTCATTCGTTTTAAAATGCTGCTGCTGCCTGACTGTACCGGCAGATGAATGTTTCTGCACAGCTTGTCGCAGTCTTTGTAGGCCTGTATCAGACGGTCTGAAAGGTCTTTAGGGTGAGAGGTCATAAATCTTATTCTCTCAAGACCCTCTATGTCATTGAGCATATATATGAGAGCTGCAAAATCAGTATCCTCATCACCTTTGTAGGAATTTACATTCTGCCCCAGCAGAGTTATCTCCTTAACTCCGTCGGCAACGAGAGTTCTGACCTCATTTACTATGTCAAGCGGTTTGCGGCTTCTCTCCCTGCCTCTCGTATACGGGACTATACAGTATGTGCAGAAGTTGTTGCAGCCGTACATAATGTTGACAAATGCCTTGTGCCTGTAAAGGCGCTTTGCAGGCAGTCCCTCTACTATTTCTCCGCCGTCCTCCCAGATGTCCATAATCTTCTGCTTCTCATTCATTACATTTTCGAGAAGCTGCGGGAACATATGTATGTTGTGCGTTCCGAATATTATATCCACCCACGGATATTTCATCTTGAGCGTATCTATAACGTGCTGCTGCTGCATCATACAGCCGCATACTCCAACCACAAATTCCGGGTTCTCAGTTTTTTTCTTTTTGAGCTGTCCCAGCGTGCCGAAAAATCTCTTGTCTGCGTTTTCTCTGACACTGCATGTATTTATGATTACTATGTCTGCTTCTTTTTTATCTAAAACCGGCTCCATACCCTGCTGCGCAAGCATTCCGGCTATTGTTTCCGAATCGTGTTCGTTCATCTGACACCCAAAGGTTATAATATGGTATTTTTTCATCTGTGTCCTTCCTCTTAATTTTAATCAACATTATAAGTATACCTTAATTCATTGTATATTACAAACAAAGCCGCTGAAATATTTTTTAAAAACTGTATCATTTGCTACATACATTGCCCGAAAAATATATTATAATATAACCATAAACAAGAAGCTTGGAGGTAAAAACAATGTTAGATAAAAAAGTAGTAAAATTATTAAACGAACAGGTTGTTGCAGAGTTCTATTCAGCTTATCTGTATCTGGATTTTGCAAATTACTATATTGATGAAAGTCTTGACGGCTTTGGAAACTGGTATACAATCCAGGCTCAGGAAGAAAGAGATCACGCTATGCTTTTCATCAAATATCTGCAGATGAACGACGAAAAGGTTGAACTTGATACAATAGCAAAGCCTGACAAGGTATTCACAGACAGAATTGATCCGCTCAAGGCAGGACTTGAACACGAAAGACTTGTAACAGGTCTTATCAACAATATCTATGATGCTGCATATCAGGTAAAGGATTTCAGAACAATGCAGTTCCTTGACTGGTTCATTAAAGAACAGATGGAAGAAGAGGACAATGCAACTACACTGATTTCAAAATATGAAATGTTCGGCACAGATGCAAAGGGGCTGTATATGCTGGATCAGGAGCTTGGCCAGAGAATTTACTCAGCACCATCACTTGTACTATAATAAATCAACGGGTTCACAGGAACCCGTTTTCTTTTAAAAAGTATCTATACAAACACCTTAATCAAGGTGTTTACTCATTCAAGGCACTACAATACCAACTATGACATCAGGATAAATCAAACAATCCCAATAAGGTACTTATAGCTGCTCTATTTCCTCTACAGACAAACCTGAGGTTTCAGCTATGATATTAATATCAACACCTTTAGCCTTTAAGGCCCTCGCCATCTCCAATTTCTCTGCGGCTCTGCCGGTAGCCTCGCCTTCCTCCCTTGCCTGATATATCTCACTGGCATGGGTATGCTCTGCCAGCTCTCTTGACCTCTTATCAATCCACGCCCTCTCATCAAGGGTAACATCTCTGAATATATTCTCTGCCATATCTATAAGCCCCTCTCCATATTCAAGGAGTTCACTGGTATACCCTGCCTTTTCCTCATCTGCAGCATATTTAAGATATGCCGCAACAAGCTCTAAAGGGCTAAGTTCCGATACTGGCTTTGTTTCGTCTACAAAGCCAAGCTGTATGCAGTGAAATTCCGCCTTTTTGCCCCAAGCTATGCTTGGCTAGGCAAAACGGACAGCAACAGCTTGTCTGTTGGAACGTAGTGTTAGCCTGTCCGTCATAGGCACTCCGGCTTCTCTCTCCCTGATATCAAATACACAATGCAGTTTGTCGGCAGCGCTGTAAGGTTTGCCGTCTGCTATTGTTACAACTATACTTTTCTCCATTTTACCATATGGATCACCGCGCTTCAATGCCTTTTCCAGCAGTGCGTTTGCATAGCGAAGCGCCCTGTTGGAGTACTCCTTGAATTTTCCTGACTGCGCTTCAATATCAAGTATAAGGCCGTTCTGTGTTTCTGCCATGATGTCCATTATAGATCCCTTGCTCTCATTACTTTGACCTATGATTATCGGGTTAAGTATTCTGATACGGGTTATAGGATCAGCTTTTCTGTCGAGTATTGTATTGAGAAGTAATATCAGTGCTTTTTTTGACCTGTCATTATCCTGCCCGAACACCGCTTTAAACACATAGTCATCAGTGAAGCTGAAATTTTTTCTTCTTGTTGTTGTAAACTGTTCTGCAATATATGCCTTTATATCCTTTGCTATACTCATTATCCTGTCCTTTCTAATCCCTTAATTAATGTATTTATGTAATAATTTAACTGTACAGCTGTAGCTATATATTACCAACAGAAACATAGTATGTCAACATATATTTTCTATTTTTTAGCATTATTATTTTATTTTCCCAATTAAGTGTAAAAATTATAGACTTTCAGCTCATTTTTTACACCTTTTTACTTCTACATAAAACAGACAATCTACCTTACTACAGTAGATTGTCTGCATAATACCTTTATTCAGTTGTTTTAATAGTTTAAGATACATACTAAGATATATCCCGTTAAATCTCCTGAGCAATGTACCTTATTCAGGTAAATTACTTACTCCAAATCCTTACTCCATACTTGCACTGTGTAAGAACTGTCTGTCCTACAAGCTTATCTCCCTGATATACCAGAGCCTTTGCCTTGTAGTAGTACTTGGTTCCTTTCTTACCCTTAGTGTTGATGTATGTGTTATCTGCTTTTGTTTT
>CAKQOW010000006.1 GCA_934256595.1 uncultured Clostridia bacterium
TCCCTTTTTTGAAATTATTTCGTAAAAGTTTATGCTCTCTGTTCGGCACACTCCAAGCCCTATGTTTATGCGCGTTTATGGATATCAAAAACCCATAAATAAAATGAGCCCGCAGGCTCATTTTTGCTATTTTAATCTCTTTGTAGGTCTTGATCCCTTGGCAACCTCCTGTTTTCTCTTCTTCATTGCCTCTGCCAGTTCGCTGTCCATAGCTTCGGCTCTTTCTTTTTTAATAGCATCAAGCTTGGACTGCGCTTCATTGCCTTTCTGAATGATTTTTTCAACAGGAGTTTTTTCGTATTCTCTGTCAAGAGCAGCAGACTCCTCGATACCGGAAATAGTGCTTTCTCTTTCTTCGTCTTTTGCAACTGCCTCAGCCTCTTCCTCAAGCTGCTTTCTGATGATAGCCATTTTCTTTCGGTATTTGTTGGCTCCGGCTTCATCTCCTGCCGATGAGTATATGGCATAAAGTTCTTCCATGGTTTCAAGATGACTTCCGTTCATCTTGAGAACCTGTTTAAATCTCTCTATTGCCTCATCGGTCCTGCCGCATCTTTCGTATGCCACTCCGAGATAATAGTGGAGAGGCCACCATTTGTTATAGTCGTCATCAAGGAACGTTTCAAGCTTCTTGATTCCGTCCTCAAATCTGCCCGCCATAACGTCATTACAGCCCTCTTCTATGTATACAGGCTTTGCAATCTGCTCTATCCTCTTGCGGATTTCTTTTTTGTCCTTGTTGTTTTTGCTGAATCTGAGGAAGTCGTTCCATACAAGTCTTGCCTTGATGTACTGACCCATATTCAGATAAGCGTATCCCAGATAGTAATATGACTGCGCGTGTCTTGGGTGCACTGCAACCATAAATTCAAAGAAATCAAGAGATTCGGCTTTCATTCTGCCTACATATTCTCTGTTTTTGCTGTTGGTGTACATTACCCTGCATACTCTCGCATAGGAATACATTGCGTGCAGGTAGTCCGGCTGCATGCAAAGCGATGCCCTGAAATGTATGCAGGCATTATCGTAGTCCTTGAGCTCTGCCGCGTCTCTGCCCTCTTTGAGCAGGCCCTCGCAGATTTTTTTGCCGTATAGTCTGTCCATACAGTCAACGTAGCTCTGGGTATATTTAAAATGAGGGTCGCAGCCGATTACCCATGCCATATTCTCCGCAATATGAAGCATTGAAAGACCGCTGCCTCCGTTAAATTCCCTGATATCCTGTTTTCTCAGCGGAATCGGAACGCCTCTCATAATATCCGCAGCTTTAAATGTACTTAAAAACTCCTCTGAAAACTCTGCAAACACAAATTTATTGAGATATTTTTTGAAGTATCTGCCTATCCTGTCCTCTCTGATTTTAAGGTCCATCTCCTCTATAGGAATTTTTACTGTCTGCTTGATTCCTATTCTTGCTGCAAATGATTTTTCCTGTTTTAAATCCTTATATTCTCTTGCCATCTTTTCTCCTGAGGGAATTCCCATCCTTTTTTCATAAATTTTTTAACCACGTCTTCATTAAGCCGCAGCTTCATATCCTGCTCCAGATATCTTATGGCCTCCTGTGGGTCAATTCCTGAATGTCTGCATTTCCACATAGCATATCCGTAGAGTATCCTGTACTGATCCTCTTTTGAATGACTCCTGTGCTGATAACCCTTGATATAGTAGTAATCCGATAATTCCGTATAAAAATCAAACGGAGTCATTTCCGATTTGTTTATAAGGTAATTGAGGGTGAACTCAAAACCTCCTTTATTGTAAAACAGGTCAAGTACATTTTCAAGCTGTTTTACTCTCACGACCTCTCTCGATGTCATAAATGAGTTTGATATTACTTCGTATGGGGCTCTGCTTCTGTATATATAGTTGTAGAACTCCTCATGATACCTGACTGCCGTTCCCTTTAACATCTTTAAAAATCCCACCTGTATGCAGTCCGCGCCTACAGGATATATATTGTTAAATGACGTTCTGAGGGAATTCATATCCTCAAAAGGAAGTCCCGTAATAAGATCGACATGCACATGCGCGGCTGCGATTCTCGAAAGCTTCCTTATATTTCTCAGGCATTTTTCGATTTCGCTTCTCCTGTTTATGGCCCGCAGTGTAAGCGGATTTGTGGTCTGAATACCTATCTCAAACTGGAACAGGTCTGTTCTGGCGCTGTCTGCAAGCTGTATAAGGCGGTCGTCTATAAGGTCGCCGCAAAGCTCAAAATGGAAATTGGTCACGCCGTTATCCATAAGCACAAGATACTCAAGTATCTCAATGCACCTGTTTCTGTCCCAGTTAAAAGTCCTGTCTATAAACTTCACCTGCTTCACGCGTTTATGTATGAAGTATGACAGTTCGTCTTTCACTCTTGAAACCGGCAGAGCCCTTACCGTCTTGTCTATAGATGAAATGCAGTAGCTGCAGTTGTACGGGCAGCCTCTTGAGGATTCGTAATAAACGATTTTGTTCTCCTCTGCCGGAAGCACCTCGTACGGAAACGGCAGGCTGCTGAATTTAACCGGCGGCATAGGTTCGTTTACAATTATCCTGTCTCCCGCTCTGTAGGCAAGGCCCTTGATGTCAGGAAACTTGGGGGTTCCCTTTGTCAGAGCCCTGCACAGCATGCTGAAAGCGTATTCGCCCTCGCCGAAAATAACGGCATCAACCGCAGGGTTTTCCGACAGGAAGCTTTCGGTATCATAGCTTACCTCGGGTCCTCCGCATACAATTCTGATTTCAGGCTTTGCTTTTTTGAGATTTTCACACAGATATTTAATTTTCTCTATATTCCATATGTAGCATGAAAAGCATACTACATCATATTCATTTCTGACAAGCTCCGTATATATATAGTCGTCCTCATTGTTAATGGTAAACTCCTTTATCTCAAGTCCGGGGCAGTTGGGAAGCCCCGCCGCATAGAGATATTTAAGCGCCAGATTGGAATGAACATATTTGGAATTAAGCGTTGTAAGTAATATCTTCATATCATTAATCTACAGCAGTCTGAACCTTTCGTCTTTTAACATACCGGTGTTTTTCATTGCAGCTTCAATCTGCGCCAGAAATCTGTCTCTGTCCTGAGGCAGATCGCCCTTGAGTGACAGATAGTTTGAGGCGTGATTGCTTCTGAATATACATGTTTTTTCAGGGTTTGCATTCTCCAGCATCAGATGCGTTTCGGCAAGCACCTCCTGCGGTGTAAGCAGCTTGAGTCTGCCGCTTTGTATATCGTCATACATAGGAGCCTGCGGATCTACAAGAAGTGTCAGGAGACTTACATACGAAGCGTTCATCTCCGTAATCATAGTACCTGTCTGTATAGCGTGATCCTCCCAGCCGTCCCTGCCTGCAAGCCCGCTTATAAATGTTACTGAGGCCTTGATGCCTACCTTTTCAATTCTCTTAACAGCATCAATAAGCTGCTGACGTGTTTCGCCCTTGTGACACATTTCAAGCACCTTGTCGCTGCCTGATTCTGCACCTATATATACCATTGTAAGACCATGCTCTCTGAGCTGTCTTAATTCATCTTCTGTTTTTCTTAAAATATCCGACGCTCTGCCGTATATAGTAACTCTTTCACATTCCGGGAAAGTTTCTTCTATATATGTCAGTATCGGCATCAGTTTGTCTGTCTTAAGACACAGTGCATTTGCGTCCGCCAAGAAAATTCTCGGCACGCTTCTGTATCTTTTTCTTGCCCATGCGAAATCTGCAATAATATCCTCTGTAGGTCTTGTCTGAAATCTTTTTTCCTTGAACATTTTGCAGAAAGAGCATTTGTTATGAGTGCAGCCTATGGTAGCCTGAACTATCAGGCTGTACGCCTCACTTGGCGGTCTGTATACATCACCAACGTATTTTATCATTTAATTACATCCTTTCCGGACACTGAATACCCAGCAGTCCAAGACCATTCTTTATAGTATTCTTGGCAGCCTTTGCAAGTGCAAGTTTTGCTGCCTGCTCTTCAATATTTTCAACTATGATATGCTCATCGTGATAGAATCTGTTAAAGCTCTGAGCAATATCAACTATATGTCTTGTCACAACAGACGGTTCATATTTTTCGGCAGCCTCAACAACAACCGCAGGGAATGCTTCTAAAAGCTTCACCAGCTCATAGGCAGCATCGCTCTTGATATATGTTACGTCTATGTCTGCCGCATCTGCCTTTGCAAGTGCGCCTGCATCAGCTCTTCTCATAAGGCTTGCCGCTCTCGCATAGGTGTACTGTACATACGGACCTGTTTCGCCGTTGAAATCAAGCACCTTGTCCCATGAGAACACATAGTCTTTGATTCTGTTGTTTGATAATTCCTGGAATATAACGGCGCCAATACCCACCTGCTTTGCAGTTTCGTCTATATTGTCTGTTGCAACGCCTTTTTCCTTGATTATTTTTCTTGTTTCATCTACGGCTCTGTTTAAAACATCTTCGAGGAACACAACTCTGCCGTGTCTTGTCGACATTGTTCCCTCTTCAAGAGATACAAGTCCGAACGGAATATGAACGCAGTCCTTTGCCCATTCGTAGCCCATAAGCTCTAAAATCTTAATCCACTGCTGGAAGTGCAGGTTCTGCTGTGATGCAACTATATACAGATTCTTGTAGAAGTCATAGGTTTCTTTTCTGTATACCGCAGCGGCAATATCTCTTGTTATATATAATGTGGAGCCGTCTGATTTTGTAATCAGGGCAGGTGACATGCCGTATTCCTCAAGGTTTACAATCTGGGCTCCCTGTGATTCCTCAAGCAGTCCCTTTTCTTTCAGTTCCTCTACAAATCTAGGCATCTTGTCCGAGTAGAAGCTTTCTCCGTTGTAGGAGTCAAATTCTATTCCCAGCATCTTGTATACTCTTGTAAATTCCTTGAGGGATTCATCTCTGAACCACTGCCAGAGCTCAACCTCCTCAGGCTCTCCCTTTTCGAGCTTTGCAAAGATTTCTCTTGCCTCATCGTCAAGCTCAGGGTGAGTTTCAACTTCAACGTGGAATTTAGTGTAGTAGCTGAGAAGTGTCTTGATAGGCTCGTTTATGACATCTTCCTTGTTGCCCCAGTGCCTGTAGGCGCATATCATCTTGCCAAACTGCGTGCCGTAATCTCCCAGGTGGTTTATTCTGAAAGTATCATATCCCAGAAAATCATATATCTTGTATATCGAATTACCTATAACAGTACTTCTGATATGCCCGATATGAAACGGCTTTGCAATGTTAGGCGAGGAATATTCCACTATTACTTTCCTGCCTGCGCCCATATCCGATGAACCGAAAGCATCGCCCTTTGTGATTACCTCTTTTACCACATCGTCTATAAACGCATCTCTTGATATAAACATATTAACGTATGCGTTGACGCTTTCCACCTTTTCAAATATGCCGTCTGACTCAATCTGCTCTGCTATTGATTTTGCAATTAAAGGCGGCGCCTTTCTGAGAAGTTTCGCCAGCTTGAAGCACGGGAATGCATAATCTCCCATTTTGCTGTCAGCGGGAACCTCTACCATATCTCTGATTTCGGAAACCTCAAGTCCCTCTACATATGGCGCAATTATTTCAGCTATAAGCTGCCTGTAATCTTTCATCTGTTGTTTACCTCTCTATTTTAACTGTACTATTGTAACTCCGTCTCCGCCCTCATTGTAGGCACCCTTTCGGAAAGCTTTAACGTGCTTGTGGCGCTTCATCATCTGCTGAAGCCCTGTCCGCAGTATTCCCTCTCCTCTGCCGTGAATTACGGTGACTTCTTTTAATCCTGCCATAAACGCATCGTCAAGATATTTATCAACATTCATAACGGCATCGTCAAGGTTCTGACCTCTGACATTGATTGTCGTGCTCATATTCATGGCCTTGGCCTGATACATACTGCTGTAGTTTCTCTGCTTGGGAGAAGCCTTTTGTTTTCTGACCTCGTCTATAAGCATTATGTCTTTGATATTGACGGTAGCCTTGAGTATTCCCATCTGTACCGTCATATTGCCCTTGTCGTCGGGAAGCGTCATAATCTCGCCGTTCTGATCAAGGGACAGCACTTTGACTCTGTTTCCTGTCTTCAGATCAGATGCTTTTACAGGCTTGTTGTTTACCTGCTTTACTGTTTTTTCACGATACCTGCCCTCAAGGTTTCTCAACTTTCGTCTGCCCTCGTCAAACACTTTGTTTCGCTCTGCTATGCTGTCTATTCTGTTTAATTCTCTGAGCTCTTTCTGGACCTCTCTGGTGGTATCCTTTGCTTCTCTGACTATTTCTCTTGCTTCTTCTCTTGCCTTTGCAAGTATTTCTGATTTTTTCTGTTTTATCTCGGCCTCACGCTGCTCAAGCTCCTGCTTCTGCTTTTTCATTGCAATGTTCAGAGCTATAGCCTGATCGCGCTCCTCCTCCGCTCTCTTGCGGTCATCCTCAAGGGCCGCTATTACATCTTCAAACTCTATGTCCCTGCCCTCAAGAAGCTCTCTGGCCTTGTCGATTATGCTCTCTGAAAGACCCAGCTTGCGGGATATTTCAAAGGCGTTCGATTTTCCCGGTATTCCTATTGTAAGCCTGTAGGTCGGGCTCAGGGTTTCAACGTCAAATTCCATTGAGGCGTTCTGAACTCCTGCGGTGGATATAGCGTATTTTTTGAGCTCCGTATAGTGAGTCGTTGCAAATATCAGAGCGCCGTTTGCCCGCAGCTTTTCGAGGACTGCTATTGCAAGGGCGGCTCCCTCTGTGGGATCTGTGCCCGCGCCAAGCTCGTCAAGCAGCACAAGACAGCCCGGACCTGCTCTGTCAACAATATTGACTATATTGTTCATATGCGATGAGAAGGTAGAAAGGCTCTGCTCTATGCTCTGCTCATCTCCTATATCCGCAAATATGTCCTCAAACACAGGGATTATACTCTCGGAGGAAGCCGGAATATGAAGTCCCGATGCCGCCATCATCGAAAGCAGGCCTGCTGTTTTGAGGGTTACGGTTTTGCCTCCGGTGTTAGGCCCTGTTATTATCAGCGTGCTGTAGCTTCTGCCAAGCGAAGCGTTGATAGGGACTGCTTTTTTCTGATCCAGCAGGGGGTGTCTCGCCTGTTTAAGATCGAGTATTCCCTCCTCACTGATATGAGGCTCCTCCCCTCTGTAGGAAAGCGACAGCTTGCCCTTTGCAAATATATAGTCAAGCTCCACCAGCAGCTTCTGGTTGTTGTAAATCCCGTGATAGTTCTCTGCAACTCTGTCCGAAAGCTCTGCAAGTATTCTGTCGATTTCTTTTTTTTCGTCAAGGAACAGCTGCTTGAGCTCGTTGTTCATATTGACTATAACCTGCGGCTCTATAAACAGGGTTGCGCCTGTCGAGGACTGGTCGTGAACTATGCCCGGAAATCTGGAGCGGTGCTCCTGCTTGACCGGAATTACATATCTGCCGTCTCTCATTGTAACTATTGAATCCTGCAGAAGCGTTTTGTTTTCGGCAGAACTCAGCATATGGTTCATCTTCGCCTTGATTGCTTCGTTCTGTCTTACGATGCTTCTTCTGATGCTGCGAAGCTCAGGAGAAGCGTTGTCTGCCATTTCGTCCTCTGACAGAATACATCTTGTTATTTCGTTTTCGAGGTCTCGGTTTACAGAGATGACCTCTCTGATTGCAGTAAGCGCAGGTATTTCGGTCAGATCCTTTTCGAGGAACGCGCTCATGGTCCTTGCTGTCCGCATATTATAGGATATCTGGAGCAGCTGCTGCATTGTCAGCGCTCCGCCTTTCCTTGCTCTCATAAGAGCCGGGGCTATATCGTAAAACGCGCTCATAGGCGGATTGCCTTTGATTACAATTACCTTAACCGCCTCTGTGGTCTGCTGCAGCAGGTGCCTTATCTCGTAGATATCGGTCATGGGTCTAAGCTCTGATATTACCTGCCGTGTCATCTCCGAAGCAGCTCCTGCCTTGAGCATCTCAATTATTTTGTTGTATTCAAGAATTTTTATGCTTTTGTCATTCATAGAGCTGCTTCCAAACCTCTTATTGTCTATTTTTCAGTCTTGTCCAGTCTGCTTTTGAGCTGAACGTTTTCCATTTGAAGATCAAAGAAGCTGCTTTCAAGCTCCTTGTATCTTCTCTGTATTTCTCTCAGCTGTGAGTCATCTGACGCTTTTTTGCGCAGATCCTCTATTTCATTTCTGTACTGTATTACGTTTTTTTTGGCATCGTCCCACAGATCCACATATTTTTTGGCGTCGGCCTCAAGCTGTGCATTCAGTGTTCTGAGCTGTTCAAGCTCGTCTCTGATAGAAAATATCTCATCAGCTATGTTGACAGCGGAAAGCACAGCAAGCGATGTTGTGGAGCCAAGATTAGAGTTTCTGCCTATAAACTGCATGCGCTCGTCTACATACTGCGCCGCCTTGATGATCTCGTCCTGGCTTCTCTCACCCACTATAGTGTATTCCTGCCCGTATATTCTGATTTTAACTTTATTGTTTTCCATAACCGTACTCCCCGATTACATTTCACGAAGAACAGCTCCCAGAGTTTCTTCAAGAGCCTTAAGGATATTGCTGTGAACAGGAGCAACGTCGTCATCTGTAAGAGTCTTGCTTTCGTCCTGATATGTCAGTGTGAATGCAACGCTCTTCTTGCCGCCTGCAACCTGCTCGCCTCTGTATATGTCAAACAGCTTGACGTTTTTGAGTATTTCGGAAGCCGCGGATTTTATAACCTTTTCGATGGTTCCAACTTCCATATTTTCGTCTACAAGAAGCGCAATGTCTCTTGAAGTTGACGGGTATTTAGGAAGCTGAGTGTATGCCTTGTCTGTATCTGAAATTTCGCATACGGTATCAAACAGCAGCTCGCATACACAGCATCTTGTCTTTATCTGGTATCTGGCCGCAACCTCAGGGTGAACCTCTCCCATGATACCAAGTTCAACCTCTTCATAATCTCCCATTGCAACAGGGTCATTATTCTCGATTATATCCTTGAGCTTGTTGTATTCCTCTGTGCCTTCGACCTCACCTGTAAGTATGAGTTTCTTGAGGTCTTCAACCTCAGGCATTGCTTTTTTAGGGATTCTTGCAATTATCCTTGCGCATCTGCCCGGATGGTATACTCCGTATTCCGATTCTGCAACAAATTCAATATCTCTGATGCCCATTACCGAAAGCAGCTCGACGATCATGCCTTTGAGTGCGTAGAAGTCAGAATCTTTGCCGTACATACCAACGCACATTGAATAGCTTTCCTCAGGAAGAGCTTTTTCGTCAAACAGGTCTGCCATAAATGTGTTGCCAATCTCAAATGCCTTTACGGATTCTATATTCCTTGTGTAGTTTCTTGAGAGAACCTCCATCATATTAGGTGTAAGGATAGTTCTCATTACCGAGTTTTCCTCTCCCAGCGGATTGATAATTTTTACGAAGCATCTTTCCCATGAATCCTCGTCAATTCTGCAGTTGTCAACGCCCTTAGGACTTACAAATGAATAGGTCTGGATTTCTGTTGCGCCCATTGCAACCATAGTATCTCTTGCCAGATCTCTTAAAATTCTGTCGTCAGGCTTTACTGCCTCGCTGTTGCCTCTGGGGATTGTAACAGGCAGCTTGTCAAAGCCGTACATTCTGCCTACTTCTTCAACGATATCCTCTTCAATATGGATATCCTGTCTTACTGTAGGAGCCGTAACGTACATATCGTCTCCCTCGCCTGTAACTGTCATTTCCAGACTTTCAAGAGCGTTTACCATAAATTCTCTTGTAAGCTCAACGCCCAGCACCTTGTTTATTCTTGAAACTCTTGCGTGAACAGGCTCTGCCTTGATTTCCTCCGGATAAACATCAACGCTTCCTGCAACAGGTGTACCTGCTCCCGTAAGCTCTATAAGTTTTACCACTCTGTCTGCAGCCTTTGCGCACAGGTTAGGGTCTATGCCCTTTTCAAATCTTGCCGACGCTTCTGTACGAAGTCCCAGCTTCTTTGAGGTTGTTCTGACGCTGTCCCCTGCAAAGTTTGCGGATTCAACCACGATTGTAGTCGTATTGTCTTTGATGTCTGAATCAAGTCCGCCCATAACGCCTGCTATTGCCGCAGGTTTTTCGGCATCGCATATCATCAGCATGCCCTCTGAAAGAGTTCTCTCTGTCTCATCAAGGGTAGTGAATTTATCTCCCTCGTTTGCTGTTCTGATTACAACCTTGTTTCCTGCAAGGGTATTGATGTCAAATGCGTGTATAGGCTGACCGTATTCAAGCATTACGAAGTTTGTAATGTCAACGATGTTGTTGATAGGTCTCATTCCAGCTCTGATGAGTCGTTTCTGTATCCACCAGGGCGACTGCTTTATTACTACGTCTTTAACTATTCTTGCAGTATATCTTCTGCACAGGTCTGACTGAATATCAACTGCGATATAGTCCGCTGCATTCCCCTCTTCGTGGTCGCATACGGTTTCAGGGTATTCAAGCTTTGTGCCGAATACTGCCGCAGCCTCTCTTGCCATTCCTATCATTGAAAGGCAGTCAGGTCTGTTAGGAGTTATTTCAAAATCAACTACAGTGTCCTCAAGGCCCAGAGCCTCTGAAAGCTCTGCTCCGATTTCAAATTCATCGTTTAAAAGCCATATGCCGTCTTTTGAGATATACGGAGCCACTTTGTCGTCAAGACCCAGTTCCTGCGGTCCGCAGAGCATACCAAAGGATTCAACGCCTCTGAGCTTGCCCTTGGTAATCTTGACTCCGCCCTCTGTCTTTGGCTGTCCGTGCAGAGGTCCCGGAATTCTGCTGTTGTGAAGAGCTACCGGAACTATTGCTCCCTCATATACGTTGGTTGCGCCTGTAACTATCTGCACCGGCTCGTCTTTGCCTACATTGAGCTGACACACAACCAGCTTGTCTGCATCGGGGTGCTTTTCTATTTTTTCGATTCTGCCGACAACAACGTTTGAAAGCCCGCCGCCAACGCGCTCGCAGGTTTCAAGGTTTGAGCCTGACATAACCATATCATCACAAAATTTTTCATCTGAAACATTAACTTCTGTATAATCTTTTAACCATTCTAATGATACTAACATCTTTGCCTTACCTCCTATTTGAACTGATTGATGAATCTCATATCGTTTTCGTAAAGAAGTCTGATATCATCAATTCCATATTTAAGCATTGCTATTCTTTCAACACCCATACCAAAGGCAAAGCCTGTGTATTTCTCTGTGTCAACATTACCTACTTTGAGTACGTTAGGGTGTACCATACCGCAGCCTAATATTTCAATCCAGCCGCTTCCCTTGCATACTCTGCAGCCCTTGCCGCCGCACTTGAAGCACGATACGTCCATTTCAGCGCTCGGTTCAGTGAACGGGAAGTGGTGAGGTCTGAATTTTGTTTTTACCGATGAGCCGAACATCTGCTTTGCAAAGCTGTCTAAAACTCCCTTGAGGTCTGCCATTGTAACTCCCTCGTCAACCAGAAGTCCCTCTACCTGATGGAACATCGGTGAGTGAGTGGCATCGGGAGTATCGCATCTGAAGCATCTGCCCGGTGAGATAACTTTGATAGGAGGCTCCTGCGCCATCAGAGTTCTCGCCTGTACCGGTGAGGTCTGGGTTCTCAGAAGTGTTTCCTCTGTGATATAGAATGTATCTGTCATATCTCTTGCAGGGTGATTCGGCTCTGCATTGAGCGCGTCGAAGTTGTTGAATACTGTTTCAACCTCCGGTCCCTCTGCAATTGAAAATCCCATAGACATAAATACTCTTGAGATTTCTTCTATTGTGATTGTGATAGGGTGCTTTGAGCCCAGCACTACAGGTTTTCCCGGCTCTGTAACGTCTATCTTCTCTGCTTCAAATTTAGCTGCCTGCGCCTTTGCTTTCACCTCGTCAAGCTTGGATTTAAGCATTTTTTCGATGGCTGCTCTTGTTTCGTTTGCCGCCTGTCCGAATTCTTTTCTCTCCTCCGGAGCCATATCTTTCATCGAACGAAGAATTTCGGTCATCTGACCTTTTTTGCCCAGAAGATTAACTCTGATTTCCTCTGCATCCGATATTGAAGCGGCTTTTTCAAGTCTTTCTTTTGCTTCTTCTAAAATTGTAGTAAGCTTGTCACGCATTTTTATCTCTCCTGTCTTATTGATTCATATATTAGTATCCCTGCCGCAACGGCCGCATTGAGCGATTCAATACTGCCGCGCATGGGTATTTTTACTGTCCTGTCGCACAGGGCTGCCATTTCCTCCGAAATACCGTTGCCCTCGTTGCCTATGACAACAGCAGTATTCCGCCTCATATCCACATCATAGTACATATCCTCCGTATCAAAGCCTGTGCCTATGATCTGCAGCCCGGCGTCCTTTAAAAGTTCCACTCCTTCACGAGCTCCCGCCGTATAATATGCGGGAATCCTAAAGACTGAGCCGGCCGCAGCTCTTACGACCTTTGGGGAATATATATCGGCAGTACCCTTTATCATCACAGCTCCTCTGTAGCCTGCCGCATCGCAGGTTCTGAGGATTGTGCCTATGTTGCCCGGATCCTGCAGCCTGTCTAATACTATCACATTGCCGCCTGCTATATGCTCCATAAACTGCCGCTGTGTAAGCCGCGGTATTCTGACAGCCGCCATAATACCCTGACTGCTCTCCGTCTGCGCAAGCTGCTTAAAAAGCCTTGCCGGCATTACAAAGCACTCCGAAAGCCGGCCGCCAAACAGATTTTCGTAATGGGAAAGCCTGTCCTCGTTTACGGCTATAAATTCTATATCCGCATTGTTTTTGAAAGCTTCTTCTGTAAGGTTTTCGCCCTCTATGAGATAAAGTCCCAGCTTCTCTCTGTGCTTCCGGCTGTCAAGCTGCCGTATAATTCTGCATATTCTGTTGTCTGAAGATGTAATCTGCTTCATACTTTTAAAATGCATAAAAAGCCGGTCTTTAAAACCGGCTCTTATTTAAAACCTTTCTTTGTCTGCAGTTATTCCTTCCACTTTTTAAGGAATGGTGGAATTTCAAATCCGCCGCCTGTTTCAAGTGTATCATCTATAGTTATCTCTCTGGTTTCGATGCCTGTTTCATCATCAGTGCCTGTAGCTTCCTCTGCGTCAGCCTCTGCTGCCGCCTCTTCCTTAGGCGCCTGCGGCTCAGCAGGTCTGCCCTTGCCGTCTTCGTTAAAGCCTGTAGCTATAACTGTGATGATGATTTCGTCCTGTATGTCCTCTCTTACAGTTGCACCGAAGATTATGATAGCGTCAGGATCTGCCGCCTTTGCAATCTGCTCTGCGGCTTCGTTTGCCTCAAGCATACCCAGGTCATAGCCGCCTGTGATGTTGAGAAGCACTGCCTTGGCTCCTTTAACGTCTGTTTCAAGCAGCGGGCTCTTGATTGCGCTCTCGATTGCTGTTGCCACTCTGTCGTCGCCTGTGCCTCTGCCTATGCCCATATGCGCAACGCCTCTGTTGCCCATTACTGTCTTGACGTCGGCAAAGTCAAGGTTGATAAGCGCAGCGTCTGAAATCAGATCGGATATACCCTGCACGCCCTGTCTTAAAACGTCGTCTGCCATATTGAATGCGTCAACCATAGCGGTGTTCTTGTCAGCTATGTCAAGAAGTCTGTCGTTTGGAACTATGACAAGGGAATCCACATAGCCCTCAAGGAACTGAACTCCGAGATCTGCATGAGCTTTTCTCTTCTTGCCCTCAAATGTGAACGGCTTGGTAACAACGCCTACTGTCAGCGCGCCTAAATCGCGTCCCACCTTTGCTATGATAGGCGCGGCTCCTGTACCGGTACCGCCGCCCATACCTGCAGTTACAAATATCATGTCCGCTCCTGCAAGAAATTTGCGGATATCCTCTATGTTCTCCTCTGCGGCCTTTTGTCCTATCTCAGGATTTGCTCCTGCACCGAGACCCTTGGTAAGCTTCTCTCCGATCTGAAGCTTGGTCTGGGCCTTTGATTTGGCAAGAGCCTGCTTGTCCGTATTTATGGCTATGAACTCAACGCCGCCAAGCTCTGAATCTATCATTCTGTTAACAGCGTTGCAGCCTGCGCCGCCGACTCCGACAACTTTAATAACCGCCGCTGTGTTTTCTTCGCTTTCAAACTGTAAGATTGAATTTGTCATTCTGGTTTCCTCCTCGGAATATTATCTATAAAATTGTATCATATTTCCCGCATAAATGCACTATATTTACTGCGGTTTTTATGATTTTTACTTAATTTTTGGGCTGAATACGCAATATTGGTCGTCACCCACGCTTATCATGCCGTTTTTTATGCCTCTTTCGTAGAGATCATACAGCACAGCCTCCAGCTTGCCGCCTGATATGCACTCGGAAATATTGCCCGCCGTGCCTCTGACTATGAGGTGATTATATATATATGCTCTGAGCACAGTGTTGCTGACCTTGATCTTTTTGAATGATACCGTACCTTTCATGGTTTCGGTAAGCATATCGAGAGTTTCGGTAAGCATACGGCTTTCTTTGACTTCAAGTGCTTCGCCCTCCTTGCCGTTTTTGACCGTAAGCCCCAGAACTCTTGTCACGTCCGGTCTTTCAGCTGTGACTTTGAGTATATATCCCGAGCCGTCAACGATATAGTAGTTTTTTTCAAAATATACCGCCGCGGTTTCAGTTCTCTCCCTGACAGTAATCTCAATGACATTTGGAAGCTTCCTTTTGACATCTGCCGTCGCTATGTAGGAATCGTCACACAGCAGCTTTTCCATATTGCCGGTGCCTGCCGAGAAAGTATTGACGCCTGTCTGCGCTCCCGACATTGATATTATCTGCTCATCTGTATAGTAATGGTTGCCTTTGACCTGTATTTCGTCAATGTTAAAATACGAGGATCTTCCAAACAGCACTGCGAAAACTATAACCGCTATGCTTATGAGTATCCACAGACCAAGTCGTTTTTTGCGCCGTTTTTTGCGGTTTCGCTTCTTGCGGCGCTTCTCTATGCTGCCGCTCGCGGCAGCGCTGTAGCTTTCTGTATCCTCCCCTGGCGGATTATCGCAGTACATATCTTCGTAATCCATATCCGTTTCAAAGGACATTGTATCTCTTCTGTCTAAATCGTCCATATATCTCCGCCTAAGGATCTGATGGTTTCATCAAATCCGCAGTAACCTCTCTGTATGTATTGTGTATTGTCTATGACGCTTTCTCCGCATGCGCAAAGGGCTGCCGTCACAAGCGCCGCGCCGCCTCTCAGGTCGGGCGCTTTCATATGCGCGCCGTATAACTTAGGCACACCTTTAATTATAGCTTTTTTTTGAAAAACTTCAATATTTCCGCCTGTTTTTTTCAGTTCTTCTATGTATTTATATCTGCTTTCAAACAGGGTTTCCTCTATTTCACAGCCGCCGCCGCTTCTGCACATCATAGCCGCAAACTGCGGGTGCAGATCTGTAGGAAATCCCGGATACGGCTCTGTCCTTATCCTTATATCTCCTCTCAGTCCGTCATTTTTGTGAAGCAGTATGCCGTCATCAAAATATCTGAAGCTGCAGCCGGCAGCCTCCATGGCTTCCGTGAAGCTTTTGAGATATTCAGGATTTATGCCCTCCGCAAACAGCTCTCCTCCCGTTGCCGCAGCCATAGCCATATAGGTGCCGCATTCTATGCGGTCGGGCATCAGCCTTATATCCGCCGCATGCAGCCGCTTCACGCCGTTTATCTCTATGGCATCAGTCCCGTCGCCTTTAATCTCTGCCCCGCAGCTTCTGAGATAGTCTGCAAGGCATACTATTTCGGGCTCTTTTGCGCAGTTTCGTATACGGCTTGCGCCCTCTGCGCATACGGCGGCCATAACTGCATTTTCGGTAGCGCCCACGCTTGGAAATCTAAGTGTAATATCAGCGCCGCAGAGTCTGTCTGCACTGCATATTATTTTTTCTCCTGTTTCGCATACTCCGGCGCCGAAAGCTCTCATAACATCAATATGTATGTCAACAGGTCTTTTGCCTATATGACAGCCTCCCGGTTCAGGCACCGCAACGCCGCCTGTCTTCGAAAGCAGGGGCGCCATAAAAAATATCGAGGCTCTGAGGCTTGCTCCAAGCTCCTGCGGGATTTCATTCCTGCATATCCCTCTGCAGTCTGATGTCACAGTGTCGTTATCTGCCGCAGTCTTTGCTCCAAGACTTTGAATAATATCTCTCATTACATGCACATCGCTTATGTCCGGACAGTTATGTATACGGGTTTCACCCTCTGTCATTATGCTTGCCGCAAGTATGGGCAGCGCCGCATTTTTGGCGCCTCTCACCCTGTACTCTCCCTGCAGCCTTGCTCCGCCGTTTATTTGATATGACAAAATCAAACGCACCTCCATAACATATTTTATAATATGCCAAAGGTGCGTATTGGTTACTTGAATATCGTCTCGTATATTGTTTCCGCTGAATCGTTGAATGCACACTTTTTAGCAGCCCGGCCCATAGCTTCCGCTTTTTCCGGATTGTCTCTGAGCTCCATAAGCTTTGAAACCAGCAGCTCGTCTGTAAGGTTCTTTTCCTCTATGAGAATTGCTCCGCCCTTATCTGCAACTGCTTTGGCATTGTGGTACTGGTGATTGCCTGTAACATTAGGCGACGGTATAAATACGGCGCATTTGCCGCATACACATATCTCTGCTATGCTTAAAGCCCCGGCTCTTGAAACCACAACGTCTGCCGCCATAAGATGATTGTCCATATCGTCTATATATCTCATGATGTGGACATTATCAGCTATGCTGCAAAGCTCCTCCGCCTCGTGACATATTACGTCGTAGTAAACATCTCCCGTACCGAAATACAGGCTTGTCTTATCCATACCGTTTACTTCTTTGAGTACGGAAAGCATCGCCTTGTTGATACGGCCCGCGCCTCTGCTTCCGCCAAAGGACAGTATCATAAATTCGTCCTCTGCTATGCCAAGCGCCTCTCTGGCCTGCTGTCTTGTTTTGGTAAAGAAGCTTTTTCTTACGGGATTTCCCACAACGATATGCTTTTCGGGGTGCCTGAAATATTCTCCCGCCTTTTCGAAGCCCATAAACACTTTCTCCACATAAGGCTCCAGCATTTTGTTGGTCATTCCCGGAAATGCGTTCTGCTCGTGTATGTATGTTCTGATGCCCATTTTGGCTGCAGTCTTGACAACAGGTCCGCATACATATCCGCCTGTGCCTATAACCACATCGGGTTTGAAACTCTTTATTATTTTTTTGGCCTGTGAAAGCCCCTTGACAAGATCTGCCGCAGTCTTGATGTTTTTGAGCATATTGCGTCTGTCAAAACCGCTTACGGTTATAAATTGTATAGGGTAGCCGTTATTTGGAACCAGTGTTTTTTCCAGTCCCTTTTGGGTGCCCACAAACAGAATTTCCGCATCGGGCTGTTTTTCCTTAATCTTGTCTGCAATGGCGATGGCAGGATATATATGTCCGCCTGTGCCTCCGCCTGTCATTATAACTTTCATAACTGAAATCTCCTGATATATTTATTTGGCTGAATGGTGCGATATATTCAGCATTATTCCCATTGCGCCGGTAAAAATCAGCAGCGCGTTGCCTCCGTAGCTTACAAACGGAAGTATAATTCCCGTAGGCGGCATTGATGAAGTTACTACCGCAATGTTTAATATAACCTGTATTGCAAGCATTGCTGTAATTCCCGATGCTAAAAGCATACTGAAACGGTCAGGCGCATTGATGCAGATATGAACGCATCTCCATATCAGCACCAGATAAGCTGCCATCAGTATCATTATACCTACAAATCCAAGTTCCTCTCCTATTATGGCAATTATAAAGTCGTTCTGAGGCTCCGGCAGATACAGGTTTTTTTGTATGCTCTTGCCCAGCCCAAGCCCGAAAAGTCCTCCCGAGCCCAGCGCCAGAAGCGACTGACACACCTGATATCCGTCGCCCAGAGGGTCTGCAAAGGGGTCCATGAAGCTTGTAGCTCTGCTCAGTCTGTAGCCGTCCTTATCCGTAAATATCAGCAGACAGCCCGCTAAAATACCAAGCCCCCCTGCAATTCCCAGATATTTAAGTTCAAGCCCCGCCACAAACATTATAGCCACTATAATTCCTACAACGGTAATCGCCGTAGACATATTTGGCTGAAACATTATCAGTCCTCCGAATATGCCGCACAGCAGCATAAGAAACAGTATGGATTTGAGCTGATATATTTTCTCCGCGCTTGTGCTTAAGTACGAGGATACGAAAATTATAACTGCAAGTTTGGCAATTTCACCGGGCATTATTGTTATAGGGCCGATTTCTATCCATCTTGTCGCACCGTTGATATTAGTTCCCACATGCGGTATGAGAAGCGCAACAAGCAGCAGTATGCTTCCAATCAGTATTGGAAATGCCCATTTTTTATATTTTTTATAATTTATTCTTGACAGAACAAACATAACTATAAGCCCCGCTGCTGCCCATATCGTATCTCTTATCAGATAGGCGTAGGCGTTTCCCGTCTTTGAAAGCGCGCTGTAATAGCTGGCGCTGAATACCATTATTACTCCAAATACGGTAAGCGCCAGTGTCAGAAGCACTATAACAAAATCTCCGGTTTTTCTTGCTCTTTTAATAGTTTCCATCAGCGTCCCAGTCTTTCCACAAGAATTTTAAAATGTTCTCCCCTCTGCTCGAAGTTGCTGTACATATCCCAGCTTGCGCATGCAGGCGAAAGCAGCACCGCATCTCCCGGCTGCGCCGTTTCGAAGGCCAGATTTGTCGCCTCTTCAAGGTTTTTGACCATAGTGTATGAATCAAAGCCTGCAGCGTCTGCCGCATTCTTTATATCTTCCGCATCTCTGCCGTAGAGCATCATATGCTTTACTTTGCCCGAAAGCTCTGCTGCAAGAGGAGCGAAGTCCTGTTTTTTGGCATCTCCGCCCGCCAGAAGTATTATGTTCTTTTTGAGGGCTTTGAGGGCCGTAATTGTAGCGTCTGTATTGGTGCCTTTTGAGTCGTTGTAGAATTTAACGCCGTCAACCTCTCCGCAGTATTCTATTCTGTGCTCAACACCGCCAAACTCACGCAGTGTTTCTGATATAACCTCAGGCTCTATGCCTGCAAAATAGCTTATGGCTGCTGCTGCCAGAGCGTTTTCAAGGTTATGGTCGCCTATAATCCTGAGTTCCTCGGCCTTGCATATATTTATGATTTCGCCTTTTTCGTTTTTTATAACTATATTACCATAGCTTACATAAGCGCCGAAGTTAAGTATTTCTCTGCGGCTGAAAGGAACAACAGTTGCTTTGCAGCCCTCTGCCAGCTTCCGGCACAGTTTATCGTCGTAATTTATAACAAGGTAGTCTCCGGCCGTCTGGTTTTTGAACACATTGGCCTTGGCTCTGCCGTAGTTTTCCATTGTTTTGTGTCTGTTGAGGTGGTCAGGGGTCAGGTTTAAAACAGCTGACACAGCGGGCTTGAAATATTTAACGGTTTCAAGCTGGAAGCTGCTGGTTTCTGTAATAAGCCAGGAGTCCTCCTCCGCCTCAAGTGATTTGGATATTACTGCAACGCCTATATTGCCCACCACATAGGTTTTTCTCTTTGCATTTTTGAATATTTCACCCACAAGGGTTGTAGTTGTTGTTTTGCCGTTGGTGCCTGTTATTGCCACATAGTTTCCTCTGCCGACTCTGTATGCAATTTCAAGCTCCCCTATTATCTCTGCGCCTGCCGCTTCCGCTTCCTTTATGAAGTCAAGCTCCGGAGATACTCCCGGACTTAAAACGAGCATATCATAATCTCCCGGATTTTCAGGATTTCTGCCAAAGAAGCCTTTGATGCCTCTGTCCTCCATAAAAGCCAGAAGCTGCGGCTCCATATCTTCCTCAGGCTTTGAATCCTGCACCCATACCTTTGCTCCCAGCTTTGAGAGAGCCTGCATCGCAGCCTTTCCTGATTTGCCAAGTCCTACTACAAGCGCTTTTCTGTCTTTAAAATTATCCTGATTCATAGCTTCATCTCCTCGCAAAATTCTTTATAATCCTACAATCACAAGTCCTGCCGCACAGCATACAAACGTAAATGCCCAGAACATCATAACCACCGCTTTTTCGGACATGCCGCCAAGCTCGAAATGATGATGTATCGGTGACATTCTGAATACTCTTTTGCCTGTTGCCTTAAAGCTTACAACCTGTATTACAACAGAGAGCGCCTCTATAACATATACAAGTCCCGCAATAAGCAGCAGAAGCTCCATTTTCATAAGAATAGCCGCCGCTGTTATGGCGCCGCCCAGCGCAAGGGAGCCTGTATCTCCCATAAACACCTTTGCCGGATTTCTGTTAAATACGAGAAATCCAAGGCACGCGCCTGTCACTGCTCCGCAGAACACAGCAGGAGAGCTCATACCGTACATGCCTGCCACAAGGGCAAAGAAAAGCGATGCGAAAGCTGTGCAGCCCGATGCCAGACCGTCAAGTCCGTCTGTAAGGTTAACGCTGTTGGTCATTGCTACAACAGTGAATATTATAAACGGTATATACCAGCCGCCGAAGTCAACATATATGTCTGCAAAAGGTATATATACAAGCGTGCCGTCAGGTGTTGCAAAAGCCGCCCAGCACGCTATGGCTGCCGCTATTGCAAACTGAAACACGATTTTCTGCCACGCTCTGAGACCCAGATTGTGTTTTTTGATGACCTTGATAAAGTCATCGAGAAATCCCACAAGACCGAAAGCCAGCATAACGATAACCATTGCGGCCGTCTCTATATTGATGCCTCCTATGATAAACGCCGTAAGCGCCGCCGATATTATTATGGCAACTCCGCCCATACTCGGCGTACCTGCCTTGGCCTGATGAGATTTTGGTCCTTCCTCTCTGATGTTCTGTCCCATCTGTTTTTTTCTTAAAACAGGTATTTCAACTGATGTAAATAAAACAGCTAGTGCAAATGCCACTGCAATGGCAATTATAATCTTTACCGTATACATGATTTCAACTACTCCATAATCCTTTTCACTATCAGATCCATTGCCATGCCTCGTGAGCCTTTGACAAGAACAACGTCGCCTGATTTAATAATGTTTTTCATTTCTTTAAGAAATTCGTTTTTTGTTTTGTAATATTTAACATTTTCGGCGCTCATGGATTTCAGTGCGCCGTCTTTAATATACTCCGCATCGTCTCCGATTGCAATAAGCATATCGACAGATTTGTCTGAAGCATATTCTCCCACCTCAGTATGATATCTCGGGCTTTCCTTTCCCTGCTCAAACATATCTCCAAGGATTGCCACCTTGCGAAGCCCCTTTGCCGACATAAGCACGTCTATGGCCGCTTTCATCGACGCAGGGCTGGCGTTGTAGGTATCGTCTATGACCTTGATGCCGTTTTTACCCTTGACCGAAAGTCTCTTGTCGGTAAATTCAAGGCTTTGAAGTCCTGCCGCGGCTTCCTCCACCGAAACTCCGGCCTCAAGTCCCGCCGCTATGGCAAGAGCCGCATTGACCGCATTGTGTCTGCCCGGAACAGGCAGCTGGATTCTTGTCGCCTTTTCTTTGTATTCCAGTGTGAATTCCACACCGTTTTCGGCACTGTCGTTTATATTGTACACATAAACCTGACTGCCTGCAGCCGCGCCTACCTTAACCAGTCGGTACTCCGTATCGCATAGGGCGCCGAGAAAATCGTCATCGCCGTTTACTATAAGGACATTGTCTTTGCCGAAGTATGCTGTAATCTCCATTTTGGCTTTGAATATGTTTTCCCTGCTGCCAAGGTATTCAATATGTGCCGTACCTATATTGGTTATTATCCCTATATCCGGTCTTGCAATACCTGCAAGAAATTCTATTTCGCCGGGCCGGTCCATACCCATTTCGAGTATGCCTATCTCTGTATCCGGGTCAAATCCCAGAATGCTCAGCGGAAGCCCTATGTGGTTGTTGAAGTTGCCTTTGGTCTTGGCTGTCTTGAACTTCCCGCCGCATACGGCTTTGACCATATCGCTGGTGCCGGTTTTGCCGACGCTTCCCGTAACCCCGATAACCTTTATATTCATATGCTCTCTGTAGTATGAGGCTATATCCTGCAGAGCCTTAACGGTATCATCTACCAGCACTGCGCTCATACCCTCCGGGATTTTGTCTGTATAGCTGCTGTCATCTATGAGAGCTGCGCTGCAGCCGTTTTCAAAAGCTGCAGCTGTAAATTTGTGTCCGTCGGTGTTCTCTCCTCTTATGGCTGCAAACAGGTTGCCTGCCGATGCTGTCCTTGAGTCTATGGACACCCCCGTTATATATTGTGTTTCATCGCCCTGCAGCAGTCTGCCGCCTGAGGCCGTTATTATCTGTCTTAGGTTCAGTTTGTTCATCAGTATTTTTCCTCTAAAAACTCCTTTAGTATTCTGGCATCATCAAAGGGCAGTTTTTTGTCCCCTATTATCTGATATTTTTCGTGTCCCTTGCCGGCTACAATTATGAGTGTGTTTTTTCTTGCAAGCACAGCTGCCTTTCGGATTGCTTTTTTTCTGTCCGGTATGACAGAATAGGCGGCGCCAGTGCTGTATACTCCCTCTTCTATTCTCGCCGTTATGTCCTCCGGGTCCTCACCTCTCGGATTATCGCTTGTAACTATTACATAATCACTGTAGTGGCCTGCGATTTCGCCCATTTTGAAGCGTTTGTCGGTGTCTCGCTGTCCGCCGCAGCCGAACATGCATATTATCTGTCCGTCTGTCAGATCTCTGGCCGTCCGAAGAAGCCTTTCGAGGGCGTCAGGCGTATGGGCAAAGTCAACTATGGCTCTGATATCATCTCTGTTCCATACAAGCTGCCATCTGCCCGGCACGCTTTTGAGGGTTTCAATCCCCGCTTTGATTTTGTCAAATTCTATGCCGTATTCATGCGCAAGCCCTATGGCTGTAAGAGCGTCATATGCAAACTGCGCTCCCGGCATCGAAAGCCTTACGGCTCCCGCATATTCTCCCTTTATATATATCTCCAGCTCCTGCCCCGTAATATCCGAGGCCGCCGTCTTTCCGAAATAATCGGAACGTCTGTCTTTCATTGAAACGGAGGCCAGTTTATCTTTTTTGCCGTAGCTTTCCAGTATCTTTCGCCCCCAGCAGTCATCTGCATTTACGGCTCCGCCCTTGAGATTTCTTTCAAAGAGCAGACATTTGCATCTGAAATATTCCTCCATTGTTTTGTGGTAATCCAGATGGTCCTGTGTCAGATTTGTAAATGCTCCATAGGAAATCTCCGTATCGTCAAGTCTGCCCTGCACAAGGCCGTGAGAGGAGGCCTCTATAACGCAGCAGTCCATATGCTTTGAATCCATTTTGTCAAAGTATGTACGAAGCAGTTCCCTGCCCGGAGTCGTGTTTACAGGACTGTATTCCTCTTCCCCTATCTGATGGGTTATCGTGCCTATCAGCCCTGTTTTTTTGCCGCTGTAGCATAGTATATTTCTAAGCATATATGATGCTGTAGTTTTGCCATTCGTTCCCGTTATTGCGAAAACATCTGTCAAATTCTAGTCACTCCCGTAAATATACACTGTGCTGTTCTTTTCAACCTTGGTTCCCGCCTTTGGATACTGGTCCTTAACCTTGAAGTCCTTATTCTTATCTCCCGACTGAACCTTGTATTTGAGAGAAGAACCGCCTAAAATGCCTATTGCATCACTTAAACTTTCGCCTGTAATATCAGGCACCTCTGTCTTTTTTGCCTCGATTTCCTTTTTTTCTTCATCGGAATACTGAGGCTCTATTCCCATATATCTTACTGCCTCTGAAATTATTTCCTTGGCGCCGGGCGCTGCGGTCTGGCTTCCGTATTTGATGCCCTTAGGGTTATCAACTATTACGAGCACCGCCACCTTGGGATCGTTCATTGGAGCCATCCCTATAAACGAGGAATAGGTTTCCTCAAGATAGCCACCCTTTACGGTATCCGGCTTGTTGGCCGTACCTGTCTTGCCGCCAACTCTGTAGCCCTCTACCTTGGCTGTGCCTGCGCCGCCGTCCGACACAACATACTCCATAATCTCACACATTTCGTCTGCTGTTTTTTCGGACAGTATCTGTCTTACTGTTTCAGGTTCATATTTTTCGACTGTATTGCCGTCCTTGTCTTTGAGTTCCCTGACTATGCGCGGCTTCATCATAACGCCGTCATTGCCTATTGCCGATACTGCCGTTATAAGCTGTATCGGAGTCACCGCAATACCCTGACCGTAGGACATTGTTGCAAGCCCTACAGGTCCTGCCGTATCCTTGCTCTGAAGTATTGCGCTTCCCTCGCCGGGATAGTCTATTCCTGTCTTTCCGGTTATTCCGAAAAGATTCATATATTCATAGTATTTCTCAATACCCGTGCGAAGCCCCAGCTGCATAAACACAGGGTTGCAGGAGTTTCCTACAGCTTCTTTGAGATTTTCGGTGCCGTGAGGATTACCTCTCCTCCAGCAGTGCAGCGTTGTATCCGCAACCTTGTAGCTGCCTGTGCATACAAAGGACTCGTTCATATTCGTAAGCCCCTCTTCAAGAGCTATCGAGGTTGTCAGAAGCTTGAAAGTCGAGCCCGGCTCATAGGTGTCTGAAACCAGCGGGTTTCTCCACATTCTGTTCCAGTACCCAAGTTTCTCCTTGTCTGTCATTTTTTCAAGTTTTTTCTGTTCCGATTTTTTGGTCGGTGTTCTCGGGTCGTTAGGGTCATAATCCGGAGTCACCGCCATAGCCAGCACATCTCCGTTTTCAGGATCCATAACTATGCACATTACTCTGTCCGAAGAGGTTTTTTTCTGAACCTTTGCGATTGCATTCTCCACATAGTTCTGTATTACCTGATCCACCGTAAGCACAAGGCTAAGTCCGTCCTCCGGCTCATAGTATTTCTCAAGACCGTATGACAGTCCGTTTCCTGCAACGTCTGTGTTTTTGATCCATCTGCCCGAAACGCCTGTCAGGTATTCATTGTACTGAAGCTCTATTCCCGAAAGCCCTACATTATCGTCTGTAACGCTGCCTATCAGATGCGAGGCAAATGAGCCCAGCGGATAGTATCTTTTGGTATCCTCCGATATTTCTATTCCCGGAAGTTCCTTTTCTCTGATCTTATCTGCCGTTTCCTTGTCAATACCCTTTGAAATCTTGACAAGCGACTGCTCCTTTGTAACAAGCGTTCTTACTTCCTCCGCGTCCATATCAAGTATGGTTGAGAGGGCTGAAACGCAGGTGTCAAGAGCTGCCTGCTTTTTTTCTTCGGTGCTTCCCGATTTAACGTTTGCAGGTCTTGCCCATACGGAATAAGACGAGCCGCTTACTGCAAGCTCTGCTCCGTTTCTGTCATATATTGTTCCCCTTTTTGCTTCAACCGGTGTGTCTCTGGTCTGCTGCTCGACTGCTTTTTCGGTCATAGCGTCAGCCTTGATAATCTGCCAGTAGCCTACACGAAAGCATAGTATAACCAGCAGCGCGCACACGATGCCGAAAGCTATTATTAATCTTTTTCTGTTTAACCCTGATACCTTTAACATAAATATTCAAAAAGCCGGATTACTTCCTCCCTATAATTAAGTTATCCAGCTTCTCCTTTCACTATGCAATTCTTTTATCGTTATATACTAGTATATTTACTGCAATCAATTATATGCCTCTTCCTTTACTGTAGCTGCGAAATCCTTTGGAGCTGTAATATCACTAACATAGACGATCTGGCTGGCGGAAGGATATTTCATTCCCAGCTTGCCGCTTGCCTTTTTTTCCAGAACAGTAACGCTGTTGGCCGTCTGGAGCTTGATATCTATATCTTCGATTTCTCTTGCAAGCTCGTTGTTTTCCATGGTAAGTCTGTTTATCTGGTACTGCAGTGTCGCCGCAAATGCCGACGATATTATAATTGCAATACACATAATGCCGAAAAGAACCGTAAGCGCCAGCAGTCTTTTTTTGTCCCTGGCTGCAATACCGCTGTCTGCAGGCTTTGCCTTTGGTTTATTAAGTTGTTCAGGTTTCATGTCAAAGCCGTATTTTCTGTAGCTTTCTTCGTACTGATACCAGTTTGCTGCCTGCATTGTTACGTTCCTTTCTATAGTTTCTCTATAATTCTTAATTTGGCACTGCGTGCTCTGTGATTGTTTTCGAGTTCTTCTTCACCCGGCGTTATCGGTTTCCCCGTTATTTTTCTGACGTCTGCCACCCTGCCGCACACACATACCGGAAATTCCGGCGGGCAGGTGCAGGGGTTCACTCTCCTGTTGAAACATTCCTTAACTATCCTGTCCTCTAAGGAGTGGAAAGTTATTATGCAGAGTCTGCCTCCCGGTGCAAGCACGTCGCAGAATTCCTCACAGGCTCTGCGAAGCTGTACAAGCTCGTCGTTTACCTCTATTCGGATTGCCTGAAAGGTTCTCTTGGCAGGGTGCGGTCCATCTCTTCTGGCTCTTGCCGGAATTGCCGCCTTGATTATCTCCACCAGCTCTGCTGTGGTTTCAACAGGCTTGTCCTTGCGGAATTTAACGATAAAATCGGCTATTCGCGATGCCCATTTTTCCTCGCCGTACTTCCTGATTATATCTGTAAGCTCTGCGGCGCTGTATCTGTTGACAACATCATATGCCGTAAAGCTGTCCGACCGGTTCATGCGCATGTCAAGAGGCGCATCATTCATATATGAGAAGCCTCTCTGTGCATTGTCAAGCTGAAAGGAGGATACTCCCAGATCCAGCATGGCGCCGTCTACCTTCTCTATTCCAAGCTCATTCAGAACGTCTTTGATATCTGAATAGTTGCTCTGAACAAAATGCTTCCGGCATGGGTATTTTTCAAGTCTTTTGCCTGCTGCCTCAAGCGCGTCACGGTCTCTGTCTATCCCTATAAATACAGCCTCCGGTGAAAGCCTTGAGCAAAGCTCTGAAGCATGTCCGCCTCCGCCCAGCGTGCCGTCTACATATATTCCGCTTTGTTTTATTGCAAGTCCGTCTATTGTTTCATTTAGAAGGACTGATGTGTGTTTAAATTCCATATTCAACCATCTTCTGTGAAACTTCCGCAGGTGAAAGCTGAGTCATATTGTCCTTGCTGTCCCACTCCTCTTTGCTCCAGACTTCGATTTTGTCCAGATTGCCTATAGTTACAAGCTCCTTGTCTATGTTTGCATATTCTCTGAGATCGGCAGTAAGTGTAATTCTGCCCTGCTTGTCTATCTCGCTTTCGACCGCATTTGCATAGAAATGGCGGATGAAGGCTCTGGCATTTGCATCAGACATAGGAAGCGCTGACAGCTTGTTCATAAATTTCTCCCACTCAGCCATAGGATAAATATACAGGCACCTGTCGATACCCATAGTCAGAACACACTTATAGCCCAGCTGTTCCCTGAACTTTGCAGGGACTATCATTCTCGACTTGGCATCTATTGAGTTCTGGAATTTGCCCATTAACATCGCAGTGCTGTCCTTTCGACTGAGTATATTACACCACTTTCATTTTATGATGTAACACCATAATACCCCACTTCACACCACTTTACAACCATTACCCGCCACTTTTTGTACTTTTCTCTCCCCTTTTTTTGCAAAAACAGGAGCCGTTTTGGCTGTTTTTGCCAAACAAAAACTACATATGGTATTTTATTCTTTCTCTCGTTCATATTGCTACAATATGTTGTTTTTTTGATAATCTGAACCTTGTACAGACTGTTTTCATAATATGAATAAAATACAATATAGAAAGGTATTGATGAATAATGTTAAGTTCATACTTTCCCGCAGACAGCGCCGGGTGCGGCTGCTGCGGAACAAATACAGACAGCAATTCTCCGGCTTTCAGAAATTCCAAATCAAATCTTGCATATATAGATAAAGTTTTTTCATACAAGGAAGGACATTCCTGCCCTATAAGCTACAGCTTAAACACGGCAACAACTGAAATCCCCGCGCAGCTCATAACGTCAAAGGAACCGCTGCCTCCTGTCGACCCCTGCGCGCAGAAATGCTGCTGCGACTCTCCCGCTCCTGACTGCAGCCGGCAGTGCTGCTGCTGTTGCGGCGGAACTTCCGACTGCCAGACGGGCACAGCTTCCGTTTTTACTGTAAAAAGAAGTTTTGCAGTAGTAAACAGCCTGACACCTGCTGCTGCCATCGCCCCTGCAGGCGTTACTCTCAACGGGCATGCAGTAAATGCCGTAAATACAGAGAACGGCATATATACAGTGGATATCTCAAATATCGAAAATCAGCTTTCGGACACAAAATGCCAATGCAGCGGGCTCCCTTCAAAAGCGTTTTTTATGATAAACGGTATCACAGGCTGGAATCTGACAGGACAGTTAATTCTCGACGGTACAGTGAATACCGGCGGATCTGTATGTAATTTCAGAGCGACATTTAATATCACCGCTCCTCTTGCAGTTACGGGCACGACAGCCTTTGCAATTTCCGACGCCGGCATACCTTGCAGTGTTCATGGAATTTCTCCTGCAATTCAGTTCACTCTCGGCGGCAGAATAAACATACTCAATCCTGAAATCACAATTACCGCTGCAGGAACTCAGCTCACCGCACTTCTGATTCTTGAGCCTTCCATAAATCTGGAGGTTACAAGAAAAACACTTATGTGTATGACAGGCTGCGAGGCTGACATTCCATGCGACAATTCATTAACCTCAGCTCTCATACAGCAGGGAGGCTGCGCTGAAGAACCCGGCTGCATGTGCAGCGCCAAAGTGCCTGAACCTCCTGTCACAGGCTGTGAAAAGCCATCAAATGAGTGCGAAAAACCGCAGGAAAACGAATGCGGATGCAGTATGTACCAGTTTAACGGCACCAACGGCTGCAGCTGCGGATACTAAAAAAGTGCAGCAGGGAGCTCCGGCTTTCCTGCTGTATAATTTTTTGCATTAAAAAAGAGATGCTCGCTCAGAACATCTCTCTTGTTTTTCTGATTACAGTGTCAGGCACTTCTTAGGGCATTTTTCAACACATGCTCCGCATTTAACGCAGGCATCCGATACTTCCCAAACCTTGTCTGCTCTGTTCACTGTAAGAGCATCGCAAGGGCAAACCTTGGCGCAGAGTCCGCAGAATACACATACGTCCTTATCGCATTTAAGTCCGCCGTCTGCCGGTGCTGCTGCTCCTGCTGCGGCAGGCGCCGCAGGCTTCTTTTCCTGTTTAGGAACTTCAACAACATCAACAGTTTTGGTTGTATCCGGTGTTGTATACGGCCTGTCCATACCAAGACATTTCTTAGGACATTCGTCCACGCAGCAGGCGCACTGCACACATCTCATTCTTTCGATGGTCCATGTGCCTGCGGCTCTGTCTACGGCAATGGCCTTTGCCGGGCATTTACGAGCGCATATACCGCATAATATACAGGATTCTTTTTCGATAGTTACCTGACCCCTGGTTCTTTCCTGAAACTCGTTAGGAATTACAGGATACATTTTAGTAGCAGGCTTTTTGAATAAGCTCTTCATTAACACTTTACCGATTTTAAAAGTTGCCATTCTCGCCCACCTACCTTTCTGTACAGCTGATGCAAGGGTCTATAGTCAGTACCAGAATAGGCACATCGGCTATGTCGCATCCCTGCAGCATTTTAACTAAAGCCGGAATATTCATATTTGTAGGAGTTCTGACTCTCATTCTCTCTAAGAATTTAGTGCCTGCTCCCTTAGCATAGTAATATGCTTCTCCTCTAGGCTGTTCAAGTCTTGCAACGAATTCACCGTCAACATTCTTGCCTTTAACAGGAACTCTTAATTCACCCTCAGGTATAAGCTCTACTGCTTTTTCGATGAGTTCGATTGACTGGAATACTTCACGTATTCTTACGATACATCTTGCATAGCAGTCGCCGCCTTCTTCGACAACAGGTTCAAAACCAAGTCTGTCGTAAACGCCTTCGCCTGCAAGTCTCATATCCTGAACCACTCCTGAGCCTCTTGCAACGGGACCTACAGCGCCAAGCTCTATTGCCTGTTCCTTAGTGATAACACCTACGCCGCAAAGTCTGTTTTTAACTGAAACGTCTTCCATGAATACATCTGTAAGCTCTTTGATCTCGGCTTTGATACCGTTTAATGTATCAACGATCTCTTTGAGAGTCTCATCATCAATGTCTTTTTTGACACCGCCGGGAACGCATACTGAGAATATTACTCTGCCTCCTGTTGTTTTTTCGAGAAGGTCAAGTACTGATTCTCTGAGCTTCCAGCAGTGCATGAACAGGCTGTCAAATGCAAATGCATCTGCCAGAAGTCCCAGCCACAGCAAATGGCTGTGCAGTCTGCTCATTTCGTGCCATATAGTTCTCAGGAATGATGCTCTTTCGGGAATTTCGATCCCCATAGCTCCTTCTACTGCCGCGCAATAGCCCCAGCCGTGACCGAAGCTGCATATTCCGCAAATTCTTTCAATTACATATACCATTTCGGTATATTCCTTTTTTTCCACCAGCTTTTCCAGACCTCTGTGAATAAATCCTATTGAAGGGATTGCTTCAATTACAGTTTCATCTTCAACTACAAGGTCAAGATGAACCGGTTCCGGTAATACGGGATGCTGTGGTCCGAAAGGAATAATAGTTCTTTTACCCATAATGTCTACCTTCCTTTCTTAGCCTTCTGTGTTCCAAGGAGTTTTCTGTGCAACCCTGAAGAAATTGCCCTGATAGTCCAGTTCAAGATTCTTGAATGTGATACCGAACAGGTCGTGCATTTCGTTTTCGTAAATGAATGCACTCCAGATTTCTCCTGTGATGCTCTGCAGCTCCATATTCTCAGGAACCATAACTTTTAAATTGGTTAATGCATGATCTTTATCAAATGAATAAAGAACTTCAACATGTCCGTCCCTGCACTTTGTTGCGCATGCCTGGCCCAATCTGTATCCGTCAGCTTTCATGCTTCTTACTTTTGCTAAAAGTTCGGAAGCTTCAACCGTTACAAATACGCTTTTGATTTCACTCATTTATGCTTCCTCCTTTTCTTCTGCCGCAGGCTCTTCGATTGCAGGAGCCGCTGCAGGCGTGTTTTTCATAGCCTCTCTTTTTTCGGCTAAAACTCCAAGTCCTTTGACAACACCGTCAATGATAGCCTCCGGTCTTGCCGCACAGCCGGGAACATATACGTCAACAGGTATAACCTTGTCAACTCCGCCCTGTACATTGTAGCATTCGGCAAATATACCTGCCGAACATGCGCAGATACCTACCGCAACCACAACCTTAGGTTCAGGCATCTGTTCATAGATCTGTTTAACAACGTCTTTGTTCTGTTCGTTTACAGAACCTGTTACAAGGAATATATCCGCATGTTTAGGATTACCTGTATTGATAATACCAAATCTCTCTACGTCGTACATCGGTGTAAGACAAGCAAGAACTTCGATATCACAGCCGTTGCAGCTTGATCCGTCATAATGGATAATCCATGGTGATTTTGTTACATATGACATTCTCTTACACCTCCCTTATATGAAATACAGAAGGAACAGGTTGATAATTCCAAGTACAGCCGCTACTATCCACGCTGTCTTGAAGGCTACCTGCCACTTCATTCTTGCAAAACTGTTTCCGATGAAAGTTTCAAAGAAGAAAGCAATTATTGCAACTACTATACCGATTATAACGCCTGCAACGCTTCCGTTCTGGAAGAACAGGAATATAAATCCGAGCAGGAATATGTTTTCATACCAGTGCGCAACCTCAAGCAATGCAAGTGTTGTTCCCGAGAACTCAGTTTTAAGACCTGCAACCAGTTCCTGATGCGCATGGTGCGACATACTTAAATCAAACGGAGCTTTTCTGAATTTGATAGTCAGAATGTACATAAATCCGATGAATATTCCCAGCATAGGGAGTATTCCCATTGATTCCGAATTCATAATATCCGACACCTTGAAGCTGCCTGTAAATACATAAAACGCAACTGCTGTTAAAAGCACCATAGGCTCATAAGCCATTGTCTGAAGCAGCTCTCTCTCAGCACCAAGCTGCGCATAAGGTGAGTTTGAGGAATAAGCTGCTATAATCAGGAATGCGCTTGCTGTTGTAAGTGTAAACAGTACCAGCAGCAGATCTCCGCCTGCGAAGAAGAAGCATCCTGTAACTACTACAAACAGCAGGAAGCATGCAACGTAGAAGTCCTGTACCTTGTTAACTGTGATTTTTTCTTTTTCGAACAGTTTGAGTACATCATAAAACGGCTGTAATACAGGAGGACCTACTCTGCCCTGCATTCTTGCGCTTATAATTCTGTCAAGACCTGCAAGGAATCCGCCTACGAAAGGTGCAAGTACGATATATGCCACGATAAATATTATCATCTTAACCATTATATTGCACCTCCTATCACATATCCTGCAAATATTACAAGAACGACTGCGATTGTAGCTGCCGCTGCAATACATCCGATCCAGTTCATTTTGTTTTCACCGAAGTATTTGTCCATATACCAGTTCTTTAGTGATACAGCAGTACTGCCCTGGAATGAGTTTCTGAAAGTCAGATTGTCTCCCTGGTTAACACCTGCAAGGTATATAGGAACGATTTTTTTCTTTGTGTTTCCGAAGAACAGTATTGTTATAAGGATTATAACCGCAAGCATAATGCACATGATCATCATATTGCCTGAGGATAATGCCGCCATATCAGCTCCCAGGTAAGGAACTACCACTGCTGATGAAATTACAGGGAAGCCGAGGCATGTAACGAGTACAAGGATAACCAGAAGCGTATGTACGAATTTTTCTGATTTGTGTACTGCGCCCTCTATGTTCTCAGTACCTGCAACAACTGCAGAGAGCTTGCCGAGCCATTTAACCCAGTAGAATACTGTTGTGGCGCTTCCGAAACATAATACCGCTACAAGGAATACGCTCATAAATACGTTTCCTGTTTCGATGAATGCATCGAGTGCTGCCCATTTTGAAACAAGCATACCTAAAGGAGCAAGGAACATAGCTGAAATACCAATCATCATGCATGCTGCAAGTCTAGGCATTCTGTCGAACAGTCCGTCCATATCCTCGATGTTTCTTGATCCGATGTTGTGTTCTGCCGTACCAACGCACAGGAACAGAAGTGATTTAGTAACAGCGTGGAATATTACAAGCATAATGCCTGCCCATACAGCAGCACTCGTGCCGATGCCCCCGCATACAACTATAAGTCCTAAGTTTGCTACAGTTGAATAAGCAAGAACCCTCTTTGCGTTGGACTGTGAAATCGCCGCAAAGGATGCAAGCAGGAATGTGATGCCTCCTACTGCCATTACCATAATTCCGGCATAGTTAACCATACCGTATTCTGCATTTCCCCAGCCAAGACACGGAGCAAGCTTTAAGATAAGGAATACTCCGGCCTTAACCATTGTTGATGAGTGAAGCAGCGCTGATGTAGGCGTAGGTGCCACCATAGCGCCAAGCAGCCAGCTGTTGAACGGCATCTGAGCCGCCTTTGTGATACCTGCAAATGCAAGCAGTCCCACAGGAATCATTAATGCAGGGATTACTCCGTAGCCTGATTCACCGTAAAGGATAACGTCTGAAAGCTGCAGCGTTCTGATTGATTCATCCCAGCCGTAGCCTAAGATAATGATTGCAAGACAGAAGCCCAGTCCGCCAAGCAGGTTCATTATTAAAGCTCTGAATGAGTTTCTGATTGCTTCCTTTGTCTTTGTGAAGCCTATCAGGAAGAATGAACATAGTGATGTTATCTCCCAGAAGAAGTACATCCAGATTAAGTTGTTTGAAGTTACAAGACCGAACATTGCAGCCAGGAACAGGAACAGCAGGAAGAAGAACCAAGGTCTCCTGTCTTTTGAGCCTGCAGGCTGGTGATGCTGGAAGTCTTTCATGTAACCCATTGCGTATACGCAAATAAGAGTACCGATAATTCCAATGATTAAAATCATTATTAGTGAAAGTTCATCCACATAAGCATTGTGTTCAACTTCAATGCTGTGTCCGGTTGTCAGTTCAAACCAGACCATTAAAGGTGTCTGAATAAGAGCAAATACTGCAGCCAGGTACTTTTTGTACTTGAATGCAAGTATTGTAATGACAACTGCCACGCCGCACTCTATTATCATCATGATGTAGTTTACAATCTCACTTGAGAAATCAAAGTAAGTTGTGCCCTCACCGAGATAAGTTGCGGCACAGTAGATTGATACTGCAGCTATGATTACTGAAGCTGCAATAACAACTGTGTCTCTTGCCTTATCAGCTTTAACGATCAGAAGAACTAAGGCAACCAATAGTGGGAATAAAATTAGAAAAAATATTGTGCCCATTGAATCCTCCTATAACTTAACATTATTTCATAACTTACATTTTACATAAAATCATCTTTACAAACAACACCTTTTGTATAAAAAATTATGGTACTTTAGTTAGAAACTTTAGCATTTCCAACGTTTCACAGATTTTATGGCAAAAAAAACATAGCAAAAGGCGTTTTTCCACAAAATGTATGACAAGAAAAGTACCCTCCGGCAGCAAGTTTTACAGAGTATTATGCCCGGGAAGTAAAAAGGCAGCTCTGCGAGCTGCCCGTATGATTATCATTTATTTTGCTTTTTTAGGCTCTACCTTCTTGTATACGAAGAAGAATACTATCATAAGTATTGCGCATACTGCTGTCAGTATGTAAAGTCCTGTCTGGATTGCTCCGAGAATTACATCTACGTCAACGCTTTCAAACATACCGTCGAAGTAGTCGCCTGATTCCCACGCATCTTCTGTTCCCCAGCCTTCATACCAAGGTTCGAAGAACAGCGCTATAATGTTCATAACTGTCATCATCATAAACAGGAAGGACATCTTCTTTGTATCTCCAACTGCAAGACCGGTCTTTTTGTTTGTAGGGAATCTTTCAGGATCCTTCTTGGTAAGTCCGCCGTATTTTCTTCTCCAGATGAAGTAAAGTACAGGACCTGAAAGGATACCTACCATACCGCCCAGGTAATAGTCCGAACCGTTGATGAAGTATGCAAGGAATGCCACGCAGATAGGAACTATGCATATCAGGCAAAGGAAACCGTATCCGCCAGGAATTCTGAATACATATTCTTCTTTCGGAATTCTTCTTCTCAGTATCATAGCTGAGATGTATACCATAGCGTACGATGCTATCAGAAGCGCTACGTCAAGCACGATTACAAATCCGAACGGAAGCATGCACAGTATCAGGTTTACAATTGATACTGATAATACTGCCACATAAGGAACACCGTGCTTCTTGTCGCATTTAACAAGGACAGGAGGCGCAAGATGGTCGTCTGCAAGTGAGAAGAAGCCTCTTGAACCTGACGCTATGTATGTGTTGTAAATCGAGCACTGTGCAAGGATTGCAACTACAACGAAGAATATTCCCATTGCAGGTCCCCAGAAGTGTTCACATACATCTGCATATCCTACGCAGTCACCTTCTGTTCCCCAGTTTTCCCACTGGCCCAGTGAACCGAGTCCGCCGATTGTAGGCAGGATATATACTGCCATGATAAGCGGTACTGTTATGATTGTTCCTTTAGGAATTACCTGTGGGTTTGAAACCTCGCCGGCGATGGTTGACATTGACTCATAGCCTGAGTACATCCACATACCGATTGATATACCGCCTGCGATGTAGAAGAACCAGTCTCCGAGGCCCTCTGCAGGTTCTGCTGTAATCTGGAATGAGATTGTTGATGCTGTCTCTGCATCTCCGCCCCAGTTTAAGAAACCGCACAGTGCTACCATGCCGAAGGCTACCATTACGAGTATTGAAAGGATTGTACTTACAATACCTACATCCTTAACTCCGCGGATGTTAACTACTGTGAAGATAAAAATCATTGCAAACTTGATAAGGAATTCAACTACAGGGGATACATCCCATGCAGATGCCGCATATCCGCCGGCAAGAATTACATATAAAGTGTTGTCGATATAGATGGAAATAGTTCTCCACCAGCCTGCCTGGAATCCCCAGAATTCACCCAGAGCTTCCTGTACCCATTTGTAATATCCGCCTTCCTGAGGTCTTACTGAACCAAGTTCAGAAGCCACAAGACCGAACGGAAGTCCCCATACAAACGGAAGTACGCATAACATAATGATTGTCAGTCCCGGACCGCATTCAGGTATCATTTCTTCGATACCGTAGCATCCTGCAGCTACCAGACAGAAAATCATAAATACTACTGTTGAAACCTTGATATCGTGTTTTTTCAAACCGTGCTCATCAACGTCAACAACATGAGTTTTTACTTGTTCGCTCACGCTACATTTCCTCCTTAAACATAAAATAACATAAATATAATCACACGAATATTATACACTTTAATTCAAAAACCACAACGATTTTCAGAAAATACAAGCAAGTGAGCAAGAATATCGGCTTTTTCGGTTAAATTAATTATTATTTCATATTATCTTGTCGAATATATACACAAGCGCGCCTACTCCCGGCAGTCCCAGAACTGCCGAAACGCCGATTGTAACTGCATTCAGAGGCACTGCAAGCGCTGTAAAATGAAGCGCCGCAAGCCCTGCAAGACCCAGAGCCGACGAGGTTATAATCTTCAGTGATGTCCTGCCGCAGTCAATTATAATTACTATAGCCGCGATAACGGAAAGTATCAGAAGCTGCTGACTTATTGCCATAATTTCTCTCCTTTTCATATACTGCCTGTATAAAATATTCCAGTAATGATTAAAATAGAATTAAATAATGTGATATGAGGTATGAATTTATGACTTCAAAGGAAAGGATAATCAGCACCGCAGGTATGTTAAAAAACAGACTTGCCGCCGCCAACAAGACATTTCTGAACAGCCGACTGCGACCCGCAGACGAAAAAATGCTGCTGTTTGATTCAATAGAAAAAGCCTACTCGGATCTTGAGCAGGCTCAGTATGACTTTAATCAGTTAAGCGACTCTGCCGCTGTGGACTATGCTTCCTACAGCATACTTGCGGCAGAGGCAAAATACACATATCTTTTAAATCTGGCGAAGAAAAAAGGTATGCGTCTATAGCTCTCTTCTGCCCTCAAGGGCTTTGAGAAGTGTTATCTCATCGGCATATTCCAGATCTCCTCCTACCGGAATACCGTGAGCAATTCTTGAAACCCTGATGCCGGACGGTTTAATAAGTCTGGCAATATACATAGCCGTGGCCTCACCCTCTATGTTGGGATTGGTGGCCAGCACTACTTCTTTGACATCGTTTTGCTGAAGTCTGACAATCAGAGATTTGAGGTTGATGTCCTCAGGGCCTATGCCGTCCATCGGAGATATTGCCCCGTGAAGCACATGGTACAGTCCGTTAAACTCCCTGATGCGCTCCATTGCAAAAACATCTCTGGGACTTTCGACAACACAGATTATATCCTGCGCTCTTGATTGGTCGGAGCATATGCTGCATGGATCCTGATCCGTAAGATTGCCGCAGACAGAGCAGTATTTCATCTGTTCTCTGGCATTAACTATGGCCTGTGAAAGACTCATTGCCTGTTCCTCTTCCATGGACAGTATGTGAAATGCCAGCCTCTGCGCTGTTTTGCCCCCTATTCCCGGAAGCTTTGACAGCTCGTTTATCAGCTTTGACAGCGGTTTTGCATAGGTTTTCATTACAGCAGTCCCGGAGGAAGTCCCAGGCTTCCTGTAAGCTTGTTCATTTCGGCCGCTGCGATTTCTTCCATCTGTCTTAATGCTTCGTTTACTGCAGCCATTACAAGATCCTGAAGCATCTCTGCATCATCGGGATCTATTACATCAGGATTTATTTCGATACCGGTTATCTGCTTGGCTCCGCATACTGTAACCGTTACGGCTCCGCCGCCTGCGGTAGCTGTTGTTTCCATTTTATCTATTTCGTCCTGCATTTCGGTCATTTTGCGCTGCACAGCCTGCATCTGCGCCATCTGCGCCTGCATATTTCCCGCGCCGGGAGCTTTTGGTCTTTTGCCCGCTTTCATTCCTTTACCCATAGTAATCCTCCATTATTCTATTTCTATATTAAGCCCTAATTTATCTTCGGCTTCTCTTACAACACTGTTTATATCCGTTTCCTGCTTCCTGCCTCTGCTGCCCAGAACGCAGTCAAGGGTCAGCTTCTGTCCTGTCTGTTTTTCCATAAGCTCGACAAACATACTGCTGCTGTCCTGTATGAGCTTTCGGATAAAGTCGCTGCCGGCGGCAACCGTAAACACTCCGTCCGATATATCCGTCAGTCTTGAGCCTGAACGAAGCAGATTGAAGCTTCCCTGCCTGCTGCTGGCGGCCTCCACCACAGCTCTCCATATCATATCGTAATCTGCAGGCGGCTGATGCGTCGTCTGTATCTGCGCTTTGTCCGAAGCTGCCTCTTCATTTCTGACAGGCGCGACTTCCTGCACCTTTGCAGGCTGCGCTTTAACCGCCGGCGCTTCAGTCCTTGCAGGCTGCTGATATATAATCTGAGGCTCCTCGTATACCGAGGCCAGCCTTACTATGCAAAGCTCCAGCAGCACTCTCGGCTGTGTCGACCACCTGGCGTCGGCTATTGTCTTTGACAGCTCTATTATGGCTCTGTCTATCTCCGACATCTCAAGAGTCTGGCTCTGCTCTTTAATCCTGTTTATATTCTCTGCCGACATATTGAGCATATCCTCAGGCGATGATACGAATTTGGAAATCAGAAGCGCTCTGTAATGAGCCAGCCAGTCTTTCATAAACTGACGGATTTCCTTGCCCTCAGACATAACCTGCTCTAAAATCAGCAGAGCCTGTGCAATATTGTGAACCGCCACATGATGCGTAAGCTCTATAAATATCTCCTCTGAGGAAGTGCCCAGAAAGTCAAGTACATCTTCTCTGTCAAGGGTATCCCTGCCTGCCGCAAGACACTGGTCAAGTATGCTTAATCCGTCTCTGACAGAGCCGTCCGCATTTGCTGCTATAAGTCCCAAAGCCGCTTCGCTTACCTGTATTCCCTTGTCCTCGCATATGCTGCGCATGCCCTGTTTGAGAAGATTTTCGGAAACTCTCCGGAAGTCCAGTCTCATACATCTTGAAAGTATGGTTGCCGGGAGTTTTTGAGGCTCTGTAGTGGCCAGAATAAACATAACGTATTCCGGCGGCTCCTCAAGAGTTTTGAGAAGCGCATTGAAAGCTCCCTGCGACAGCATATGAACCTCGTCTATGATATAGACTTTTTTGCGGCCCGCTGCCGGAGGATACTTGACGCTTTCTCTCAGCTCTCTGATATTCTCAACGCCGTTGTTTGATGCAGCGTCTATCTCTATTACATCTATAAAGGTGCCGTTTTTGATGGCTATGCAGTTGGCGCACTGACCGCAGGGACGTTCTCCCTCAGACAGACAGTTTACGGCCTTGGCAAGTATTCTTGCAGTTGTGGTCTTGCCTGTGCCTCTAGTGCCGCACAGAAGATATGCGTGACCTATCTCGTCCTTTGCTATCTGGTTCTGAAGTATTCGTACTATATGCTTCTGACCGAGTATCTCATCAAATACCTCGGGTCTGTATGCTCTGTACAGTGCCTGATACATAAGCCTTCCTTTCTAAAAAAATTGCCCTTTGAAAGCTCCGCAGTCAAGGAGAAGGCTTATCTGCGGCACATAAGAGCTTCCGCTTATTGCTGCTTCCTTCCGGACCTGACAAGGTTCGCAGAGTCTTATTGCGCAGGACCCAGACCAATCAGGCGGAGCTTTCAAAAGGCAATTCAAATTTAATTACCTATCTATTATATGAGATTTGCCCCTGCAAGTCAAGGACAAACTCATCTAAAAGAAGCCGCCCTGCGGCCGCTTCTTAAACTTTGCTTTATTCAACTTTGACGCTGCCTTTTTTGGCTGCCGTCACTGCTCTTTCCTTTGGCTGCTCCTCGCCATCGTCGCGTCTTACAAGCTCACCTACTGTGGTTGCAAGTCCTGCAATTCCCTGTATTTCAGACGGGATAATGATTTTGGTTGCCTTGCCGTTTGCAGCCTTTGCAAAGGTTTCAAGGCTCTTGAGCTTGATTACGGCATCATCTGCGCCTGCCGCTTTTATCATTGCAAGACCGTCTGCTGTCGCCTTGTTTATCATAAGGATTGCCTCTGACTGACCCTCAGCCTCTTTGATTGCAGTCTGTTTCTTAGCTTCCGCCTGCAGTATTGCCGCTTCTTTCTGACCCTCTGCGATGAGGACTGCCGATTTTTTCTCACCCTCTGCAATAAGGATTGCCTCTCTTCTTTCACGTTCTGCTCTCATCTGTTTTTCCATTGCAACCTGTATATCTCTAGGCGGCGTTATATTCTTTACTTCCACTCTGTTGATTTTGATGCCCCACGGGTCTGTAGCCTCGTCAAGCACCAGTCTTATCTTGGTGTTGATGTGCTCTCTGCTGGTAAGGGACTCGTCAAGCTCCAGCTCGCCTATGATGTTACGAAGTGTTGTCGCCGTCAGGTTCTCGATAGCGTCCATAGGGTGCTCTACTCCGTAGGTGTAAAGCTTAGGGTCTGTAATCTGGAAATATACGACGGTGTCAATTTCCATGGTTACATTATCCTTGGTGATTACCGGCTGAGGCGGGAAATCTATTACCATTTCTTTGAGTGAAACTTTTTTGGATATCTTGTCTATCACAGGGATTTTGAAGTGCAGACCAACCTGCCATGTTGACTTGTAGGCTCCCAGTCTTTCGACAACATATGCTCTCGCCTGCGGCACAATCCTTATATTTGAAACTATAAGCCATATAAGGAATGCTATTGCAATAACTATAATTAAAAACTTTGATACGCTGTACATATACATTCAGTTTCCTCCTTAAATTTTCTCTGCAGGTGTAACTACAAGCTTAACACCCTCTATTGCCTTAACTTCCACCAGATTGCCTCTGGAAACGGTTTCGTTCTCTCTGCATACCGCAGACCACATCTGTCCGTTCAGTCTGACCTGACCCACCTGCATCGGCAGAATATCCTCCTCTACCGTAGCGGTAAGCCCTATCAGCGCATCTGTATTGGTTTTCTCGGAGCCTGCATGGAGCTTCTCTACGAATATTCTTCTGGTAAACACCAGCAGACACACCGATACAACTAGAAATACAATAATCTGAACGGCCGCCGGAATATCAAACAGGGCAAGTACAAATGCCGCCAGCGCGCCTATTGCAAACCATATGGTTGTAAGTCCCACTGTAGCCGCCTCTATTATGAAAAGCACTATCGCCGCTGCAAGCCATATTGCCGCTGCTCCGATATGAATTCCGAAAATCATCATATGTAAGCGTTCCTCCTTTCGATTTTCACACTTTAACCTCTAAAAGTATTCTATCATACTCTGTGATAAAATTCTATAGTTTTGTTAAATTTTTATCAAGTTTTTTCTGAATTTTTTGTCTTTTGCAGTACAAGCCGGAAATTTTCCGGCCTGACTGTGCATTTATTATTTAACTGCCTTGTATAGTTCGTCGCTTTCCGGCGGCGCTATCACTTCCGCACCCTTGTCCGTAATCATCATAACGCCGAAGTCCGCAGGCTTTACCTCGCCTATGCACTTAATCATATCAATGCGGCTTTCAAGCTCCTGCTGTTTTTCCGGCGGCGCTATTATGAGCATGCAGCCGCTGGATATGAGGCGCAGATAATCTATATCAAAGTGAGCGCAGATTTTTTGAGTTACCGGTTTTACCGGTATATCCGCTATATTTATCTCGGCTCCAAGCCCTGCCACCTGACAAAGCTCCCAGACAGCGCCAAGCACGCCACCCTCCGTTATATCGTGCATTGCCGATACACCTATATCGCCTGCAATTACGCCCTCCTTTACGACACTGACCATATCAAGCATTGACTCAGCTTCGGCAAGCTCCTCGGAGGTAAGTATTGATTTCACTTCGTCTTTGCAGTCACAGGCTATTATACCTGTTCCCTCGATACCACAGAATTTGGTTATGAAGATTTTGTCTCCTGTTTTTATCTCCTGCTTAACCTTGTTCTTTGGCTGTCTGCCTATGGCTGTGGATACGATTACAGGCTTATTGACCGCAGGAGTTATCTCTGTGTGTCCTCCTATTATCTCAACCTCCATAAGCTCAGCAGCCGCTGCCGCCTGCTTCATTATGGTCTCTATATCCTCTTCGGTGGTTCCTACAGGCAGCATTACAGCCAGCATTATTCCCACAGGCTGTACGCCGTTTGAGGCTATATCGTTGCAGGAGATATGGATTGACAGTCTGCCTATGTCGCTTACGGAAGCGGTAATGGGGTCTGTTGACATTACACAGATATATTCCCCGAAATCTATTTCCGCGCAGTCCTCTCCTATTCCCGGTCTTGTTATTATTTCATCTCTTTTGAATTTTATGTTGTCAAATATTATCCTTTTTAAAACTTCGCTGTCAAGTTTACCTGTTTTAAGCATTGTTTATCATCTCCAGAAATTCTTCTTCAGTTATAATCGGTATATTAAGTTCTTTGGCTTTTTTGTTTTTAGATGAGCCTGACGTATTATCGTTGTTTATAAGGTAGTCGGTTTTGCTGCTTACCGAGCCAGCTACCTTGCCGCCCATATTCTCTATGAGTTCCTTGAGCTGCTGGCGGTTTTCAAAATGGTTGAGGCCCCCCGTTATAACAAAGGTTTTGCCCTCAAGGCTCTGCGGTATGTCAGCCTGCTGTTCCTGCTCAAAGGAAACTACCTGCTCCAGATCTGCTATTATCTCCAGATTATCTGCGGACTTGAAATATGACGTATAGTCTGCCGCCATTACATCGCCTATGCCCTGTATCTCCACAAGCTGCTCAAAATCAAGAGCTTTCATACGCTCCCAGTCGCCTCCGCAGGCTCTGGCTATAACTTTGGCGTTTGCCGCCCCTATATTTGCTATTCCCAGCGCATAGAGAAGTCTTGCAGCCGTAGTATGCGAAGCCTCCTTTGCGGCATTTACTATATTGTTAAAGGATTTCTCACCGAAGCCCTCCATACTGCTGATTTCGTTTTCAAACCTGTCAAGTCTGAAAAAGTCGCCGTATTTCTTAATAAATCCGGCATCTACGAATTTTTCGATTGTCGCCTCGCTCATTCCGTCTATGTTCATAGCATCTCTTGATACAAAATGAGTAAAGGATTTGATGTGCTTCACCTGGCATTTCGGATTGGGACATACGAGAGTTTCAACACCTGTATCGCCTCTTATCTCCGTATGGGCTCCGCAGACAGGGCATATCTCAGGTATTCTCACCGATGCGCTTCTGGTATGGTTTTCGAGTATCTGAGGTATTATCATATTGGCCTTGTAAACCTCTATTTCATCACCCTCTCCCAGCTGAAGCTGCTTCATTATGCTCAGGTTGTGAACCGAGGCTCTTGAAACTGTCGTGCCCTCAAGCTGTACCGGCTCGAATATGGCAACGGGATTTATAAGGCCTGTGCGGGACGGGCTCCATTCCATCTCTTTAAGTCTGGTTACCGCTGTTTCATCTTTCCATTTGAACGCAATGGAGTCTCTCGGGAATTTGGCAGTCTCGCCAAGAGACCTGCCGTACTCTATATCATCATATATCAGCACAAGTCCGTCTGACGGTATATCACAGTCCGCAATGTTATCTGCAAACCAGCCTACAGCCTCCTCTATGCTGCCCGCGTCAACAGACTTTCGCTGCACCGTATCAAAGCCCGTTTCATCGAGCCAGTCAAGCTGCGCGGCTCTTGAGTTTCTGAAATCAATTCCCTCTGCCTCAACCAGCGCAAAGGCATTAAAGCAGACTCCGCGCCTTGCGGTGATTTCGCTGTTAAGCTGTCTGACGCTGCCGCTGCACAGGTTGCGCGGATTTTTGTATCTGGATTCAACGTCTTCAATCATATGATTTATTTTTTCAAAGCCCGAATAGGTGATAAATGCCTCGCCTCTAAGCACCAGCCTGCCCTTAAACGGTATCTCTACGGGCAGGTTTCTAAAGGTCCTGGCATTTGCGGTTACAACCTCTCCTATCTCGCCGTTGCCTCTGGTTACGGCCTTTGACAGTTCTCCGTTTTCGTAGGTTAAAACTATTGTAAGTCCGTCTATTTTCCACGACAGAATTCCCCTCTGCTCTCCCAGGAATGCTTTGAGCTGCTCAACGTCCTTTGTCTTGTCTAAGGACAGCATTCGTTTCGGGTGCGCTTCTTTGGGCAGATCGCTTAACACCTCGTAGCCCACGTTTCTTGTAGGGCTGTCTGCAAAGATTATACCGGTGTCTTTTTCAAGCTGCGCGAGCCTGTCGTAAAGCTGGTCATACTCTCTGTTGGACATAAGCTCTCCTGCGCCCTGCTCATATGCTTTTGAGGCTTCATTTAAAAGCTCTATAAGTTCACGAATTTTTTCTTTCACAGTATATATACCTCTATAATTTTTTAATCGGCGCTATATCCTTGGCAAGCTTTTTGAGTCCCACCGAGTCAAACATTATACTTGCCACATTGCCTTTGACCTCGATTACAAGTCCCTCTCCGAATTTGGCGTGACTGACTCTGTCGCCTGCGGCAATATCAATTCCTCCGCCGCTCTTTGATGCCATATTCTGCTTGGCATATCTGAGAGAGTCAAACGGTTTTGCAGGAGCCGGTCCGTCAAAGCCGTCAAGGCTTCCGCCGTTTCCGAAACGGTCGCCCTGTTTTTTCTCATATACGGCATCGCCGTCCATAAACTTCCTGTCTATTTCTCTGACAAACTGGGACTCTCTTGTAAAATCGGTACGGCCGTACATGGTTCTCATCCGGGCGCTTGTCATAAACAGTCTTTCCTTTGCTCTTGTCATGCCCACATAGCAAAGGCGGCGTTCCTCTTCAATACCCTCAGGATTTTCGAAAGCTCTCCAGCCCGGGAACAAACCGTCCTCCATGCCCGGCATAAATACCACCGGAAATTCCAGTCCCTTGGCGGAGTGAAGCGTCATAAGCACTACCGCGTCCTCTGTTTCATCGTGGTTGTCTATATCCGAAAGCAGCGCAAGTCTTTCCATAAACTCACTAAGGGAAATATTGCTTTCCTCGGCTTCCATATCATATATTACCGATTTAAATTCAAGTATGTTTTCTATCCTTCCCTCTGCCTCCACTGTATTGGCCGATTTAAGAGCATCATAATAGCCTGATGCTCTGAGCAGTCCGTCATATATATCCGAAACTCTCAGGTTGTCTTTTTCTGCCGAGTATTTCTGAATACACTCTATGAGATCTTTGACCAGCGGACGTGATTTGGCTGAGAGTCCCTCCACGATTTCCTCATCGCACAGCGCCTCAAACAGACTCTGTCCTCTTACCTCTGCAAGCGTCTGCAACTTGGCAAGGGTTTTGGCTCCCATGCCTCTCTTTGGCTCGTTTATTATTCTTGCAAGAGAAAGGCTGTCCGCAGGGTTTGCAACAAGCCTCATATATGCAATCATATCCTTGATTTCCTTGCGGTCATAGTATCTGAGGCCACCCAGCACTCTGTATGGGATATCTCTCTTTGAAAGGGCTTCCTCAAATGTACGCGACTGCGCATTGGTTCTGTAAAGCACTGCAAAATCACTGTATTTGTAATCCGGCGATTTGAGCATATCTATTTCTCTTGCTATATATTCCGCCTCGTCCCGCTCATCATCGGCTCTGTAATAGCTGACCTTACTGCCCGCCTCTGCACTTGTCCACAGCTTCTTGTCCTTACGCATATTGTTTCTGATAACTGAATGAGCCGCATCAAGTATATTGCTGCAGGAGCGGTAGTTCTGCTCCAGTTTCACCACCTTTGTACCCGGAAAATCCTTTTCAAAGTCTAATATGTTGGATATGTCCGCCCCTCGCCACTGATATATGCACTGATCGTCATCTCCCACCACACACAGATTATTGTGCTCCTGCGCAAGCAGTTTTATGAATTTATACTGTATTCTGTTGGTGTCCTGATACTCGTCTACCATTATGTATCTGAATCGGTTCTGATATTTTAAAAGCACCGCTTCATCTGTTTCAAATAGTCTGACGGTATTTAAAAGCAGATCGTCAAAGTCCATTGCGTTGTTTTTTTGGAGAGTACTCTGATAGGCTTTGAATACTTCATATACAGGTTTTGTCCTGAAGTTTTCGCCCTCGGTGTTTATGTAGTCCTCTGCTGTCATGCCGCTGTTTTTGCAGGAGCTGATTATAGACAGGTAGTATGCCGGAGGATATTTTTTGTCCTCCATATTCTTCTCTTTTATAATCGACTTGACTACGGCCTTCTGGTCTGCGGGATCGTAAACCGCAAAGTCTCTGCCGTATCCTAATACCTCACAGTTCATTCTGAGTATTCTGAGGCATGCGGAGTGAAATGTCATAATCCACATACCGCTTGTGCTACCTATAAGCTGCTCTACTCTCTCTTTCATTTCGCCTGCCGCCTTGTTTGTAAAGGTCACTGCAAGTATGTTGTACGGGTTTACTCCCTCATCTAATATAAGGTGGGCTATTCTGCAGGTCATTGTGCTGGTTTTGCCGCTTCCTGCTCCTGCAAGAATTAAAAGCGGACCGTCCTTATGGACAGCCGCTTCTCTTTGTTTATCATTCAGTTTATCAAGAATCCCCATTAATTAATTCTCCTGCTATTTTCTTGAAAAAGTTTCTTCTGTCGAGTAGGCTTTTTTGCCCTCGATATTTGAATATGATGAAATTTTAACTTTGTATGAGCCTGTTACCTTTTTACTGAAGGTATAGCTTACAGCCTTAGGATTCGATATGTATTTAGTAGTAGTCTTCCCTTTATATACAAGTCTTACCCTGAAGCCGTCAACACTGCTCATTCTCTTCCATTTAACCGTTACTTTTTTGGTCTTTGAAGCCTTTGAAATCTTCGATACGGTCGGCTTTACAACAGAAGTTTTGCAGCTGTACGCTGATGTTACCTGCTGACCGTCAACCTCTGTAACTGAAGCCGCTTTGACTCTGTAGGATTTAGTGACTTTCTGGCTGAAGGTGAACTCCGAAGTGTTCACATCTGTTATTTTTTCGGTATATGTTTTGCCGCCTGTTATCAGCTTAAGTATATAGCCGTCTACTCCGTCTTTTTTGTTCCATTTAACTGTTACCAGTGAATTTTTCTTACTGATTGAGGAAACTGACGGTTTTGCAGCCTTAGCCTTATCTATACGCTGCTGCTTCACTATCTCTACCGACTCTGATGAAAGAGTAATACTGTCTCCTGCCGATTTGTCTGCTATGAGCTTCATTTCTTCCGCAGTGAATCTGTATAATCCCTCCGAGGTCTGAACCTCAAGCATTCCTGTCTGCATAATCGAGCTGAATACAGATTTTTTAACTGCAAGAGAGGTCTTGTCCGTGCTAAGCCTTATAATCTGCTGTACCTTGCCGCCGCCGGTTGATACAAGCTCAAGCTCTGCTTCTTTGAGAAGCGCCTTTGCCTCTGATACCGCTTCTTCCGTAATGTCTCCTTTGATTTCAACTATTGCTTCCGATGATGCCGCTTCGCCTTTTGCTGCTGTGATTTTTACCGTCAGTATGTTTTTTGCGTACTCAAACGAGGTTTCCCTGATGGTTTTTACGGGCTCTCCGTTTTTGTCCGTAACTGTCCTTGTAATCTGCTGTACAGAGTTTGATGCTGCATCTGAGCCTGTTTTGGTAATTGTTTTAGTTGTGGTTCCTGAAGCCTCATCTGTTGCAATATCTGATTTTTCACCCTTAAATGTCAGGCCGTTTTTAACTTCAAATGAGCTGCCGGAGGTTTCGGAAATGCTGCCTCTGGAAACAAGTGAAGCCGGGTCGGTATTAAAGCTGCCGCCCCTTACAAAGCCTTTCGCATTATATGCCGCGCATGAGGAATATTTTTTGGAGTTATATTTGCCTCCCGTAAATATTCCTCCGGATATATCTATGTTTTTGATGCATCTGCTGCCGTCCGGGTTGTACGCCCAGAAAGCTATGCCGTAGGTACTGTTAAAGGTGCCCCCTGAAATGTTAACATCTATATCGCCTGTGTACTTGGCATCGCCCGTAACTGCAACGGCGGCTCCGTCCTCATTGTTAAGATTTGAGTCCGGGCTTCCTCCCGAATACGGAACACCCACAGCCTCTATCGTAAGCGCGTCGTCTGATATAGGGGAGATTTCAAGCCTGCCGGATTTGATTTCTATCCCCGCAGCGCCTGTGATACTGCCGCCTTTGATTGTAGTTGTTCCGCTCTGAGGCAGATACATTGCCGTAGCATCAGATGTAATCGTACCCCCGTTTATTACTATTCTTACGCCGCCGTGTCCTTCCTCGGCATTGCCCATAATAGCAATATCGCTTCCTGCGGTTTTAACGCTGCCTCCGTTCATTACAAAGGTGGCTCCCTCATATTCAGTTATTACCGAGCCGTCAAGTGCACCTTCATTTAAAGTGAATTTACTTTTGCGCGCAACTGCCGCCGAGGCATCACGACCCTGTATCTCACCGCCGTTTACCGTAACATCTGATTTGTCATACAGATACACGCCGTATTTGCCGTAAACGTAACCGCCGTAGAAATTGACTGTCGCGCTGTCATCTCCGTATATGCCCGCGTAATCAAAACACGATATATATCCTCCGTATATGTTTGCAACAGCGCCTGTCTGCGTATCCTTATCTCCGTTGACACGAAGTCCCGCCTGATATGTACCCTGTATAATGCCGCCTGTGATGTTTACCGTTGCAGGCCATGCCATAACCGCTGTTTCGGCAAGCACGGAGCCTGCTGTTATGTTAACCTCTGAATTTCTCTTGGCGTATATACCGTAGGCGCTTGTTTTTTCGGGGCTGTAGGTGTTTACTATGGAGCCTCCCGAGAATGTAAATCTGCCGCTTGAAACATATACCGCCACCTGATTGGCTGTCGCATATATCTTGCCACCGCCTTTGGTGTCTGTAAATGTAATATCACTGTTATATACTTTCTCACCGTCATAGCCTGTAAACACTCTGCTGCTTCCGCAGGTCAGAGTCTGTCCCGCAAGGTCCAGTGTCACAGGGACTTCTGTATAAAGATACAGATTTTCGGATAACGCTATGCTTCTCTGCAATGTCACAACATCATCTGCGATTGCATCTTTGAATGCATCTGAAATGGTTCTGTAGTAATATACATTATCAGCAAAGGTGATGGCAGCATCATATGATGAACCCGGATTTTTCTCCGTAACACCGTTAAGATGTACTGTATCCGGATCTATTTCGGGTTTGCTGTCATCTCCTGCATTTATGTCTGAGCTGCCCTGCGACTGATCGCCTGTTTCGTCTGCAAATACTCCTGCCGGGAGCATTGCAGATATTACTGCAAGTGATAATAGTATTGCCAGTAGTTTTTTCACAACCCTAACCTCTCATTCTCAAATAGATTACCTATATTATATATTCAATCCGCCGCCATTTCAATATGATTAAATTTACAGGTTAAGCGCCTTGACATAGCTGCCGCTTATCCAGCCTGTCTTGTAAACGCCGGAAACCTTGTATTTAACCTTGTACCAGGTTGTGCCACTTACGGTTTTGCTGCTGTAGAGTACAAGGGTTTTGCCTTTAGCTATGGTAGTTATTTTGCCGTATGAAGTGCCTGCACCCTTTCTCATATTGAGAGCTGATGTTGTTGTTCCTTTTTTGGTAATGGTAAAATAGTCTTTTATCATATAGCCGCTGTAGCTTTTGCCGCTCTGAGTATACTTAACCTTGTACCACAGATGTCCCGAAGAGTCTCTGGTGCTTGCAAGTACTGTTACCGTCTTGCCCTTGGAAAGCATTGTCACCGCAGAATATGAAGTGCCTGCATGACTTCTCATATTTATATAGTTTTCTGTGGTTTTGGCGTATCTGTCATATTTGGGCTTTGCTGCCGCTGCAAATTTTGATGCGCTGCTGCTTTTGACGCTGCCCTTATAGGCGTATACTTTGTAGTAATATTCCCTGCCCTGTGTCAGCCCTGTATTTTTGTATTCGGTTTTGGCGGTGTTTCCGATTTTTTTGTATGTACCGCCGTAGGAGTCAGCCCTGTATATATAGTAGCCGTCCGCATCTGATACACTGCTCCATTTCAAAGTTACAGAAGATGTTGTTCTGGAGATAAGCCTGACTCCCGTAGCCTTGTCTACCGATGGTTTCGCCTCCGGCTTTGGCTCCGGTGCAGGTTCAGGCTTTGGATCAGGTTCTTCAGGTGCCTGTCCTCCGAAATACTTGCCGCTGTCATACCAGAAATTGCAGTCTACATTTCCCGATATGCCGCTGACCTTGCCTGAGCTTGTGTACTGCCAGCAGCAGTAATCATATGTAAGTCCCGCCGAAGTATTGTACTGCGCAAGCCACAGATCGCACCCTGAGGATATTATCTTCTGCGGATACATATATCCGTTAAAGGTAGTAAGGTTTGCATATACCATCGCATTATATCCCGCAGCCTTGACCTTGCTGCCGAATGCAGTGCACATATTTGTTATTGCTGTCCTGCAGGCTGTGTTTTTGTATTGGAGCGCGTTTACTCTGTAACCTGATCCGAACTCAAAGTCGAATATAACGGGGAGAGTGATATTGTACCCGCTTATTCTCGAAAGAATATAGTCGGCCTCCTCCTCCGCCTCCTTGACCGTTACCGCCTGCGAGAAAAAATACACTCCCACTTTGATGCCCGCATCAATTGCGCCCTGCAGGTTCTGCCTGTAATACTTATCCTCGTACAGTTTGCCCGAACCGTAGCCTCTGCCTGCTACGCGGATTATTGCAAAATCCACACCGGCATCCTTGACCTTTGCCCAGTCTATTGTCTTCTGATGCTCCGATACGTCTATTCCGTTGTAGATGTTCATACCGTCAAACACCGATGAATGTGTGTAAGTCCCCGATTTAAACGGACTGCTTCCCGTTGCCGCAAAGGCCTCAAAAGGGAATAAAGATGCTATTAATATGAATGTTATAGCTATGGCGCATACTTTTCTCAAAATCCGATACCTCATCTTTCATTTATTTTTGCTTTAATTATACCACACTTTAGCCACGTTTATGTTGTTTCTGTAACATTTTTTCTTGTTTTTTGTACTTAAAATTCCCGAAAGCACAAAATCCTCCGGGAATTCAAGTATTCAGTTTAAAAATTATTCGATTGTAAGGAAATCAGCAAAACCTGTGATTTCAAAAACATCCATAATGCTTTCGTTAACATTGGTAATCTTCATACCGCCCTTGCCGTTCATTATCTTCTGTGCTTTAAGAATAACACGAAGTCCTGCTGATGATATGTACTCAAGATCTGTAAAGTCAAATACGAGTTCATTAATCTGATCCAGTGACTCCTCAATGCATTTCTCAAGTTCAGGCGCTGTTGCTGTGTCAAGTCTGCCCTCAAGCTTTAAAACTGTCTGCTCTGCTATCTGTTTTTCTATGTTAAGACTCATACCGTATCTCCTTTTCAAATATAATGTGTCTCTATTATATCAGATAATATCGGAAATTAACACAGCAAAATCATATTTATTGCTTTTACCTGCAAAAGTTTTATCTGCCGGATCCGAATATCCTTGCCATAGCGCAGGCCTGACATTCGTTACTGCTGGAAAGACCGCCCATTGAAGGCTGAAAGGTTTTGCCGCATGTACTGCAGACACATGTGTTTACGGCTCCGTCCTCAGGCTTTGTGAGGTACTTTGCAATTGCGCAGTCGTTGCAGAGGCTTTCCGTGCTGAAGTTGCCCCTTGTAAAGGTATACGATTTGAGGCAGTCCTCGCATACAAGCGTCTGTCCTTCGAAAACGCCGCCGCTTACGGTTTCAAGCTCACCGTCTTCAAGTCTGATTTTTTCTGTCTGTGCTCCTTCTTTAATTGCTGACAGTTTTCTTTTAAACAGTTTCATTGATCTTCTCCTGCTTCATATATAGTGGGGCTGTTAAATGCTTCTATTTTATTTTTGTCGCAAACATTTCTTTCACATAGTCGCTGAAGCGAACCTCTTCATATTTGGTATATTCAATCTTGTATTCCCAGCTGCTTCCGTCATATCGTTTATCGACTATTTTTCCAAAGTGGAATACTGTATCCCACGGATGGAGTTTGAACATCACATTGTCTCTAATCTCCAGTTTTGACGGCGGCATATTATCTGCACCGCTGCCTCCTGCCACACAGTCAAGTTTGTCATCTGCTATTTCGTTATTAACAGTGTCATATATTTTTTCTATATCATTTACCTTTTCGGATTTTTTCATTGAACTTCCCTCCTGCTCTCGGGTTTGCTTGTGTCTTTATTTATTTATACAACAAAAATACTAAAAGGTATATAGTTTTAAAAAATTCATACCGAAAAACTAATCTCCGTTAAGAGCATTATACAGCAAAACAGATGCAAGTTGCCCAAGAAATATATATAATTTCAAGTCATAATAATATACAGCAAATTTATCCGGTATTATGCCTCTTATTAGTAAATGCGAGCTATATAAATACAGCAGGCAAATACTAAACTGCCTGCTGCATAAATTTCATATATTAAACTAATCTTATTCGGACTCCTAAATATAAAACAGACTTTAACTGTTTTTGCTTAAGAGTTATGACTTGATATGCTTTAATTTGGTACAAATTATCCCAATTCTATGAGGCATTTCCGCTTTTGCTATCAAATGGCTATTACTTGGATGCTATCAGATACATCGTTGTGTAAAATCAAGGCTGTAAAGGATTTTTTACTTTCGCAATGTGTTTTTCAATTGTTTCATATCGGTTGTTCTTGCTAAAACATTGTATTAAACAATTCTATATCTGCCGATTAACACAGGTTATAAAAAATATGGTGCATTGCAAATAATGTTACAATCTTGCTACTCTAAGTTACTGATTCGTTACATCCAGTGATACACTTTTTGACAAAATCTTCGTATAATATAATTTAGATAAACTTTTTGATCGTTCTTGTGCCTTATCATATGACCATTCAATATTACTATCTACAAATTCCTTCATCCATTTATATGATGACTTTTTGTATACTGCAATTTTATCTATATACTCCAAATGATCCGCTTCTTCATTTAAGTCTTGTTCTAATAAAATTAAATTTCCTATATTATTATTTTTTTTATCATTTGATTCAGGAAGTATATGCTCAATACTCCCATCATCTTCAAAAATTTCTTTTCCTTCATAATAAGAAGCAATTTTATTAATAACATACTTCGTTATCACATTATTGGGATCATTGCTTTTGGTAAATGTCAAATTGATAAAATTGCTTTCAAATTCTTGATATGAAACATAAATTTCACTCAACTGATCGGTTAACTTTTTTATAATATTTTTCGCCTCAATTTTATCATTACAATTTCTTAAGGAAATAGAAAAAATAGAATAAATTTTTTCAAGCTTGTTAGTGGGTTTAGAGCAAATTGCATTGTAAGAAAAATGAAAATTCTCAAGCTCATAAACTATTGATTTTAACTGTTTCAAAGTTATAACTTCTTTTTCTTTAGCTTCAAGCAACGCAATTAAAGCTATTCTCACTTGTGTTATGTTAAAGTAATCAGACAGAACTTTAATACTTTGAACAAGACCAAAATACTCTTTTCTATCTTGAAAGTCACTCCTTTGAGGGAAAACAGTTTTAACATATATTTTGGCGGTATCTTCTATTTCTTCTAAAAACGTTTTATATCGGTTCTTATTTACTGGTTTAATAGTCGATTTAAAATCATCATACAATTTATTCACACTAGATTTCTTGTATTTAGAAATCCAAAAATATCGATAAAATTGAACGAATCCCACATCAACATTGCGCGCATTTAAAATATTCTTTATTGATTTCCACTTTTCTTCAGCATAATCTGCAGGTTCTGTATCATTTACAATTTCAAAAATTTTATTCTTTATCAAATCAACGCCTGACAAATTTTTACCTTTAGCATTAAGGATTTCAAAGATCATATTTGCTTGCTTGCGCTCTTTTGTAGATATTGATACAAATGTGGTGTTCAGAACCTGATCTCTCACTGCCTTGAGAATATCAACATAACTTAATGCATCGATATTGTCGTCGCCATATTTTTTCTTCAAAAAAACCCTAAGCTTCTCTTCACTTAAATTATTATAAAGGTATTCATAGGTTTCTTTTATGCACTGTTCTTCTTCGGTTGATGGTCTCTTCTTATTTATTTTTTCTCGATCTTGTATATAAAAGGCAAAAAAAGGATAATGCGTTTTGCTTTTTATTATTCTTACATCTTCACCATCATCATTTTGGGTCATAATATATTTAAATATTTGCTTACTAAGCGTTTCTTGGTCAATTTGTAAAAAACGATCGGACAAAGCAGAAAACAATACAGTAATAGTTGTTAGGCGTTGTTGACCATCAACTACATCAATTTCATCTTTATCTCCTTCAAAACAATCTCCAACAAATAACATTGTTCCAAGGAAATATTGATCGTACATCACTTTTCCTTCACTAACGATTAAGCAATTTAGCATATCATCTAAAAATTCTTTATAATTTTTTCTATCCCAAGAATACTCTCTTTGAAATCTTGGAATAATAAATTGACGACCTGAAAGCAATAATTCCCTTATTGTTTTATCTTGTGGTTTAATATTCATATCTTTTATTCCCATTTTTTGCGTCCTATGAACAAACATATTACATATCTCCTTAATACTGTATAATATATTTTATCATCGATACGCATTATTATTCTTTAATCAAATTTCCAATGCAACTGTTTTATACCATTCGTGAGGTGGCAATTCTAAATTAAACATTTCTTCAAATATCAAATACAAATCTTTATAAGTTTTGCCACTTGATATAATCTCTTTAATTTCTGAAGTTTGCAAAGGAATAATTTTCATTCCCATTACAACTCTTGAATAGTCCCTCGAATCATAAAACGGAGTTGTTTTTCTGCTTCGAAAATCTGCAATTACATTTATATCAAGATAGTTCGTAGCAAACACACAATAAGAATTCATATTGCCTGTACGAATTAAATGCCTTCCCAAATGTCTCGACACAGGCTCCATTTCCATTCTGCGCTGATTTGTTCCGTCAGAAAGTGTTGCTTCAAGCAAAAGTGTATGCGCAGGATAACAGTCTGTTGCCTCATATTCATAAACTATATCTGCATCTCCACCAGCAGCATGAGTTTTAGGTAACAAATCAGCTTCTAATGACAAATTCATATAATTTAACACATCACCTTGCCTATCGCTAATTTTATACCAAATCACACCAAGTATATATTCAAATATAGTTGGAATATCTGCATTGTCAGTTACCATATTTCTAATTTGATGGTCTTTTCTTTCCTCAAATAAATTCAACAGAATTATTAGTTTATCATCTGTGAATTTCTCATCAATGATTTGATTAAATCTCTGGTAGCGTTTTTCTTCAACAATCTTATAAGCATCATTTAATGACGTTATATGCGTATTAAAATCTTTATTAATACCATTAATTAATACATCATCATAAACAATTAAAGCAGGATTAATATCCTCCATAGCACAATCATTTAAAAGGAGTTCTGACTCTTCATATGCATCTAAATAAATTTCATCAATAACCGAATCAAAAAACTGCTTTGGAATAATATCCATTTTGACCAAATCATCTTCAAATATAATAACTTCCGTTGTTTTTATGTACCTCCGATTCAAATCCAAATAATCTACTAGCGTTGATTTAGCTTTCAACAAATGCATTACTTTAAAAAATACCATTTTAAACTCATTCTCATTAGATACATTAGAAAACAAATTGTGCTTTAAATGGCTAGATGGATCTTTTTCGATTTGCCTTATTGAAGTAGTATCAAAGAGATATTCCCGCCAAAGTGCTCCAATATTAATATTTTTAGTTGCATAAAATACATCTAATACACAATCGATATTTTGGTTTACAAACAACTCGAATAATTCTATATAAAGCAAAAAATACGGTTTATCATAATTTCTACTTTTTCTATTCATTCCAACAACACAAATCAATTCTTCATCAACACTATTATTAATAATCAAATCAAGGGCTCGTTTATAATTATCCATAGTCATCAATCTATCTATAATCACCTCATCAATATCGGCCTTATTCTGCCTGAATTCCTTAATTTTTTTAATAATAAAATCAGTGTTTTCAAAATTTGTACACAGAGGCAATAAATAAGTATACTCCTCCAAAGTCAAATACTCTAACTTCGACAAAAGATATAAAAGTACAATAAAAGGTCTGACTTTATCGCCATTTACTATGTTGCAAGTTTTAAGCAACTGCTTTAAATAAATGTAACTATCTCTATCAATCTGCAATGCATTGTCTGAAGAAAACTCACCACTTTTACTTATAGCTAATAACGAGGCACCCGCTTCTGTTATCTTATGTTCACTATTAATTAATCCTATATCAACAAGCCCTGATGTTTTTTCGCGAGCATCTTTAGCTTTATTATTAGCTGATCCTTTTACAAAGCCCTTTTTTTTCATAAAATCATAGTAATCTGATTGAAGATTAACATTACCATTCCAATCAGCTCCCATATTTCTCTCAAGCTTCCAGAATTCATCCAGCAAAGCCAATTGCTCTTCAATAGTCTTGTTAAAATTCTTTGTTCTAAAGCTCGTTGTTCCAAATCCCCAACAAAAACTCTTATAAGAAATATTTGTGTACATATAAAATCCCCCTAATAATTAGTAACTAATATTTCCTCGCTAATTGAATTCCTATCCTTAATTTGATAATTAGAATTAGAATACTTATAATTAAGAGGTATAGCATTATACTTATTAGAATTCAAATTGAGCCACTCAATTAATATATGATTTTCTCTGCCTTTACTCCTCAACACATTAGATAATGCAAATCTAACACATTTATCATTCAAATCATCCAGTAGCATAAGCAAATCTTTTTCCTCAGTTTCACTCCATCCACCTTGTTCATTATACGTAGCACAAGTAATAAGGTATGGCGGATCAACATATACAAAGTCATTGTTATGTAATTGTGAAATATCAAAGTTTCTAAAATCTTCACTAGTAAATTCACAATTTTGATCTTTAATTCTATCTATAAAGTTAGATAGTTTACTAACCATTTTCTGGTTAAAATCTCTCTTCCCTACAGGTAGATTAAACTCACCTTGTCTATTAAATCTTATTTGATTATTAAACGAATATACAATCATAACATACATCATAATATAGTAATAATAATCTTTATGCTTAGTGCCATTAAAATCATTACGCAACTCTAGGAAATGTTCTCTATTATATTTGCCTACGCCACTGCTACTTTCACACCCATAATGTTCATATCCATTTTTACTTACTAAAGACAATTGATATTTGTCAATTATCTGATATATATATTCAAAAGTCAAATCCTTATCAAGTTGTTTAAATGCATTATACAAATAAATAAGATTTTCGTTTTTATCATTATATATTATTTTCTTTGCTTCTATATTAATTCCAACATTACATCCTCCACAAAACAAATCAACAAAAACATTTATGTTTTCTGGAAAATGCGGTAATATCTGAGGAAGCAACTTGAATTTGCCTCCAGTATAATTGAGCGGGGATTGTATCATATCTGCATCGCCTCGCTAAAGCAAGTACACAGAAATAGCCTTTCAGCATTTTCAGTTATATCTGACTTGCCTGTAGTAAATGCTTTATAGCCTTCTTCAAATACTTTCACACTCCCCTTTTTTTTCAAAATTCTCATAATATCCTCATCTGAAATCTTTGCATTTGAACGGCAGTTTCCCTTTTCCCCCATATTATTATAAGAAAATAGTATATATTTAGCCGTTATGTTTTCTATCAAATTTTCAAAAGTTTCCGTTGCATTTACTGTACAATATTCGCTTTTCAATCCACTTCTATCCATTTTCTTTGCAACACCAAATACTTCAGGTTTTTTCCACCTTGCTACATTTTCAAGCAAATGATACGCATCACAATACTGTCTTGAGTTGTATGGCGGATCTATATAAACTAAATCGGCTCTTATTCTCTTTACAATATTATTTGCATCTTCATTAAAGCATCTGTTTTTAGGATTATTATTGACCTTTACTAATGGAACATATAACTCTAAATGGTTTTCAAATTTTGCTCCTTTTCGATACGCATCATAATGTCCACAAGTTACTGCAATTTTATCCATTGCATATAATAATGAAGTTATCAAAATCGCTCTTTCTCGTGCATTAAGTTTTCCCTTTTTAAAGTTTCTCTCAATATCTCCACGAATAAATCCAATTTTAGCACAATCTTTTTTACTAAAATATGTATCAGCAAAATTACGCGTCATATAATTTTCACCAAATCTTTGTTTCGCATTATATTCTATAATATAATCTATAATTTTCTGGGAGTCGTAAGTTTCTGCCCCAAACCAAGCATAATTACAAATATAATTGCTATACATTAAATCATTTGTGATTATCTGTTTACTGGGGAATGCAGATGAAACGGCCCCAGTTCCTGCAAAGATATCCGCAATGATATTAACACTTGGGCATTCCTCATTTACAACGCTCTTAATAAAAGATAATAGTTTATATTTATTTCCCAAATATCTTCTATTATTAATCAATGAAGTTTTATACACTTTATTTTCCACAGTACTCATTATGAGCTCCTTTAATAATATAAATTGTTACTATATTTTCATACTGCTAAGAATTCAAACAACTAAGTATAAGAACTATATTTAACTTCTTAATTCGAATTATATATAAAAAGCACATTTGAATCAACTGTTTATAAGCAATATTTCAAGCCTAATATCGCCTATGGTCATATGACAACTTATTTTATCTATTTTCTATACATCTATATTCAATATAACAAGATATCAAATTCTACAATATTATACACCAACAGTAAAACTTTTTTAGATTCAAATAGATATAATTAGATATCGTTTTTTCTTAACTTATCAAGCTGAATATAAGGTCATAATTAATGCCTATATATCCTTTAATCCATCTGCTTATTGCAGTTAATTTTATCCTCTAAGGCCTAATTCTTTTGCAACCCTTTTAATTTGTTTTACGAATTTATCTTCAGCACGTATTTCACTCATATTTTTATGTGCTGTAGTGGACCATCTGTAAATTTGCTCAATGCTTCCATATCCTCGCTTAAATAGCTTGGCATATTTTAAACAATTTGCTTTTGACGGTGCATCTGACAAGACAATCTTCAGTTCTTCATCCGTCCAGCTCTGTTCTTTATTTGATATATCTCTATGTTTTTCATTTTCTTTTTCATACTCTATCATTAAGTCGCTTACTAGGTTCATTTTTTCATTAAAATTCATATTATCAATATTAGACTATTCCGATCTTACTTGCAATGGTCTGCAGCATCTTTATATCAAACTTTTTCCATCAGAGCTATATAATACCACGGTCTCAGCTAACTCCAAGATAAGACATACTTTTCCGCCACAAGATCTCTGGATTTATTATCTTGGTCTTACATTTCGATTTATTAATCAACCTTACCCATCGCTTAGACTCATATCCAGTTTGCTGCTCGTAAGATCGCCAACTTAGCTATATCAAACCTTCTTTCCCTTTTTAGTATTACTGTTTACGGGTTATGGCTCACCACGTTTGGTTGTAAATACTCATAAAGACTTTCAATTGAGTGAACTGTGCCATGAGCCTATTTGTATCAGGCGATTACTTAAAATGTTTGCTGAAAAAAAATTTTATATTAAATTGATTTTATTCTAACTCAACAAAGCTAAAGATATAAACTTAAACAGATTCGTTTGGATCTTGTATTCTTATTTATCACTATTTTACCTTTATTACATATGTCATTCCTGAATTGTCGCCAAATCATTAGAATCGAATGGATAAACTTTGCATTTTAGGATAGATTTTGGTTTTCTCAAGATTGCCCCGCCAAATTTTCCTTCATGTAATCAGAAATATACTTTACTTCATCTACATCAATGAATTGTGTTGTATATAATAAACTTTTAATCTGCTCTCTTTGAAATGTGCTGCTTGCTCTCCATAGGCATTTATTTTTTTGTCCTGAACTACAATACTTACACATTGGTATTGCCGTGCCACAAAGTTTATGCAATTCTTTAACTTCTTTTGTTAAACATTCACACCATGCCTCAAGGAACCATTTGCCATTTGCAATGGACTTAAGATTGTCTGGTGTAATATTATGTATACTTGCAAATTGATCCAAATCATTTATTTTTTCTTCAATTAATCTCCATTTATATTCCCCACCATTGCCAATAAGTGCACCACTTTTTTCTCCATATCCTACATTTGCTTGATACGAATTATCAAATCGCTTCTTTAATGCTTCCAACGAAAAATAGTATAACTTTCTTGCAACCTCTGTAAAGCTTTGTTTAAAAACTTTTATAACGTCATCCGTTATTGATGATTCTGATATCATTGTCAATTGTTCTATTAGTTTCTTAATAGTCACATCTGTAATCAAATGAGTTTCGTATGAATAATACTTAAGTACAAGCAAATTATCACATGATGGAATTTCATCCAAATATTCTCTCACATCTTTATCTATTATTCCAATAATATATTTTTTTAACCTACTATCGTTTTGAATTATACGTGACACTTCCTCCATTGCATTACATACTTGTTTGCATCCTTCAGAATATTCAGCTATCATTTCTATGGCTTGTACATCAATTAAAATGTTATTTAAGCTTGCAATATTATCATAAAACTTAATATCATCTTGTCCTTCTACAATAACAACAGGTCTTTTACACATAAACGCAGCTATTATTGTTTCTTCTAAATCGTTTTCCATTCATTTTACCTCAATTCAACTAAATAATTTGAATTTTCCCGTGCGACCGACGGACTATGAGATGCCACTATTATTTCTGCATTTGGAGCCAACTCACTTAATAATGGTAGCAATTGTCTTTGCCAAATCATATTAAGCGAAATTTCTGGTTCATCAATCATAAACAATTGTCTGTCACTTCCTTCAATTACAAAAATGGTTAATAGCACCAAAAGGTGCCGTTCTCCACTTGATAAAAATTCAATTTTATGGCTTTCTTCTGAAGAAGAAAATTTCACAATTACATTTTCTTCTGTGATTTGTAAATACTTTTCTGGACCTATATAGTCGTTAAAAATTTCTTCTAATCTATTTACGGCTTGTATATACTCAGATTCTTTGTTTAATTCAGTTGACATATTTACAATAAGTTTTTTTAACAATGGGCTTTCATTGTTTTTAATCATTGTTCCTTGTCCATTAGCACTTTTAAGTATTTCAACAATTCTCTCACTGAGAGTATTGGTCAAGCCTGAGGATAACGCCAAAATTAATCTATCTCTATTTTTTAACAATAAATTGTGATATTCTTCTTCACTTATGTCGATATTATCTAATGAAGCACATGCATCTGCTAAAGTATCAAATAATGCCTTTCGTACTTTATCATTAGATACACTCTTTGCGACTCTATACCTTTCAACCAATAATTCTTCAATTACATCCATTGATACAGAATCTATATTCAAAATAGGTGCTGATAAATCCAAACTACTTCTAATCCTTCTTCCTCTTCTTCTTCTCTGATTCATATCCAAATTTCGACTCAACATATGGCAAAATGTAATTAAATCACTACCATCTTTAAATTTTTCTCGATATCGACTTCTTGATATACTATCATAAATTTCCTCTTCTGTTATATGTGAATTGTTAGCAATTCCTCTATTAACCCCAAAGAGAATACTCGACATTTCATCCAATTTGGATTGTCGATACTCATTCCAATCATAGTACATTGAAATTTGTTCTATGCTATTCCCTTCTTCATCTTTTATATGTTTTTTTCTCTCTTTTTTCTCAACTCTAACTATTTTTTCTTCTCCATTTTCTATAAATGCCATAGACATCCACTGCACTTTTTCTTGACTAAAAATAACATCATCCTGTGATAAAAAAGCATTAATCAATCTTAATATTGTAGTTTTTCCACACCCATTTTCTCCATAAATTACGGAAATATTATAATTTGAAAAATCAACCTTTAATATGCTATTTAATGTATAATCTCTTTTTACCTCAACTGATTTTAACTTAATATTTAACTTATCTTTTTCATTATATGACAATTTTTCATTCATTATCTTTCTCCTCTTAACAACCACTTTTAAGCAAACAATCATTAAAATATTTTTATTTTTTACAGCTTCATCCAAATACGACAGTAGTTCTTTTATATTGTCCCACAAAAAATCTATTTGGTGATATGTAGCCACACCCATTGATCCCTGGCCTGTTTCAAATCATAATCTGCATACATCTTACCATTACTATTGCATACAATACTTCCAAAAAAATGATTTTCATCTGGCAACTTTACTTGTTCATACAAAGCAGTTATCTTGTTATTATATGGATTACTCAAACTCAATCGTTCCAGGCGGCTTGCCGGTACAGTCATACACAACGCGGTTGACACAGTCAACTTCATTGACAATGCGAGTGGTAACACGGTCAATAAGATCCCAAGGCAGGTGTGCCGCCTCGGCAGTCATAAAGTCGCTGGTTGTCACTGCACGAAGCGCAATAGCATAGTCATAGGTTCTGAAGTCACCCATAACGCCTACGGAACGAATGTTGGTAAGCGCCGCAAAATACTGTCCCAGAGCACCCGGCTGTCCGAACTGAGGAATCTGTCCCTCACTAACGGCGCGTGCGATTTCCTCACGATAAATATAATCGGCATCCTGTACGATTTTTACCTTTTCGGCAGTAACTTCACCGATGATACGTATTCCAAGTCCCGGTCCCGGGAACGGCTGACGGAATACCAGATAATCGGGAATTCCCAGTTCCAGACCGGCGCGGCGTACTTCGTCCTTGAAAAGCATGCGAAGCGGCTCGATAATTTCCTTAAAATCAACGTAATCCGGCAGTCCGCCTACATTGTGATGTGACTTAATTACTGCGGATTTGCCTAGCCCGGACTCAATTACATCCGGATAGATGGTGCCCTGAACAAGGAAGTCAACAGCACCGATTTTCTTTGCTTCCTCTTCAAATACTCTTATAAACTCCTCGCCGATGATTTTGCGCTTTGCTTCCGGCTCGGTTACACCGGCAAGCTTTGAATAAAAGCGTTCCTGCGCGTTCACGCGGATAAAGTTCAAATCATACGGACCATTTGGACCAAATACCGCTTCAACCTCGTCTCCTTCGTTTTTGCGGAGCAGACCGTGGTCAACAAAAACGCAGGTAAGCTGCTTGCCGACAGCCTTTGACAGCAGTACAGCTGCAACCGAAGAGTCTACGCCTCCCGAAAGTGCGCAGAGCACCTTGCCGTCACCGACCTTTTCGCGTATTTCACGAATAGTAGTTTCAACGAAGCTATCCATCTTCCAGTCGCCCCTGCAACCGCAAACCTTGAGAACAAAATTCTGTAATATCTTAAATCCTTCTATGGAGTGCATAACCTCCGGGTGAAACTGTGTTGCATAGAAACCTGCCTCTGCATTTTCCATAGCTGCAACCGGGCAGACCGGTGTATGCGCCGTTACTTTGAAGCCCTGAGGAACAGTTTCAATATAGTCTGTGTGGCTCATCCACATAATCGTATTGCCTACCGTCCCGCAACCCGTTGTTTCCGGGCCGCCCACGCCAAGCTCTGCAAGCAGACCGCTGCGGTCATCAATGGTAACTTCGGTTCTGCCATATTCGCTTACCGGTGCGGTTGCAACCCTGCCGCCAAGCTGGTGAGCAAGAAGCTGTGCACCATAGCAAATGCCCAGCATCGGAATTCCAAGCTTAAAAAGCTCAGGACTGCACTGCGGCGAGTCATCGCCGTACACACTGTTAGGGCCGCCTGTCAGGATAATTCCCGACGGAGCCAGCTCTTTCAGTTCGTCCATCGAAATTGTATAAGGGTGGACTTCGCAGTATACATTACATTCACGAACGCGGCGGGCAATAAGCTGATTATACTGTCCGCCGAAGTCCAAAACTACTATATTTTCTCTCATAATATCTACCTCAACTACTTAATTGCATTACCTTTGCAGGTATAACTGTCATTTTGTCATCAAAAGCAGCAGCCAATGTCTGTGAACTGCCTGACTTATAGAAATCATTTTTATACAAAAAATATTGTTAATTATTGTATACCAAATTCCCGATTTTTTCAAGGGGTTCAGCAGATATATTGATGACTACCCCTGAAAATCTGTGTTATCCTTTGTAACGCTTCGTGACAAATTTCAGCATCTATGCTAGAATAATATTTAATAAATTTTAAACCTTTTAACAGGCGAGGGGGATAATCGGATTGAGTATACTTAAACTAAAAAAACTTCTAGCTGTTACCGCTCTCACGCTCACAGCTATGCTTTTATTTACAACAGTGTCTTTTGCCGACGAGGCTACGGCAGACATACAGCAGACTGCGGATATTACAACCTCCGATAGTCCTGCTAATGAAGCCGGGGCAGATAAAGTCACCGTTATGCTGACAGGAGATCTAATGTGCCAGAGAGTTCAGCAACTCAGGGCCTTTGACGGCAGCGGCTACAATTTCAAGCCTACCTTCAAATATGTCAAAAATATTTTTGACAGGGCTGATATAGTTGTCGGTAATCTTGAAACACTTGTGAGCAAAAGTCTTCCTCTTTCAAAGGATATGACTCATCTGCAGAACAAACCGTATCTCAATGCACCGGAGGAGTGGCTTGACGCTTTAGAATATGCGGGTTTTGATGGGTTCATAATGGCAAACAACCACGCCTGCGACGGAGGCAAGACAGGAATTATAGAAACTCTGAAGGAACTGGACAGCCGCGGTATTCCTCATACAGGGCTTTTTGCCGATGAAAATTCAAAACGCTATTTTATCATTGAGGAAAACGGCATTAAAGTAGGGGTTATTTCATATGCCGCCTATTACAATTTAAAGGATAAATTTCTGACCGATGAAGAGCAGGACATTATGTTAAACCGGCCTGTTCAGGATAAAATGAACGCTGATGTTAAGGCGCTGCGCAAGGAAGGCGCAGATTACATTATTGCATATAACCACTGCGGAACTGAGTATTCGCATTTCCCCGCGCCAAGACAGATGCGTTACGGCATAATGCTTGCTCAGGCGGGAGTTGACTACATCATAGGTTCACATCCGCATGTTTTGCAGCCTTACGAACCTCTTCTCTATCGTGGCACCGTAACTCCGTATATATATTCAATGGGCAATTTCACTTCTGCAATGCTTGCCCCAAAGACAAAGGAAACCATAATTCTGTCTCTCACACTTGAAAGAAACGAGTCCGGCGAAGTTACACTTGCAGAGCAAGACTATTATCCGTGCTATATGCTTGATGAGTACGAAAAAGAGCCCTTCGTGCTCATTCCCGAGGATAAAGACTGCAACGGCAATCTCTATGAAAATGCGCCTAAGGCTCTTAAAAATCAATTAAAAAATAATTTTAAGCATATCCGAAAAATTGTCGGAAAGCTTGATTAAACTGCATATTATATACATTTGCTCAGCCTGCAATTTTGCGAACTGAGGACCATGGCCCTGCTATGGTTCTTTTGTTTCCGCGGGTATCCGTCGTTTCGACCAATGCCCTCACCTTAATGTAATAGGATTTTTCATTCTTGAGACCCTTTAAGGTCGTCTTTGAAAGGTTTCCTTTTACTGTTTTGGTTTTCTTCTGTTTTGTGAAGTGTTTATTCGTCGCATAAACTACCTCATACCCTGTTACTCCGGACTGCTTTTTCCACATCAGTGTAACATGTGATTTCTGTCTTTTAAATGATTTGGTATTCCAATATGTTTTATCCGGTTTTACTTCAAATATAACCTGTACATTCGCAGGCTGGAAAAGTATTGTTCCCTCTGTGGAAATCGTCACGCTTGCCCTTCCCGGCTTCAGAATTTCGGTCTGTCCGCTGCTCAAAACGCGTACCACAGCCGGATCGGAAGAAACAAATGAAAAGCCATTGCCGTCTCCGTCTGCCTCAAGCTGAAGCAGCGGTCCCTTACTTCCCACCGTCAAAGTGTATTTCGTCTCTGCAATCGTAAGCTTCTGAGGTTTGCCTGTAACAGAGAAAAGCGCATAAGCCTCCCCTGTGTACTTCTCTTTATCTTTGGCCGTGACTGTGATTTTGTATTCACCTATCTCACTTATAGCTTCTGTTTCTTCATAAAGCTCTTCGCTGAAACTATGCACACGATAGTATTTCACTTCATACTCATCAGGCTCTAAAACAAGTTCTTCCTCCGAGCCATCAATCTGACCGATGACGGAAACAACTTCTGGCGTTACTTCTGAGCCGTCTGCCATAGCCAGATATCGGTCAAGGACAACCGTAAACTTATCTATACTGATTTTGGCATATTCCTGCGCCGGCGTATCCTGCACTGCTGAGGTGCTGTCCTGTGTCTGTGCATATCCTCCTGCAGTCGATGTAAACAACAGCGCCATAAAAACCAGCAGCGCTGTTATACGCGCCGCTATTTTTTTATCTTTCATTTTCAACCGTATTATTCCCACTCAATTGTTGATAGTGGCTTATCTGAGATATCCCAGAGCACTCTGTTAACTCCGTCAACCTCAGCCATAATTCTGTCACGAATTGTTGCTAATACGCTGAACGGAATTTCAACAGCCTTAGCTGTTACGGCATCAACTGTGTCTACGGCACGAATTACTACAGCCCAGCCCATATATCTCTTGCCGTCTTTAATTCCTGTTGATTTAAGATCAGGAATTGCAACAAAATACTGCCAAGGTGCAGGATTGAGTTTGCCGATTTCCTCTCTTACGATAGCATCTGCTTCTCTTACGGCTTCAAGTCTGTCTCTTGTAATAGCGCCTGTGCATCTTACGCCAAGTCCCGGACCCGGGAACGGCTGTCTGTATACCATATTATCAGGAAGTCCAAGCTGCTTGCCCACAACTCTTACTTCGTCTTTGTATAAGAATTTTACAGGTTCAACCAGTTCAAACTGTAAGTCTTCAGGAAGACCGCCGACATTGTGGTGAGCCTTAACTCCGTCTGACTCCAAGATATCAGGGTAAATTGTGCCCTGTCCCAAGAATTCTATACCGTCAAGCTTTCTTGCCTCTTCTTCAAATACTCTGATGAACTCATCGCCTATGATTTTTCTCTTGCGTTCAGGGTCGTCAACACCTGCAAGCTTGTCTAAAAATCTGTCAACCGCATCAACATAAACAAGGTTTGCACCCAGTTCATTCTTGAACACCTGTATAACCTGTTCAGGCTCTCCCTTACGAAGCAGTCCGTGATTAACATGTACGCATACAAGCTGATTGCCTATTGCTTTTATCAGGAGCGCTGCCACTACTGATGAGTCTACACCGCCTGACAGTGCAAGCAGTACTTTTTTATCTCCCACCTGTGCTTTGATTTCTGTTATCTGCTCATCTATGAATTTCTGAGCAAGATCAGGGGTTGTAATTCTTTCCAGTGTTTCCGGACGTAAGTTTTCTTTTGAGATTGCCATAAATCTGTTCCTCCTGTTATTTGATTACATTGTTTGAAGTATCCTTGAGAATTACATCGTGGGAACCGCCCTCAACAATTGAGGTTGCCGATACTATTGTCAGCTTTGCCTTGTCCTGCAATTCTCTGATTGTAAGCGCGCCGCAGTTGCACATTGTGGATTTAACCTTTGTGAGTGACACGTTTACGTTATCGTGAAGTGAGCCCGCATACGGAACATATGAGTCAACGCCCTCTTCAAATTTCATTCTCGCATCTCCGCCAAGGTCATATCTCTGCCAGTTTCTCGCTCTGTTGGAGCCCTCACCCCAGTATTCCTTGACATAGTTGCCGTTTATATTCAGCTTGGCTGTAGGTGACTCGTCAAATCTTGAGAAGTATCTGCCAAGCATCAGGAAGTCTGCTCCCATTGCAAGCGCAAGTGTCATATGATAATCATATACTATACCTCCGTCTGAACAGATTGGTACGTATATGCCTGTTTCCTCAAAGTATTCTTTTCTGGCCTGAGCAACCTCTATTACAGCAGAAGCCTGTCCTCTGCCTATACCCTTTTGCTCTCTTGTGATACAGATAGAGCCTCCGCCGATACCGATTTTAACAAAGTCAGCGCCTGCCTCTGCCAGATATCTGAAGCCCTCGGCATCAACAACATTGCCTGCGCCCACCTTAACTGTATCGCCGTATTTATCTCTGATAAATTTAATGGTATCTGCCTGCCACTCTGAATAGCCCTCGGAAGAGTCAATACACAGGATATCCGCGCCCGCCTCTACAAGCGCCGGAACTCTCTGCTCGTAATCCCTGGTATTGATACCTGCGCCTACAACATATCTCTTGTGGTCATCAAGCAGTTCATTGGGATTATTCTTGTGAGAATCATAATCCTTACGGAATACAAAATATGCAAGTCTCTGATTTTTGTCTATGATAGGAAGCGCATTCAGCTTGTGATCCCACAGCATATCGTTTGCTTCTGAAAGAGTAATACCCTCATGTCCGTATACAAGCTCTGAAAACGGAGTCATAAATGTTTCTATCTTATCGTCCATACTCATTCTGCTGATACGGTAATCTCTGCTGGTTACGATACCCAGAATTTTGCCTTCTGCAGTACCGTCATCTGTAATCGCTATAGTAGAATGTCCCATACGCTCCTTGAGCTCTAAAACATCTCTTAAAGTCTGGTCAGGTCTCAGGTTTGAATCGCTTGTAACAAAGCCTGCCTTGTGGTTCTTGACTCTGCTTACCATTGCGGCCTGACTCTCAACAGACTGGGAGCCGAATATAAAGGAAACTCCGCCCTCCTTTGCAAGAGCTATAGCCATGCCGTCATCTGAAACAGCCTGCATTACAGCAGATGTCAGAGGTATGTTCATACTAAGTGCCGGTTCTTCACCTTTTTTGTATTTAACAAGCGGTGTTTTGAGGCTTACGTTTTCTACTCTGCATTCTTTTGATGAATATCCCGGAATAAGCAGGAATTCATTGAAGGTTCTTGATGGTTCATTTATATACTGCGCCATTTAATTCTCCTTTATAACTATATGTAAATGTAATAACTTCTCTAAAAATATTACTCTACATTATACAACATTCATTTTTTTTGTTCAATATAAATGTTTTAAAAAGCAATAAAAAGTCATAGTGTCCGCTCTGCCGCTCCGGTAAATTCAGGAGCAGACAAAAAACATTCAGGGACTTTCGCCTAAATACGAAAGTCCCTTCAGTATGTCAAAGTGATATGCTACCTCCTAGGTAGACAGTTGAAATAAAAAACTGTTTTAACCAGGAGGTTTTGTTATGTCCAAATTC
>CAKQOW010000007.1 GCA_934256595.1 uncultured Clostridia bacterium
TTGTTTTTTCAGTACATAAGCGCACACAAAAAGGGCTCATCGCCCTAACGGTTTATTTCCGTTAATGCGACAGCCCCCTTGACATGCTTAAAAGCATATTTTACATTGTTGTTATCAATCTGGAATTGCTAAGAACAGCGATTCCTCATCTGTGATTACCATAGAAGGCTAATTTACAGACTTTATTTCACAGTCTCGATCCAATCTGTACAATACAAGTTTTTACTTTTCTTTAATATCTTATCCTTTATCTCTTGTTTTTTACAAACATTTTACTTGCTATCATAAACAAGTTTAAACCAATGGCACTGCAAACAACACCAATAAAGAAGAACTGCGTAATATCTTTTGTGACAGCAAGCTGTGGTCCGAAAATTGATGCCACTGTAGGCGCTACAATAAACATTCCGTATATTATTCCAAAATCCATATTTCCAAATTCGTTCATAAGAAGCGTAGGCACGACCGCAAGAACACCTCCACCAAGTATACCAATCGCAACAGTTACTATTAAGTACATCCATACAGTGCTTACTCCTATGCATAACAGTATTGCTCCTACTAACGTAACGATGATGCTCCAAATTATTAATGTTTTCAATGGTCCTCCAAAAAGATCAGACTGTATTCCCAATACGAAACTTCCAACTCCTGACGCTATCATGAATGCTGTGTAGATCCATGCGCCAGACGCAGAATCAACGCCGAGTGCTGCTTGATTGATTAATGAATTATTGCTCTGAAATCCGGTAGTAAAAATCATTATCGCAACTATTGCAAGAAGTAAAATATAGAATGCCGGTGTTTTAAGAACTTGTTTCCAACTAATGTTTTTACTACCTACTTCTTCAATTCCTTCATTGGCACTAGAGAAGGTTTCAGAATTCCATCCTTTTGGACGGTAGTTTTTCGGAGCTTCCACCATGAGAAATCCAACGATAAACACCAAGCCTCCATATACGATTCCCTGAATCGCAATACCATGCATTAGATCATAACTTCTGCTGAGCCATTCGGCAACAGGAACAATCATCGCTGTTCCTATTGATATGCCTCCAACTCCGATCCCCATTGCCATGCCTCTTTTGTCCGGGAACAGTTCTCCAATATTTTCCAGTTGAGCAACATATACAACATACATGCAAAATGCTCCAAGTCCGCCCGTCATAATAACATACATCCATGCATTGACTGAAAACGCACTAATCACAATTGCTGCAGCAAAACCGATACCTCCGACTTTTAAAACAAACCTATTTCCAAATTTTTTTCGCAGATAGCCTCCGACAATAGATCCCGGAAGTCCCATCGCCATCATTAAGGTATAGGACACTATTATTATCTCCGGATCCCATCCGAATTCTTCAGCCAAAGGACCTACATAGACGGAAAGACAGTATACATATGCACATGATGTTCCGACAAGAATCTGCATAGCAAGTGTCAGCCACCTCAATCCATCAATTTTCCTAGTATTATCCATAATGAAACCTCTTTTCTACTATAATTTACAAAGTTTCAACCATCTTATTAATTTTCTCAAGTTTCTCTCCATATAGTTTCAGCCTCTCATTCAGTTTAGATAAAGATTCCTGATACTTTATTTCAACTTCTCGCTTAAGAGCAGGAATGTCTAATTCACGACTGCTGTTAAGTTGTTCAATAACATCGTACAAATCAATGACCGGTGACACTTTGCCCAAGCTTCCCCAATCTGTTTCCTTTGAGGTATAAAGTTTTTTCATGCTTTCCCACGCCGGTCTACTTATCCTGGCAGCTCCTCTGCTTAAACTGAGCGTGTTGTAAATGCATTCATTAGTTTCATAGGCACCTTCCAATAACTTATCTCTGTCCGGACACTCTTTATCAAATTCAATAGTCATGCGCTTCAAAGCAGCTGTGTTTGATAGCATCTGGACATATGGATAAATAGCATTCGGCATTATATCCAGCGCACATGTACATTTTAGAATTTCTGATAGGATTTTCCTGAGCATCCGATTCGTTTCATTCACATCTAAACGCTCATCCGCTTTCAAATCGATCATCTTAATTTCAATTTCTGCTAACAATTTGTCTGCTTCCTCTATTACCTTATTTACCATACATTCATCTGCTCCTGCATTTATAAGTGCATCACATGAAAAGTCTTTAGCCCAACCCAATGTTGATATAGAATAATCTTTCTCTACCAATATATTACGTATTTCATTGGCTCTGCTCACCAGATCGTACGGCAATACTTTTCCTTCCATATTCTCAATCATTCTCATTACTGTTGCAGAAATTTCTGCTGCCAGCTTAAAATCGAGATTTTCAATCGAATCGTAGTTTGAATGATATCTTGTAAGATAATCCTCGCTGATTGCCATCATGCAAAAGCCTGGAATCCCGGCCGCGTTTGTGGACCAGTCATCACTGTTTGTCATCATATAGTTGAACGCCTGATATCCTTGTGGGCTGTTATAGATCCCTTCTTCTTCAATCAGCTTCATTTGTTCATTAAGAAACCTTACCCATTCAACAGGGCTCTGTATCATCAGTCCGGCATTTTTTTCAGGCATTGCTTCATAGTTATAAAACGCATTGATTTCGCCTGCCCATTCCGGATGCATTTTTACAGCACAGTACATGCCATGTTGCCAATCATACATCGTGCCAACTCTTCCAAACTCCTCAGACGAAGTAAACACTACCTGTATGCTCTGCTTCGGTTTGAATCCAACTGTTTTCATTAGTTTCAAGGTTCCTAAAAGCGTTGCTGCTGCAGCCGTATCATCTGCAGCAGCCCTAAGGTGTGCATCCTGATGGGCAGCCATCATAATTGTCCCTGCTTCGGGATCCGTACCCTGGATCCTGCCAAATACGTTGAAACCCTTTCCGCCATTTTCCGCCATTTTTACATTTGCTTCAGATATGAGTTTTATTCTGAACCCAAAACCAGATCTGTTTATAGCATTCTTAAGTGCTTCCCCGTCTTCTGCTGAAATAAAAACAAGCGGAAGCTTTTCATCAGGGCTCTGCCCTGCATTACCCAAAATCATATCGTCTGCATATGTACAATATCCACTCACCTGATCCGGCATAAAGGCAACAGTTCCCTTTTCATAAGGCGGAATTGATCTATGCATCATAATGACGCCCGCAACCTTTCTACACAATGCTTCTGCCGCCACCCAACTGAACCAGTAAACGTCCAGTGTGTCATCCACTAAAACGATTTTTCCCTTAAAAAATTCAGGATCAGTGGATACAGCATCGTACTCTGCCTTTGTTCCTTCTCCAACATAACAGATCTCCGCGCAGATGCCATTCGGTCCGGTACCTCCATAACCTGCAATCTGCGAAGCAATGACTGTTTTTTCGTCATACAATACTTTAGCACCCTTAAATTCAAAAGCATCCACCGGTATTTCTTCAAGATGTACATCGTCAAGCCCCAGATCTATAAGCTTATCTGCCAAATAGGCCGACGCCTTTGCTTCCGCAGGAGTCCCTCCTAATCTGTAGCCGATATCCGACGATTCAAACTGCTGAAGATCACGAACTATTGATTCAATATATGACTCCTCTTCAAGCGCCCTGATCGCATTTATTATTTTTTTCTTTTCAATCATATTTATCTTCTCCTTATCCGCAAGTCGACTGCTTTTCATATGCCTATTATATAAAAAGCAACAGCTACAAAACATTGTATCCGTTGCTTTCATATTTACGTTTATTGTTTTATTATTAGCCATGTATATTATAAATGTTGCTGTCAGATTACTGATTATTGCTTTTGCACTATAATTGTTGCACTGCTGTCAACTTTTAAGATTTTATTGCCTGAGCTATTGATATCTACTGTTTCCACTTGACTATCTTCCCTTACAATCACGATTTTAAAATAGTTGTCAGGCAGTTTGATCACTAACTCCGCTCCCGCTGCACTTTCCTGCTCTGTAATCCACGGCCTGATGTCGGTAATCTCCTTTTCCTGATTCAGAACATAATCACCTTTCCGCGTTTTGTATATGTGCCTGTACTCGCTCGGAGAACAACCGAAAATTTCTTTGATACAGGCATTGAAATACTGGGCTGATGAAAAGCCACACATTTCTTCTATGTTATTGATAGTTTCCTCCGTTTCCAGAAGAAATATTTCAGCCATTTCACATCTAATCTGTTTCATACACGACTGGAAATTGGTTCCCGTCATTTTCCTCATATAGTGAGATAAATAATATTTACTGACTGCAATTTCTTTAGATAATACCTCCAGTGTTATTTTTTCATCAAAGTGACTATATAAATAATCAAAAATGGTTTTTAGCCTTTCCTGTTCATACTGACCGGGCTCCGTACTGCCAAAGTTTCCTGCGAAAAATGATTCTACCGTCATAGTTTCATAAAGCTCATTAACAATATCGCTTGCTAAATCATTCATTTTACTGAAAGTTACATCCGTACAATTCAGTACAATAAGCTCTCGTACCTTCTGCCGCAGTTTTTCATATACATCCTGATTTCGTTTCAATGTATTCATATTCCAAATAATCATACTGTCAATACAAAAAAATTCATCATGGTTTATATAGACAGAGCTTATTACAGCATCTCCATTTGCTGCTTTAATGGCATGAATATCAAAATCATTTATAATTATAAAATCATTTTCATGAAGCACATACTCGTGAATCGACATTTTGACAGTAATGTCTCCATGAATAACATATATGACTTCCGTACAATCATGTGTGTGGACAGATTCACATTCACACCGGAAATTTTTCACAGATACCTTTTGTCCTTTATCGAATGCAATTTTTCTTATCAACTTCGACGTTTTCTGGAATGTAAGATCAATCATAATACCCTTATCCAACCTTTTTCAGATTTGTTAATATTGAACTTTTTATCTTCGCCCTGTTCTATAGCTTTTAATTCTTTCGCAACTCTAATCGCATTATCGTCATCTTCAATTTTCTTGAGTCGACATAGCCGAATATTGCCCTAATTCTACTGGTTATATGGAAAGTATTTTGCCATGCTCAATGCCACCTCTTTTTATTCTACTGCTAACTATCGTGCAATGTCAATTATGTGAATTCATATTGTGTTGTTAAGCTTATCATTTCGTTTTATATGGCAATGTTGAAGATGTGCTTGCTGCCATTTAGGCAAATTTAAAAATAGTTGGCAGAGCAAACAGGATCAGCCATCGAAGCTCGATCTTATGCTCCAGTTTCATTTACTTCGCCTCGCGAAACTGCTTCAGGTTTTCCAAAACGAACGGGCTGTTTGCAGCGATGCACCCCAGCGTCGGGCAGGTATCCAGTCCTTTTTCCCGGATGCAGTTATGCACAGGGCAGAGCTTGTCGCAGAAAGGTGTTTTGGCGCCCTCTATGCGACAGCCCGGTCTTGCTGTATATGCAATTATATGATTTCGTTATTTCATCGGCAGTCTGACTATTGCCACAAGCTTCTTGTTGCTGGTAGACATGCTTACCGGATTTACCGCAACCCTGCCCCACGTTGAAAATGCATGGATCTGCTTGCTGTTGCCGTAATATATTGACGTATGCCAGATGTTTGATTTACCGCTTCCGAAGAAAAGTATATCTCCCTTGCGGGCATTCGCCAGTGAAGTGCTGCCTATGTCATATCTCTTGAGGCTGCTGTATATGCCCTGAGCCGAGGATCTCGAAAACTTCACCGAGGACACTCCCGAGTTTTTAAATACCCAGTGCACAAATCCCGAACAGTCAAAGCTGTTTGGTCCCGCAGCTCCCGATACATACGCGCAGCCCAGTTTTGACTCGGCTTTGTCTAAGAGCGCCTCAACTCCCTGTGACTTGTCAGTGGTCGCCGAAGCCTTGTCCGACCTGTAGCCTATGTATGTCCTGCTGCCTTCTTTGGTGTAGGCTGCAACCTTGTAGGATTTTTTGGTTTCTGCTGAAAGCCCTGTGTTTTTGTATGCAGTGGTGCCTGCACTGACTGTTTTGATGCACGTATACTTTTCCTTTGATGAATTGTATCTGTATACCTTATATCCGTCCGCATCCTCAACCTTGTCCCATGAGATTTTGATTGTGCTGTCGGATACTGCTTTGGCCCTGATGCTGTCAGGAGCCTCAAGCTTAACGCGCTCGTCAACAGGGTCAGAGTATTCACCGAATTTAAAATCGTTGTCTGTTATGTAATATGCTCTGATCTTGTACCAGTAGGTCTTGTCTTTTTCAAGTCCTGTGAATTTGTACTGCGTGTTGTCACTGCCCACAACCACGTCTGCAAGTGAATAGTATCCTGATTTTTTGTCGTTTGTGTATATATAGTAGCCTGTGGCTTCCTTGTCCTGCCCCCAGCTCAGCGTAATACTGTCATCTGAGGCTTTGGTTTCCACGTCTGCATATGCTGCTGCAGGAAATGAAAATAAAAGGGTCAGTGTTGTAATTATGCTAACTAATTTTTTCATTATAATCTCTCTCTTATCCTTTTGTAATAACTCAATATCGGCATTTTACCACACTTTTGCCACATTTGTCAAACAAAAAAACACAAAAGCGCGTACAGTCTGCTTTATTTGAAACCGTACACGCTTTGATTTAACTGACCTTGAGTCAGTTTTCACTCATTATTTTTTTCATCAATGCAGTCAGAAGCAGCAGCCTCAGGATAAAGCCTCGCAAGAAGCTCCGAATCCGCATAGGAGGCCGGAAATAATGCAGCAAAGTCATCGCCGTTTATGCGTCCCGCAATGCCGCCTATGGCAGACATAAAGCGAACAGTACAGTCTGCAATATGCTGAAGCACCATATCACCCGCCGCAAGTCCATATGTGCTGTTTATGAATTTGAAATTCTCAATGTTAATGGAGGACAGGATATAATATCCGGCGGTTTTTTCTTCAATCATAGCCTTTGCCTTTTCAAAGAACACGCGCCGTCCATACATATCGGTGAGAAGATCTCTGCCTGTTTTGCTGTCTATTTTCATTTAATCCTGCGCAACAGCCGTTTTTAAGCTAGTTGCTGTTTCTGCTTTCTTCAAATAATTTCTCTATATCCTCTGCTTTTATCGGTCTGCTGAAATAGTATCCCTGCATATAGTTGCAGTTTATGGATTCAAGATAATCCGCCTGCACTCTGGTTTCAACGCCCTCGGCAATAACTGACATATTAAGCGCCTTTGCCATCTGTACTACGGTTCTCAATATATTATCGTTTTTGTCGTTACCGTCGCCTATTTCCGAAACCAGCTTCATATCAAGCTTAATCACGTCTATATCCAGATCCTTGAGCGCGTTAAGTGACGAATATCCGCTGCCGAAGTCGTCCATCTCTATAATAAAGCCTTCTTTTCTGAGTGTTGTAACTGCTGCCGCAAGCTCCTGCGGATCATTCATATATGCGCTCTCTGTTATTTCAAGTCTTAAATATTCAGGTGAGATATCGTATTTTTTCACCAGCTTAATCAGTATATCACACATTTCCGGGTTGTGTATGTCCACACGGGAAACGTTTACCGAAACAGGAATATTAAATCCTTTTTTGGTCCACCGGTTTATATACTGGCATACCTTTTCCCATACATATTCGTCCAGTATGCCTATCTGTCTGCTTCGCTCTAAAACAGGGATAAACGCTCCCGGAGTTATCATTCCCAGTTCAGGGTGGTTCCACCTTGCCAGAGCCTCCGCCCCTATAATTCTGCCGCTGCTGTAGTCGTACTGAGGCTGGAGCCATACCTCAAACTGCTCCTGTTTTGCTGCATTTTCAACCTCTGCCAGCATCTGCTGTTCTTCCTTTGTTACCTGCATAAGCCCCTTGCTATAATATGCAATATGTCTGGAGAAATCACCCGCTATAGACTGTATGGCAAGATTTGCCCTGTAGCTCATAGTACGCGTGTCGCAGTCCGGCTCACACAAATCATATATGCCGATTTTGAGTGAAAGAGGATAGTTTAACTCGTATCCCTCAAAGTCTGCAAGGAATTTCTCATAGAATTCCTCCGGAGACATGCTGTCCTCCGCACAGAATCTGACAAAATTGTCCGCATTGATATGCGCTGCAAAGCTGTCTTTGCTGTTGCGGACTCTCATATATCTGCCTATATCTCTTATGAGCCTGCTTCCCGCTTTGTATCCATATGTTGCATTTATATTCATAAAGCCGTCAATTCTGTATCTCTGCAGGCGGTATTTTCTGCCCGGATTATCTGCAATCCACTTCTGAACGCTCTCTTCAAAGCCTGCCATATTGTAGAGACCTGTTTCAGCATCCATCTTGCTTTCGAGAAGGTCTGTAATGTTTTCACATGAAAGCATAATGCTCTCCCTGTACTCGTCAAGATAGGAATAGCCTATCTGATAGTAGCCCGCGTGAGGTCCCGCCTCCGGTATGATATGAATTTTGACGCTGTAATAATCGTTTTTGTCAAGCTGCTCTATAACTGTTTCCAGCTTAATCTGCTCTCTGATATCGTTAAATTCCTGTTCAGACAGAAGCTCCTCAAGTGCACCTGCTGCAACCTCATCATACAGAGGGTTTCCTGCGTCAGCCGTCTGTCCTGATTTAACGCTGCCTCCCGTATACGCCTTGATACCGTAAACACTTCCCGATGCAACGTCTATCAGTCCCATCGCCATAAATTTATCGGCGATTAGCTTCTTACCTATCTGTTCGATACGCTTCTCTTTGTTGACAGAAAATGCGTAGAGTATGGCCTCAAGCTCGTCAGTCATAGGATTTCTTACTATATCCGCCGTAGTTCTGAGCCATGTATATCCGTATCCGCTGTAGTAGAACAGGAAATAGTTTCTTATCGAGGTTTCACCCTGATTAAAAGCGTCTATAAGGCTTTTCCGTGACATAAGTTTCATATAGCGCGCTCTCTCCTGAGGGTGAAGCAGACTGCATATGTTTTCACACAGCTTCTCTATATTCATTCCGTCCTCTATCTCTATTTCGCTGCCTATCCTGCCGTCGCTGTCTTTCCTGCAGGTGTTGCGCGTAAGGTTAAGATAAAATGACCTTGAAATGTTTTTACGGCCCAGATAACGTCTGTTCTGGAAGTTGTAGTATTCCTCAAGCCTGTGTTTTTTCTCCGCCTCCTGCTCCTGCGCAGCAGTTATGTCACGTTTCAGCTGTCTGATGATAATAAATGATGCTATTATTGTCAGCGCAAGCACCAGCACAATTATTGCAAAGGTCCACCTGCTGTAAAGACCTGCGAGGTTATGCGCATAGGCCACTTCTGCCGCACTGAAAATATATATGTCATCAAGGCCTGACGGAGCATATATGCCGTAATACTTCTCCCCGTTATATTCATATATTCCAACGTTACTGTCAACTGCAGCCGCAGTCTCATCAGCAGGCTTAAAATAGTCACCGAGATTTCCTGAAGAAATTTCGGATTTTTCGCCTTCGCCGATTACTGCCGTAATAATCTCTCCGTCGTCATAGCAGAGGAATTTGTACTGGTTTTCAATAGAGTCGTGAGTGACAAGAGTTTCACTCATATCACTGAGACTTCTGGTTGCAACCACCACTCCGACAATATCCCTGTTTCTGTATACGGGCTGTGAAAATACAAATACGGTTTTACCGCTCATACGTCCTTTTTTGAGAAACTCTATGCTTTCCTCTCCCTCGATGGCTTTTTTGAAGTATTCACGGTCGGAGCAGTCCGCCGTATCTCCGTTCTGATAAAGCATCACACCGCTTTTGTCTGAAACCGCCAGATTGTCAAAGGAGCTGGCATCGGTAATGTCATCGAGCCTTGAGATAAGATCCATATCGCTGTATATATCTTTCTTCCAGTCTACCTCCGCCCCTATAATGCTCATCTGCTTAAAGCTGGCGCTGACTCTCTCACCCAGCGCCACACGCTGCGCCTCGGCAGAGTCATTCAGAAGTCTGTAGGTTCTCTGCTCGGAAGCCGTTTCCAGCCTGGCGTAATATACCGAAAAAGCCAGGAGAAGTATTCCTGCCAGCAAAACAGTCAGCAGTATAATATTCTTTTTTACAAAACCACTTGTATTTTTTTTACTGTTCATTTCCTTTCGCCTTCCAGATTAGCAAATTAATCTAGTCTTCATATATACATACACTGTTGCGCCTGCTCTTCGCCCTGTACATAGCTATATCTGCCCTGCGCAGTATCTGCGACAGCTTGCCTCTGTCGTAAACGCCTCCTATGCTGACTGTGACTCTGAGCTCCGGATAATCGTCAAGTCTTACTCTTTCGATTGCCTGAAGTATCTTTTCGAGTTTGCTGTTCAGTATTTCCTTTGGCATATCCTTAAACAGAACGAAAAATTCATCTCCGCCAAAGCGTACCACATCGTCTCCTGTCCCGACATTTGCTTTAATTGCCTGCGCGGCAGCTGCAAGAGCCGCATCTCCTGCAAGGTGACCGAACCGGTCATTTATCTGCTTGAAATTATCCATATCAATCATTGCAAACGCAAATTCGCCGCTAAGCTCACAAAGTCTGTCATCATAGTATCTGCGGTTGTATACTCCTGTTACGGAATCTATATACAGCTGTCTGTTGTGTACCGTAATCGCATTAAGCAGTTTGTTTTTATCATCTGCAGACAGCATCGCATCGTGGTCCACAGGAGATGCAAGCTCTAAAACATATCCCTTGCCATCAACCAGTATATAGGATGCTGACACATTGTATATCCTGTCGTCCACAAATTCCAGCTTGGTAAGATTTTTCTTTGTATGCGCCACTGTCATTGATATGCAGTTTTCGCAGCGGTTTGATTTGTTCCATATGGTATAGCACCTCTGTGGCCTTTCAATCATATGGTTGTTGCTGTCTATTGCAAACTGCATGCATATCTCCGGATCAACCAGACGCACAAACTCAAACATTCTTTTGAAATATCTCATAAGCACTACCGCCTGAGCCTCTGTGATTTCCGGTATCTCACAATTCAACGCCTCTATAGGAAGCTGCTCCCGCTTTTCGTTTTCTTTATAGCCGTGAAACTTTTCGAGAGCCCTGTAGCCTGTGTCAATGTCCTGAAACATTCCGAAAACAGAAGCCGGACGATTCTGCTCCGCCGACCACACTATATGCATCGACAGTCTGTACCACTTCCTGCCGGTTTCTGTATTAAGCTGCATTTCGCCTTCATAAAGGGATTTTTCTGCTGAGAACTCCTTTAGGAAATTTCTGATGCGCTCATACTGCCCATCGGCAAAAAACGATTTGATTTTTCCATTTTCAAACGGATTTTCCACAATTCGCGGAATTCCCAGTTTCTCGGCAGACATTCTTGAAAGAATGATTACCGACGGTTCAAAGTTGTATTCAAACCATATCTCTCTTGTCTGTGAAAGGAAGAAATCCGATTTGACTCTCTCCTCCTCCAGATATGCAGAGGTACGTTCTCTGATAGTTTCACTCTGACGGTTCTGCTCTGACTGCATATCTGGCGATATATCTATAATCTTCGAAACACGCTGATTTATAAGGTATTCGGAAAACGGTCTTGCTACAAACTCGGCAGCGCCAAGCCTGCCTGCGCGTTCAATAAACATATTGTCTGTATCAGGCGCAATTATCACTACGACCGGTATTTCTGCATAGTCGCTGCGGGTTTTAATCCCGTCCATAAACTTCCAGAATTCGCTGTTTTTAAGAAACATATCTATGAGTATCAGGTCTATGTGCTTTTTGGTGTTTTCTTCAATAGCATAGGCTGTATCTATGTCAGCCGCTTCTATAACATCAAAGTTTTCTTCAAGCATTTCTGCCAGTACCGCTCTGTTAATTCTGTCATCATCGATTACAAGTATGCTTTTACGTTTTTCAGGTTTCAACATCGGTTCCTCCTCTTAATATTTCATATAAAATATTACGCCCCCCCCCCTGCGAAAAAACAGTTGTAAAGCGTCATTTAATTTATATCAGATTTTAGTATTTAATGTCAATATTTCAGATATATTATAGCCTTTAGAGGCTAAGAGTTTCGCTTCATCAGGCTCTCGGATGCGTGCTGTCGTACACGTCTTTAATTCTGTTTTTCTTTATGTTCATATATATCTGCATTGCCGTAATATCCTCGTGGCCCATAAGCTCCTGCAGCGATTTGATGTCTGCTCCGTTTTCGATCATATGAACGGCAAATGAGTTTCGCAGTATATGCGGCGTCAGTCTGGTTTCAAGTCCCGCTTTTTCCCCATATCCGCTTATTATCTTCCAGAGTCCCTGTCTTGTAAGAGGCTGTCCGTAGTAGTTGAGAAACAGCACTCCGCAGTCCTCTCTGTCTTTGACAAGCAGAGGTCTTGCTTCTCTGATATATGCTTCAACTGCCTGTCTTGCCGGCCTACCCATAGGTACAATTCGCGCCTTGCCGTGGGAGCCGTCAAATGATATGAAGCCGAGGGTCGTGTTGACATCGGAAACCTCTGCCTGTATCAGCTCGTTTACCCTCATACCTGTGGCATACATTATCTCAAGGATGGCTCTGTCTCTGATACCTGACGTGGTTTCATCAGGCGTCTCCAGCAGTCTTTCGACCTCTTCAATGCTGAGATATTCAAGATCTCTGCTTTCAGTTCTCGGCACTGTAAGCTCTGCCGCAGGGTTGCTTCTGACATAGCCCCTGTCTGCAAGAAACGAGTAAAAGGCCCTCAGTGATGCCATTTTTCTGTTTATTGTAGATGCCGACTTGCCCTCTGTCCTCAGCTTAAGCATATACCCCGTTATATCCGTACTGACTGCTGCGGCAAGGTCACTGCCGCCGCGCTCCTCCATATATTTTCGGAAGCCGTCAATATCTCTCCTGTATGCCTCTATTGTATTTGCCGAGGCTTTTTTATCGTTTTTAAGATAATCTGTAAAGCTGTCTGTATACATACCAATCCTCTCATTAGTTTACAATAATCCACGTTATGATTATACCCCTGCAAAGTATATTTTGCAAGGCTGTACTAAAAAACAAAACGCTGTCATATCTATAATTATCAGAAGTTTTCGGAGGGCTTTTATGAATTCAAGAATAAAATTGCCGTTGCTTCCCGGCAATAAAGCAATTTCAATATCATCGTTTGTGTTTCTTTCGGGTCTTTTTATGGGGATTTTTATGGCTGTAACCATGGAGCCTGTCGAAAAAGAGGCAATTGCAGAGCATCTGCTGTCGTTTCTTGCCGGAGATGCCGCAGACGTATCGTTTATAGACTATGCACAGACCGCCTTCAGAAAAAACGCTGTGCTGTGGCTGGTTATTTTTACAGGAGGGTTTACGGTTCTGGGCGCGCCGCTTTCGATGCTGCCGCTGCTTTACAAGGGCGCGGCTCTGGGACTTTCATGCACTATGATTATCGACAGCATGAGTACAGACGGCATAAAACTGATAATGCTTTCGGTGCTGCCTCAGAATATGCTGCTGGTGCCTCTGTTCATACTTGCCGCTTCCTTTGCCCTGTCCTACGCATACGGATTTCTCACGTCAAAAAAGGGCGGAATAGAAAAAGCGAACCTGCCCCGGAAGGCAGGCCCGTATATTATCGTTAATATTGCTGTGCTGATTATGCTTATGCTGTGCGCTGCTATCGAGGCTGTTTTTGTGCCAGTTTCTCTTTAGCCATAAGTATTCCTACTATCGTTTTGGAGTCCTCAAGCTCGTCGTTCATACACATGGCATAAAGCTCCTCAATGGGTATCTCGACTATATCAAGAGCCTCGTCCTCATCAAAGTCGGTGTTTCCCGCTGTAAGTCCTGTGCACAGGTATATAGAGATTTTTTCTCCGCTGTAGCCGCAGGCAACATAAAATTCGCTCATATGCTCGATGTTTTCCGCCTTATAACCGGTTTCCTCTCTGAGCTCTCTTGCCGCGCAGATAGCCGGCTCCTCGCCTTTGTCTATCTTGCCTGCAGGAATTTCAAGAAGCGCTTTTTCGCAGGCCTTGCGGTACTGTTTTACCATTACCACTTTGCCGTCTGCTGTAACCGGGACAAGCGCCACTGCGCCGTTATGCTCGATTATTTCTCTGTAGGCTGTTTTGCCGTCTTTGACCGTAACCTTATCTCTTCTGAGGTTTAATATCGCTCCCTCATATATCATTTCGCTTGATATTGTTTTTTCTTCAACTATCATCTGCTCATATCCTCCGATTTTCTTACGCATGCATTAAAGCCCTCTGTGAGCCTGTCTGCAAATCCGTTTTGCTGCAGGGTTTTTACTGCTTCTATTGTAGTGCCTCCCGGCGAGCATACGTTGTCCCTCAGCTGCTGCGGAGGCTGACCTGTTTCAAGCACCATTTTAGCAGCGCCGAGAACCGACTGGGCCGCAAATTCCACCGCCTGCTCTCTGCTCATGCCCTTTGCCTGCGCCGCCTGCGCAAGGGCGTCTATATACATATATGTGTACGCAGGGCTTGAACCCGACACCCCTATAATGCAGTGTATCATATCCTCGTCTGCAAATTCCGCTCTGCCGGTCCGGCTGAACAGATCGTACACTGTCTGTTTTTCTTCGTCTGTGATATTGTCATTTACAAATATGGCCGTCATGCCCTCTCCGACCATGACAGGCGTGTTAGGCATTATTCTGATTATCTTGGCAGGGGCTCCCGCCATATTCTCGATTGCTCTGATGCTGATGCCTGCCGCCATTGAAATAATGATTTTGTCAGTCGTATATACAGGTGCTATCTGCTCTATTACAGAGGCAACCGTATCCGGCTTGACCCCTATGATTATGATGTCGCAAACCTGCGCAAGCTCCGCTGCGCTGCCGCAGGTTTTAACTCCGAGTTCGCTCGCAAGCGCTTCTGTCTTTGCCACGGTTCTGCTGTAAACATACAGGCTGCCGTTGTCTATATGTTCTGATGCCGCAAAGCTTCTGAGTATGGCGCCTCCCATATTGCCCGCGCCGATAAATCCTGTTTTCACTGCAATCACTCCCCTCAATATATTGTATATATTTTATCATTTTTGGGGAGAAAATAAAATACCGGAACAAGTATAATACTCATTCCGGTTGTTTGCTGTTTATTCTGCAGTGTATGGTAATAAAGCAACAATTCTTGCTCTCTTGATAGCCTTTGTTACTTCTCTCTGGTGCATAGCGCAGGTACCAGTTATTCTCTTAGGTAAAATCTTACCTCTCTCTGTAACATATTTTCTTAACTTCTCAACATCTTTGTAGTCGATAGTTTCAGTTTTATCTGCACAGAACTGGCATACTTTTTTTCTTCTCATGCCACCGCGTTTTCTATCCATCATAGTAGATTATCTCCTTTCCTGAAAGTCTAGAATGGGATATCCTCATCTTCAAGAGCCTCAAAGCCTGCGGGAATGTCATCGTCCTGTCTTGCAGGCGCAGCAGCTCCGGCTGATGGTCTGTCTCCCCATTCAAGGAATTCAACTCTGCTGGCAACAACCTCAGTTGTGTAAACCTTGTTGCCATCCTTGTTAGTATAGCTGCCTGTCTGAATTCTTCCCTGGATTCCTACGAGTCTGCCCTTGGAAAGAAATCTTTCACAGTTTTCGGCCTGCTTGCCGAATACAACTACATTCGGAAAGTCCGTCTGTTTTTCTTTGCCGGCAGTTACGGGTCTGTCTATTGCAACAGAAAATCTGGCAATAGCCATCTGATCCTGAGTATATCTTACTTCAGGGTCTCTTGTAAGTCTGCCGATTAATACTACACTGTTCATACCGGGCTCCTTCCTTACTGTTCATCCTTATTGATTATAAGGTGTCTCATTACTACTTCAGAAATTCTAAGTCTTCTGTCAAGTTCTTTTGGTAATTCTGGGCTAGCCTGGAATGTAACTACTACATAGTATCCTTCGTTCTTCTTCTGGATAGGATATGCAAGCTTTCTCAGTCCCCATACGTCTACTTCTCCAACTGTACCGTCAGCTTCGATGATACCTTTTACGGTTTCAACTGTAGCTTCCTTCTTCTCGTCTTCTAAAGTAGGATCGATAATGAACATAAGCTCATAATTTGTCATTTGTTTCACCTCCTTCTGGACTAAACGGTGCCGGGTCCGGATATGCAATACCGCACAGTGTAAAATACACTCCCGACACAAGGGTCGTCTGATTGTGCTGTCTGTAAAAGTACACAGACAACGCAAATATTATATATTATCTCCGAGTGAAAAGCAATCACTTTTTTAATTTATTTGACCCCGCAGCCGTTATTTGTCCATACCCGCATCAAATACCGTAGCATTTTTTCAGTAAGCTTGGGCATTGCTGCTTATCGGCATTTTTTACACCTATAGCTTTGGTATCTATAATCTCATTTTCCATAGCGTTAATGAAGAACTCAATCTCCGCTTTTATCGCATCTGTTAACTGCACCTCTGTTTTACCGCTTATCAATGCCGCCATACGAAACACATCGTTTCTGTGCTTCTTTATATCTCTGCTGTCAGCTTTACCGCCGTTTTTCTTTCTTTCACTCAAATCAGACCACGCTCTGATTTTAAGCGGTATAAGATACTCAGGTTTTAAGACCGGTATCCCGTCAACGCAAATCTGCCCTTCAAGTATCAGATTATAGTAATCTTTATCCAAAAGAATTGCCGAAAGACTTGATACTTCATCGCCGATTGAAACAGGTATTTTCATATCGCAGCCGGCATCAAGTATATTCGGCTTTCCGGCAAAAAGCTCTATCATCACAGGATACTCCGGCTTTTGAGGTTTTTCAAAACGATAGCACTGCATCCTGCCTGTAGTCTTATTGATGTGGCTATATCCGGCATTTCTTACATATTCCCAGAACCTTTCGGCAAATTGCGGGGTCAAAGCCTCAACTACAAGTACTATGTCTATGTCTTTAGTTGCCCTGAACTGAAGCTCTGCTTCTGACATAAGCAGCTCACAAGCAACACCTCCGATAACTATATACTGTTCCTCAAAGCCCGCAAACCAGTGTTTAAAATTTTTAATTCCCTGTACCATTTTATCTCCAGATTTTTTTAATCATTTCATCAATGGATATCTGAATTCTTTCATCTGATGTTTTTTCAAGTGATAGAGCAACAGATACAGGATCTGCAAATCCGTCATATGAAAACATATACGGGTCATATTTCCATACTTCAAGCCGGCACTGTTTTTTAATATCAACAAGTTCTTTCTCAAATGCAGCAGTATCAAAGCCCGGCGCTGTCGCAAACGTTTTAAAATCATCTGCGCCAAGCATACTTCTGGCCGACAGCGCCGTATCTCCTGCAAAAACAACCTCTTCAGGCAGCTTGTTTTTGTCTATATATCCTGCGGTCTTTACCGGTGACCTCATATATTTTTTCAGTTTTTCATACATATCATATTTCGAATGTCTGCCGTAAATAATTCTGTTTACACCATCCTTAGAAAGTGTAAAAAGCCCTGTGTCCTCCAGAATTCTTGCAGCCCTTGTCATACTCATTGCAGAGAACGGCAGCTTTTTTCTTGCTTCCGTAATATACAGCTGTTCTTTGCTGCTATACAGATATACAAGCGCCAGCATCTGTGCTGAAACCGTAAGTTTTTCTACCTGCTGTTTGTATTTTTCACTGTCTGCATTAAGCAGTGCAGCCATAAACGGCAAGTATACCTGTCTGTCTGACACAAAAGGAATTCTGTTTTCTATAAGGCTTTTTCGTCTTGTCACCGAAATCCCATTCAGCCACAGTACCACGGGCATATTTTCAATTTCCTGTATCTTTAAAATCTGTTTTTTCAGACTCTGAATATATGGCAGCTCGCCTTTAGGTTTTAACATTATGCAATCTATACCATCTATTACAGCCTTGTTAAAATAATATCCTGCTGAAATATAAAGCGGAAGAAACTCAGTTTTGTTCCATTCTCTGTATTCAGCTTTCATTCCCATAACATCACATAAGATATCCATAAAGCACCTCATATGCCGGGGCAGAGACTGTCCGCCTCCGACAATTTAACTTTTTTATCTTATTTTAACCTTTTGAAAGTTAAATATCAATAATTTAAGTTAATTTCAATTACTGTTCATCATCAATCTCCTCCATAATCTCTGCAAAAGAATTATATGTTTTTTTATCAGAGTCTGCTTTAAGCATTTTTACTTCCTCTATTGCATCTGCTGTTTCTTCATTTACTGTTTCATATTCAATAATATCTTTCACATCTGTCTGCATCTTTCTTGCTCTCTTAACAGTTATATATACTGATTATATATAATTATCTTTTATTTGTAAACAATAAGCATCAATTCTGCTTTTTAATTCTATTTGCGATAAATCGTCTTACCAGCATCAGCAGTCCTGCCAGAAGCGTTGCAAGCATAACTGCAATATATGTCATTACGCCTGTCACATCGCCTGTCTGAGGCACTTTCTCTTTAACCTCTTTATTCTTCTTTGGCTTATCCTTTTCAGGCTTATCAGGCTTGTCAGGGGTATCTTCTTCCGGCTCCCTGCTGTTTTCAATGCTGATTACAGTTTTTTCACCGGCACAAGCCTCAAGCTCATATACTGTATCATCTACAATATATCCCTCCGGTGCTTCTGTCTCGCAGACATAGTATCTGCCTGTTTCAAGGTCTGTAATTCTGACTGTGCCCTGCTCGTCGGAAACCTCATATCTTTCGCCGAAACTCTCATTATCGCTCCATATTCTGAACTTCGCTCCTGCCAGCGCCTTGCCGGTTTTGGCATCAACCTTTATAATTTCAAGACTGCCCTTTTTCTTTTCGGGTGTTCCCGGCACATAAGGCGTATCCTGCGGCTTTTCTCTGTCATTGTAAATATCCCCTGCATTGATATTATCATCCGAATTTATTTTTATCTGCACAGTGTCCGCGCTTCTGTCCGCTCTTGCGTGAGTCACATTTTTGGTAAATTTAACTTCCAGAGGTGCGCCGCCTGCTATAGCTTTCGGCTCCTGCTCATCAGACAGGCTCTCATCAGGATATCCGTATGCCGATACTCTCAATTTCCCGTTTCCGGCAAGGCCTACTTTAAACGATGTATCTTTGCTGTCCTTAAACTCTGTTTTTTCTCCCGCCTCAAGAGTTATCGCCTTTTCTCCGCCGTTTACATCAATCTCGGCCCTGTGCCCGTAAACCTGTCTGCCGTCTTTATCTGTCACTGCTTTAGTCACTGCGCCGTCCTCTGTCTCCTCTTCAAAGGTCTCTGGAGTATGGGTAAGCGTAATATCAAGCTTTGACGGACTTTTTCCCGCTGCGGTAAACTGCAGTGCTTCTATGACCGGCAGCAGCACCGGAGCCTCCGGTTTGTCCTCTGCCTCAAATATCTTCTCAAATGATGCCAGATATCCTGTATATACCGCCTCCGGCACATATATGCCCGCTATACCGTCAAGCTCATAGCTATAGGTATTGCCCTCGGTTCTGATTTTAAGTGCTTTTTCTGTTTCCGGCAGTATTACGGTTTTTTCCTCGCCGTCACGCACAACCAGCTTCACTGTGGTTTTATCCCTATTTTTAGTTATCACCATATTATCTGCTTTGCCGCTCTTATCAAGCGGATATTTACTGCCGTCAACAGTGATATCAGGCATAGGAATTCTCGTCTTTACATCTATAGTCACAACTGTTCTGCCAACGTTTTCCATAACCGCCCTGCCGCTTACTCCCGCTTGCTCATAATCAAATTTCAGCGCCTTGTTTTCTGCCTGCTTATCTCCTACCGTGAAATAGAACGGGGTTTCATCAATTACATAGCCCTGCTTTGTTTTGATTTCCTTAACATAATACCGGCCCTCCGGCAGCTTTACCTTTAGCAGTCCTCTTCCGTTTTTATCCGCAGTGACCGTATCTACAAGAGTATCTTTTTCTACAGATGAAACCGTCTTATCATCTGTTCCTTTTGCTGCCGCCGATATTTTTTCGGCTGTGTATATGCCAAAGACTGCGCCTGCTTCTCTGTTGTAAATTCCGGAGCCATAGGCTGTTTCAAAGGCCTTGCTTATATCAATTTCAACGCTGCAGGCTTTATTTACCGCTTTAATATCAGTCCATACAAGTCTGGTATTCTGGTCCTTGTATTTAAGCTCTGCCTCATAGCCCTTGTCATCTGTCACATAGCCCGATGCCGCATCAAGCTCCCTCACTATATATTTACCGAGCGGAAGCTCTTTTGACTGAGCGTATCCGTTTTCATCTGTAGTTATTACTTCGACAAGTCTTGAAAGAGGATACCTGTTTGTACGGTATACACTTGCAAGCTCCATAACACCGACTCCGTTGCCGGAAGAAGCCCTGCCGCAGTAAAGCTTTGCAGTATATCCGTCCGAATAGGTTATCTCCACAGGACTTTTCTCGTCTTTGTCTGAAATTATTTCAATTGTGTAATATACAGGCTCTTTGCTGCCTCCGTTGTATCTTGCGGTAGCCGTAATGCCGCCTGCAGGTGTAAATACCTCCTGCTGATTATCATAGCTGAGGTTTTTAAACCAGTCTAAAGCGGTCACAGAGCTTCCGCCCTCTCCGTCGGTGCTCCTTATTTTAATCTCCGGCACTGTGGTTTCCCAACCTGTTTTTACCGCCGCCGCAGGTATGGTTATATCCGCCTTGAGCCTGCCGCCGAAGCAGTACATCTGTGTTTTGACCTTATCTCTCGTCATAAAGTATACAGGCGCCTTTGGCTCTGAAGCAGTGAATACTGTTTTTGCGCCGTCAGTTTTCACAGTATAGCCTGCGCCGCAGCTTACAGCAGGCGTGCCTCCCTGCGATGTTATCTCAGTCACCGCTTCTGCTTCCGCCAGCTTTGCCGAAAGCTCAAAGCCGTCCCACATAAATGTATAATCCTCTTCACTCTGCTCTCTGTTTGTGTATGACACATCATATATCTCTACAAGAGCTGTCCGGAAATTGCCGTTTTCATCGCACTGCACATAGCTTCCGTCCTCAAGAAGCACGCTGTAGAAAACCTCGCCTGTCTGTTCATCTGTCCCGGAGGTTATTACAAAGTTTCCTGCTTCATTTACCGCTCTTGCCGCTGCTCCTTGTGAAAAATCAACAGTGTTTCCGTTCCAGTCTGTACCCTCGCTTCCGTCTGCCTCATATACAAAGCTTCTGTACGAGAAGTCGAGAAGATTTTCGCCCGGCGCTCCCCACGACTCATTTGCCACCCTGCTGCCTGCTATGTACTGCTCCGGCTCTGTCGTGTTTATCACTGCCGCGCCGCCTTTTTTTGAAACGGTGGCTTTCATAATCTGCAGATCCGTAAGGCTTATGCCTCCCGCCTGATATTTAAGTTTAACCGCCACATCATACCTGTATGAAAACTCCTCGTCCTCCTGCTCATACACATAGGAATACTCCGTATCTTTCTGCTCCGGCGTAACATAGACGCTGCGCTTCACATTGCCCTCTGAGGCCTGACGCTCCAGCATATACCAGAGCTTAGCGCCGCTGCTGTGCTCAAGGCTTCCTGTTTCATATACATCGGCGTTATATATTTTTTCAAGAAGCCCCTTTACTTCCTCAATGCCGTTTGCTTCATGGGTGCTCTTTGAAACAGGGATTACGATTTTTTCGTCTGTTTCTGCATCATATATATCGGCTCCGTCATTGCCGTCTGCAAGAAGTGTATCCTCCGCCGCGAATATGCCGAATACCGCGCCTGCAAGTTTCTTCGCTCCGTCATATACAGGCTGCATAAGCTCTCTGCCCGAATCAATAACCTTTTTCCAGCCGGTGAACATTTCTCCCTCTTTGTCAATCCTTATTACTCCCTTGGCCTGACTGTTTGCTATGCTTACCGCCTGATAGAATATTTCATAAGGACAGCTGCTGCTTTTGTATGACGGATCCGCCTCATATATGTTACCGTCACTGTCAACCATCTGACCGAAGTTTCCGTCCTCGTGGATATTCTGCTTATTCACATCAAATGTATAGTATCTGACAGGGATTTCGCCCTCGCCTATATAGTATCCCTCCGGCACTGCAAATTCCTCTATTCTGTAGGTGCCGAATTTAAGCATATACGGTATAACTATATAGCCGTTTTCATCACATTCAAATTCATCGTTGTTTCCTGTTTTATCATTTACAGATGCTGCATTCGGGAGCAGTCTGCCGTAGTTTTCAGATGAGGTAATATCCGAAAGAAGTTTGTTTCCCATATATCTTATGCGGAACTTGGTACCGCCTGCAAAGCTTACGGTTTTGCCTGTTTCCTCATCGGTTTTGACTATTTTAATTCTGTTTTCAATCTTTTTATCTCTGATATCATAATCATATCTGTTGTCAAATCTGCCGTCCTCTGAATAGGCTCCGCTGTGCTCGCCTATAACTACCGTGAATTTTTCGGGCACAAAGGAAGCATCGTCCGGCGCGGTCTCCTCCATGTAGTATTCGCCGTACGGAACATCAAGTATCATCAAAGCGCCGTTTGAGCCGATTTTCATTTCAGTGCCCTGATTATCAATCCCCGTATTATCCCTGAGCGCTCTGTATACTGCTGTGCCGTCTGCAAGGTCGGATTCTTTTTTGAAGCGTATATATTTTGCAGACTCGTATCCGTTTTTCAGATAGAGCTTCCAGCGGGAGTCTGTTGATTTTCTCTTGCCTCCGCCCAGAGGCACATCGTCAAATACGTTTTCGTCCTCAAGGGATTTACTTAAAGTGATTTTGCCTCTGTAGCAGTCGTTTACAAAGACCTCTTCATTAAACTGTATCGGGTTTTCTGCTTCCGCCTCTGCAATGCCGCCTGATATATCAAGTGTGGTTTTGTCCGCTCTGCATTTTACATCGTAGCACACCTCGGACCAGCAGGCAGGCTCGCCTGTGCATTTCTGTGAATTGTCACTATATGCTTTGTAGGAAACCGTATAGGTTCTGATGCCGCTGTCAGGCTGCACAAACCTTCCGTCCGGCACCTCTTCTCTTATGGTATATGTAACTTCTCCTGTCCACTCTGTGTGAACCGGTGTAACAATACAGTGGACACCGTCCTCCGTACTGTGGGTATATGCGCCCGACTCTGTCATATTAAGATCCTCTTCCGACTCCCACGGTTTATCTCTGAGAATTTCCTGCTCACCGCTGTCATTAAGGGTTACACTGTCTACAGCCTCACCGTTCCGATAAAGGGTGTATGTTGCGCCAAGAGAGGCATCGCCCATTCCCGTATGAACATCTCCGTCCCAGCCCGGATTTTTATCCTGCTTGCTTACAGGAAACTCAAACTCCGGAAAATATTCCGGCACGCCGCGCTCCGTTTCCTCAGGCGGCTGCTTTTCTTCACCGGATTTAAGGGATATATAGAAGTACTGCGGATTGCAGGAGCCTGTAACTATGGTCTGGCAGTGGTTCGGCCATCCGCCGGAGCCTGAATTCCAGTACCAGAAAAGCAGATTGTTTTTAACGGCGCCCGTACCTGCATCAAACACTCTTTCGATTATAAATACCGTATCCTCAGGCGGTCTGTCCTCGCTGTCCTTTCCGCTCCAGCTTATCCTGTACTGCAGTGCGCCTGTATCTGATCTGACAGGCTCTATCTCAAGGCTGTTTTTATTTTTGCCCTTAACTATGTTCACCGCTCTGTACTCGTCTTTAAGCTTATCCTTTGCAACGGGGTATTTGCCGTTATCCCTTATAACGGCAGACCATACGGCTGTCGGCTCTCCGGCCTGATCCTTTTCCTGCACCAGCGTTATTTCTTCAGGCTTTGATTTTTCGGTGCCTTTAAGTCCTGAAGCAATACTTCCGTGCGACTTTACTGCCTCTGCCATAAACTTGTATATATCATAGGCTCCCTGCCCTTTGAGAAAGTTTGAATAGTGATATATGCTTACAGGGTTTCCCGACAGATAGCACAGCTCCTTGTGAACTCTGCTTCCCGATACAGTCCTGTAGTTGTAATCCATATCTGCCGTCCTGTAGCCCTGCTGTATCTCCCATACAAGCATCTGAGTGGCAAGATACCAGTCGTCTCTGTTGTATCTGTCACAGGTTTTCCGGTACCACTTTGACTGAGTGAAAAGCGTATCCTTCGTATCGGTTATGCTTTTGCCCGACTGCCAGCCGTACAGCAGCGCAAGCTGTATGTTTTTCTGCTGTGATTTGCTTAGCCCTTTGTAAAATGATATGCTGCCTTCTCCGGTCAGCGCCTTCATGTTCAGCGTTTCATTGCTGTATACTCCATGCTCTATGCAGTAGCCCCTGTAGGAACTTCCGCCCTGCGTTATTAAAAATGATCTCTTGGGCGAAGTGTTTTCATTGTCAAGTATGATTTTTCGCCTTGAGCCGTCGGAGTTGTACTGATATACCTGTATATAGTACTGCCTGTCATAATGATAGGTTCTGCCATAGGCGTCATACAGCACTCCTCCCTCTTTGAATTTTGCCGTCTGACTGCTGTTTAAATCGGCAAACGCCTGCGCCGGCAGCATTGCCGCAAGCATTATGCATATGAGCAGCAGACTTATTGTCTTCCTTAAACTCATTTTGTTTTCTCCTTTCTTTTTTGCAGCACAAAAAAGAGAAGTGCAAGCACTTCTCTTAATCTCTGCTTTTTATTAAGTTAATACTGTATGCGTCTGCATACATTTTTCGACAGTACCATTTTAGCATACCCCGTTTTTACTGTCAATTCCATTTTTTTATTTTTTTACTATAGTTTCAAACCATTGCTTTTTGAACGTTTAAAGGCAAACACTTGACAAAAAACGAGATTTAAAATCGGGCAAAAAAAGTCTGCATCTTTTTTACCTTAAAATCCCCTCAAGCTGCTTTGCAATGTATTCTGCCAGAAATTCATGGGCTGCTGCTGTAGGATGAATACCGTCACTGTACGCCTCCTCTGCTGCAATTCCGCTGTTTTTAAATGCGTTCTGTGTATCAATTATACTGCAGCCCTCAAGGGTCCTGAGCCTCTCTGCAAACGCCTCCAGCGTCTGATTTAATTCCGTATAATCTGCCGGAACCCACATACGCTCCGCCATAGCAGGATATGTAAGCAGCGGAGTCAGTAAAATCATCTGCATGCTGTCAAGCTGCGCAGCCTTTGCCATTATCCTTTTGATATTATCAAAGGCCTGCTCTGCAGATTTCCCCCCTATAAAGTCATTGGTGCCTGTAAGCAGCAGGCATACATCAGGTCTGTGAGCTGTGACATCGCTGTCAAACCGCTGATATATTCCGTCCGTGGTGTCCCCGTTTATTCCTTTGTTGATTGTTTCATATCCGTAACGGCTCCTTAAAAGCCCTGTAAAGCACTGGCTTCTTTTGAGAGGAAATCCGTTTACTATGCTGTTGCCTATACATACTATCTTCATTTTATCATTTAAAGAGGGAGCATCTTCGCTCCCCCGTTTCTCCTATTCTACAAATGCATCATAAATAGCTTTTACTGCCTTTTCGAAGTCCTTGTTCTGAACTCCTACGATTATGTTTATCTCACTTGAGCCCTGGTCTATCATTCTGATATTTACTCCTGCCTCCGCAAGGGCTGTAAACAGCTTTGCGGAAGTGCCGGTTCTTGAGGACATACCTCTGCCTACAGTTGCAATAAGAGCCATATTCTCAAATACATCTATTGTATCCGGTTGAAGCTGTCTCTGGATTTCATCAACTATATCGTCAAGCTTGCCGTTAAGCTCATCGTTATCAACAACCACTGAAATTGTATCTATACCGCTTGGCATATGTTCAAGGCTTACATCTTTGTCTGCGAATACTCCCGCCAGTCTTCTGACAAAACCAACCTCCTGTGACATCATGCTCTTTGAGAGTCCGATTACGGTGAAGTTCTTGCTGCCTGCAATACCTGTTATAACGTGGTTTGAAAGCGGCGCATCTGCCGTAATGATTGTGCCCGGGTCCTCAGGTCTGTTGGTGTTTCTGATGTTGATAGGTATATTGTCTTCCTTTGCAGGATAAATAGCCTCGTCGTGAAGTACAGAAGCTCCCATGTATGAAAGCTCTCTGAGCTCTCTGTATGAAATCTCCGCTATAGGCTTAGGGTTATCGACAATTCTAGGATCTGCCATCAGGAAGCCTGATACATCTGTCCAGTTCTCATATATGTCTGCTCCTGCTGCCCTTGCAACCAGCGCGCCTGTAATATCCGAGCCGCCTCTTGAGAAGGTCTTGATTTTGCCGTCAGGAGTGCTGCCGTAAAATCCCGGAAGTACAGCTCTTTCGTGCTTTGCAAGCTCTGCCGCAAGGGCTTCATTTGTTTCCTCCGCAAGCAGTTTGCCCTTTGCCGAGAATTTTATCAGTTTGTCTGTATCCACAAAATCATAGCCTAAAAGCTTGGCTGCAAGTATGGCATTTAAATATTCGCCTCTGCTTGCAAGGTAGTCGGCAGTTGCTTCGCCCTTTTCAAGTTTGTCTTTAATTATCTGGAACTGCTGCTCATAATCTATATCAAGTCCAAGGCCTACCGCAGCCGCCACATATCTGTCCTGTATTACCTGAAGCACCTGTTCATACGGCAGGTTGTGATCCATATGGGTTTTGCAAAGGTAAAGAAGGTCGGTGATTTTGTTGTCCTTGTCAAATCTTTTGCCCGGTGCCGACACTACAATGTATCTTCTCTCGCTGTCCGCCTCAATTATCTGTTTAATCTTCATAAGCTGTATTGCATCAGCTACAGAAGAACCTCCGAATTTAGCCACTTTTAGTCCCATAAGTTCATCTCCTCTATTTCTGTTTTAATTAATATTCAATCTGTTTTGGTGAAAAAAATATACTTCTCTAAGTAAGTATATTTTGATTATATCAAAAATGTTACAACAAATCTACTGTTTTTTGTTTATTTTAAACAAAAATATGGGCTGTCTGTTGTTGACAGCCCATATTTTATGTATTTTTTAATTAATCCAGTTTTAAATCGCCTTCCTTAATCCAGCCCATTTTGCGGAATATCGCTCCGAATATGAGTGTCAGTACCGCAGGAAGCACGAAGCAAATGAGGATAAGTCCGGTCCAGTCCATAAATGTTATTGCATCCTTAGCGCCCGATGCGACATCGGCAACCCAGCCGGTGTATACGCCTATCTGTCCTACAAGTCCGCAGGTGCCCATTCCCGACGCTATGGCCGCGCCGTTCATCTCAAGATGAAATACACAGGTTGCAATAGGCCCTGTTATAGCGGCTGTGAGTGTCGGCGGTATCCAGATTTTCGGGTTTCTGACGATGTTGCCCATCTGAAGCATACTTGTGCCTATGCCCTGTGAAAGCAGTCCGCCCCATCTGTTTTCTCTGAAGCTCATAAATGCAAAGCCGACCATCTGCGCGCAGCAGCCTGCAACTGCAGCTCCTCCTGCAAGTCCCGTAAGACCTAAGGCCGCGCATATTGCCGCGCTGCTTATAGGGAGTGTAAGCGCCACGCCCACTATAACCGAAACGATAATACCCATAAGGAAAGGCTTTAACACTGTTGCCCACATTATGAGATTGCCCACAGCGCTTGCAGCAGCTCCTATAGGAGGCGCCCACCACATTGAAAGCAGGACTCCCACAAATATAGTTACAAACGGTGTAACAATTATATCCACTTTGGTTTCCTTTGATACGGCCTTGCCAAACTCTGCAGCAAATATAGCTACTACCAGTACCGCAAGAGGGCCTCCGGCTCCTCCGAGGTCATTGGCAGCTCCCCCGACGGCCACCAGTGAAAACAGCACCAGAGGCGGCGCCTGAAGCGCATAACCTATGGCTACTGCCATGGCAGGCCCTGCCACAGCCTTGGCGTATCCGCCTATTGTAACAAGGAATTCAATCCCTGCCTGCTCTCCTATGGTCGAGATAATTGTTCCTATCAGAAGCGATGCGAACAGTCCCTGCGCCATAGCGCCGAGAGCATCTATACCATATCTCTTGGCAGAAAACTCGATATTCTTTCGCTGAAGAAATTTACCGAAGCTGCCTTTTTCTTTTACTGTCTGTTTTTGTTCTTCCATATTGTCCTCCAAGACTTACACTTTGGTTTAGTATATATATGTGTATATACACTAACAGATTTTACGCCATACGAACCCCAATGTCAAGACATTTAGTTGCTCTGTTTCGGTGTCGGAGTTCTTAAATGCCCGAAAAATGTTAAAACTCACGTTATTTACTTCTTCTTTGGGTATGCCGGATTAGACATTCATACAAGAACAGACCGGGATTGCCAGTCCGGTTCATTATTCGGGTTAATTTATTATTCCTCCAGATATGATTTTAAATCCTGCACCAGTTCATATACCGTAGTTCCGGGATCATACTCTGAAGGTCTGTCAGTATCAGCATTAAAAGAAGACATTCTTCGCTTTGCATTTTTTATAGCGATTTCGGCTCCATTAAAGGTATTCACTAAATCATATATATTATCATAGTTTTTTCTATAGGTACCATCTCCCAGATTATACTGCTTAAATATAGCGTCTAATTTTTCATTCCAGACATTTCTGTGAAGTGCAGCATCACTGTAATTGAAATGCAGATAAATCCAGTATTCAAATGACTGATTGCTCCATGCAGCCTTGTAGCCCTTGGACACAGCCTCATTAATAGCTTCATCAAAATCCTCAAAGTCATCCTTGTCAAAAACCACCCACACATTCTGATAAATTATTTTTGCATCTTTAACAATTCTCTCAGTAACCTCAATCAGTTTTTCTGTAGAGCAGCCTTTGCCGTGAATATCTATTACAGGAGCTTCAACCACCTGCACCATTCCGCCAACCTTCTGCTTAATGAGTTTTTCAAGGCCTTTGAAATATAAAGGTTCTGTTTTTTCGCCTTCTGTCACAATCAGAAATGAATTTGCTTTTGGAGTTCTGTATTCGTGCTTTCTTCGCTTACGCGCCTGTCTGCGTTTTTTGAATAAATCATCTGAGCCCATCTATTTGCCCTCTTTCATATTGAATTCCTTAATAAGCGGTATTCCTCCGTAAACTCCTGCCAGATAGTCTTTTTCAAATGAAGCATCGGATCGTACCTTGAAATCTGACAGTGCCGCCAACTCTGAATATCCATACTCATCTTTTTGAACAAACCAGATCTGATCTCTTCTAAAGAACTTTTTATCCATCAAAGTGGTATCGTGTGTTGTATAAATCAGCTGTGCTGTGGAAGTTTCATCATAGAAAAGATCAATAATAAATTTCAGCAGCAGCGGGTGCAGCTTAATATTAAGCTCATCAACAAAAATAGAACAATTATTTAAAACGGCAGCTCGGGCATATATAAACAGCATAATGCTTCTGATGGTGCCTTCAGATTCTGAATATAGAGGCAGGTAATAGTCTTTTTTATTTTTGCCTGTATGCACAGTAAAAAACTTTATATCATTTTCGCTGTCATCATAAAAAATATCTTTAATCCCTGTATCTATTGCTGCCAGAAACTCTGTCAGTTTTTCTTTTTCATTGTCAATTGCGGTGGGCAAACATTCCTGCAGAAACTGCATATCCTCACAAAAATCAGACGGAACAACCAGTGTGTCCATAATACCGGAATAAACACTCCTGAAGATATCCGTTTTTAATTTTAACCTGTTGAAAAAGGAAAGCGCCAGGGTTTCAACCGGAATCTGCTCTTTGTATGCGTCGCATTCTTTTCTTACAGAAGCTCCAAATTCAATTTTATCAGATGTTCTTTCAAAAATAGTAGATGTCCTGTTTGTAGTAAGGTTCTTTCTATACAGCCATTCAGTTACAACAGAATCAGAATTGTATTCAAAGCCATATTTATATTCGAAATCATCTATAAGCTCAATTATCTGGAACTCAGAATTTTCACTGGTTTCCTCAAACAGAAACGGCATATAGAAACGGCTTACAGCTGTTTCCGACCTGTTATACACATTGTTTAATGACTCTACAATGATTTTCTGAAAGTACGCCATAGCAAGATACAGATTTGATTTACCGCTTGCATTGGCTCCATAAATTGCAGCAACTCTAAGAAATTTTTCTTTTCCGCCGTTATCAATAAGATTTGATTCGTGCTCCTTATATGCGTTAATTGCTGTCATATCTAAAATGATTTCATCCTTAAAAGATAAAAAATTTTTAACCATAAATTGTACTAACATACCATATGACCTCCTATTTATTATATAATATACCCCTTTTCGAATATTATATCAATATTTTTGTGAAATTTTCGTAATTAATTTAATATAATATTTAAAAACAGGTCTTTTATCCACAATTTTGCTTATCTTTTTATATGCAATTATATCCATACAGTAACCTTTGCCGAGAGTTTTCTAATTACCGGTCATACATTTCATATTTTCCAGTTAATCAACTCCACTATAAAAGGCGGCCTTATGACCGCCTACATTATTCACGTTATTTTCTTACTCCAGGTCCTCAAACCATATTTGCACTGCTTTAATTCAGTCTGCGCTACCAGATTACCCTCGGCATCATATACCATAAGCCTTGCCTTGTAATAATATTTCGTACCTTTTTCACCTGTTGTATTAATGTATGTATTCTCCGTCTTTGTAACTGCAGAGATATACTTTGATGATTTCTTAGTTGACCTGTAGAATTTGTATTTAACAGTATATCCTGCATCCTTAATTTCCTTAATAAGGTCATTTAATTCTGAGGTTTCTTTAACTACAGCCTTAATGTTCTTTTTAGCTGTCTTTGATGTTCTGACTGTAAGACCCAGATTAAGGAGCTTTTCTTTAAATGCCTTATCAATTTCTTCCTTAGTCGGAGGTATTTTATCAAATGTTACTTCTACCTTATCTCCTGTTTTAAGTCCTGTAACCTTGTTATCAGTAACTGTTACTTCATTGCCGTTTACAGTTACCTTTGAAATCTGCATACCGTCATCAGGAGTTATAACCAGGGTGCTGCCGTTGTTTTCAAGAGCTGTCTTGCCGCCCTCTCCTGTAATGATTTCAGGCTTCTGAACAGGCACATAATAGCCTCCTCCACTGAAAGCTTTTGGAGTTATGGTCATTACATTGCTGAAACAAATAGCCTTATCAGCAGTAACATTAACAGCTCCTGTCTCGAGTGTAATTTCCTTTCCATTGATAGTTAGTCCTGTGTTAACATCAACTTTAAAGTCTCCTATCGCTTCCAGTTTTATCGAATATCTATACTGTATGTCTTTTTCAAATTCAGTAAATTTAGCAGTTCCATCCTGATAGCATCTTTCGTTTGAATACCAATATGCAACAGGGACAAGGATGCCTGCCTCGTTTTTCTCAAGCTTTTCCCAGCACTCCGTTACGATTTTATATTTCTCTGTACTGTCTGCTGCGACAGCAGCTGTTGCCTTAGGTTTTTCACCATGGGTGTAACTTGTCGCTACGTCATTAATATTCACATTATCAATTATGCCCGGTTTCCAATGCGCTTTAAGGGTAATATTATTGGTAACATTGGTGTCAAAGCTATACTGCGTGTTCCCCAAATACCATCCGTCAAACACATATCCTTTCTTCTTCGGTGCATCGGGTTCGACTGCCGGAGCATTTCGCAGCTTCTGCTCGGACACAGCGCTGCCGCCGTCAGAGTCAAAGGTTACGGTGAATTCATCAAAGGAATAAGGGTATGCGCCGCAGTCTTCAAAGGTGCCGCCTGTCATGGTGACCACGGCCTTATCGTTGCTGCCATACACCGCCATACCAAGTCCGCCCAGATCCACTCTGCAGCTTTTTATAGCGCCGCCTGTCATAGTGAAGCAACCGTCTTCGTAAATATTTACCGCACCACCATTGGCACCGGCAGAACAATTCTGAATGATACCACCATTTAGCTTAAAGGTGCCACTACGCTTGATAAATACCGCACCACCGTCATCGTCGGCTCTGCAACTGTCGATGGTGCCGCCGTTCATAATAAATTCACAGCCACTGCCTATATCCACAGCGCCGCCGTCATCACTGGCTTTGCAGTCCATGATGACGCCTCCGTTCATAACGAACTTGCCATACTTGGTAGGTGTCTCCGTTACACCGGTGTTTTCTACATCCACAGCGCCGCCGTCCCCATTGGCATCCGTGCAGTTCACGATACTGCCGCTCTCCAAAGTCAGGGTTCCACCCTTAACGTTAAAGCCGCAATTCTTGTTCTGCCCGTCAATCTTACCGCCGGTTCCGCTATCCTTCACTGTCAGGTTTCCGCTGCTGCGCACCCTAATTATATCCTCATCTGTCGAACTGCAGTTCAGGGTATATCCGTTAAGGTCAAGAGTCACCGTGCGCGCCACATCAAGTTCCCAAGTTGTTTCAACGTTTCCGCCCAACTTAATCTCGGCGCAGTCCGCATTTTCCAATGCCTGTTTCAATTCCGTTTCATTGCTGACAGTTCTCTCCGCCGCAAATACGCTTACAGGCATAAGCGCTGCTATCATACATACCGCCAGCAGTATCGCCAGCAGTTTTTTGGTTAATCTGTTTCCCATAAAAAAATCTCTCCTCCTAAATTTCATATTGCCGTTAATTCAATATCGTAATTGTAGCATATACCGGAGTACAAATTCAGCATAATTACCATGTAGTCAATTGACACTTACGGAAACTTCGGGGTAAAAAAATCGGCAAAAGGTATTATGCCCTTTGCCTCTATTTCTTTTTCTTCTTTTTAGGCGCCGGAAGCTCCTCATACATAGCTTCAAACAGCCTCTTTAAAAATTCTCTGTCCTCAAGCTCATCAACTAACAGCATATCCTTTGCGCCCTCATAGGGAATTTCAAGGCGTGCGTGCGGCATCAGCTCCCTTGCCGCCTGGACAGGCTTGACTAAAAACCTGTTATCATATATACCGCCTGCCACTTTGTCTCTGTAATATATGATATATTCTCCCATCATTGCCCTGTATGTAATATCGTCAAGCTCCGATAGCTGCTCAAGTACAAACTCCAGATATTCCTTTGATGATGCCATAATCTATTTCTCCTTTTGTGAAACTGCCGCGTTTTTGCAGCTAAGTAATATATGCGCCGGAGCAAATACTGCCGCAGCTATAACAAGCAGTATATATCTGCTCATAATGCCACTTGCAAGAAATACGGCAGAGGGAAGCACCGACAGTGCTGCCGCCCGAAACATACCCGGTTTTCTGAAACATATAATCCAGATAAGGCAGTAGGCCGCAATCATCAGGACGTCTGCTATAAGGTATATATGCAGGGCGCTGTCCGTTTCAAAGCCCATATATATCCCCGGTATATTGAAAATCATAAGAGCAAAGCAGCTGAATCTGCCTATCTGCTCTGTAATTTCAACAAATCTGTTGTGCCACAGATTTTCAAACCCGTCTTTGCATCTGGCTGCAAAAACTATATTGGGTATCATAATAACCGCAATCATTACAAGTCCGTATATATTAATCCATTTCATAATTCTTATATGCTTCAGTCGTCGTCCTCGTTAAAAAAGTCCTGTATATAGTCAAGGAAATCCTCGAAATCCTCAAAATCACTCTGCACAAAATCATACAGTATCGGCTCTTTAAACTCATACTTTGAAACCAGAGCAAGATATCTGCTCAGATCGCTTCTCCTCAAATCTCTTTCGAGACTGTGTATGTTTTCGATACTGTATGCCGCAGCTATGAGCTGTCCGAAAGCCGTGACATAATATATGCCGTACACGTCCTCGCTCATTTTGAATATTCTCTTGTTGACATGCTCATTGTTCCTGTTGAAAATCATATAGAACCTGCCGTTTTCGTGAGATGTAACCATTGAATTCAGCGACAGCTCCATCATGCCCATATCGAATATCTCAGGGCTTGTAAGTATATCGTACACCGTCACGAATTCAGGCCTTGCCAGCATCATTGCCGCCTCTGCCGAGCTGACCTTAAATCCGGAGCATTTCTCAAAATGGGTGACTCTGAAATTCTCAACATGAACCTCTGAAACAAGCAGAGTATATCTCTCGCCGGAATCTATAAGGCTTTCGCACATATATTTTCCCTCTGAAATCTCATCTATGACATTACGGTAAAGCGCCGCCGCCCTGTAATCGTCATACACTCTGACATCAACGCCGTCCTCCGCAAGAAACTTTGCAGCCTCATAGTCGTGGCCGAAGCACCTCATAAGAAAATAGTTTACGGTCTGATAATCTGAGGTTATGGCAGTACATTCCCTGCTCATAAGCTCCTGTTTCTCTTCGTCTGTAAGCTCTATTCTTTTTTCGGTTACAAATTCGTATTCTGCCGCATCGGGCGGAAGCTTGATATTGTGGCTGCTGTTGAAATCCGCATATTTTTGCAGCATGGCTCTTGCCTGTCTCTCGTTTATGTCTATCTGCCTGCCTCCAAGTCCTCCCGCAAAGGACTGCTCCACTATGACAATCTGAGCCATATCATTGCCCTTAACGCTCTTGTAGCGCTCAAAGCCGTGCTCCTCGCAGTCAAAATAGAAGAACTGATGCAGATCCTCATCGTCTATTATCCAGTGAATATACATACATATCACGCCCATAAGCCTGGTATCCGTCACATAGGCAGATATAAATGATATGCTTCTGCCGGCAGGGCTGTCACAGAGACCGCCCTTTATAAGTTTTAGTTCTGATTTATTCAAAAGCCTTACCTTCCTTTTAATAATCAATCAAATTAAGTATACCCTATTCTGAAGAAATTACAAGTTGACAATTTTAAAGTATGTAATATAATATATATATTACATTTAAGAACTAAATATAATCCTTATTAAGAGCGGCTGAGGGAATAGGCCCATTGAAGCCCGGCAACCTGTATCAACAAGGTGCTAAATCCTACAGAATATCAGTTCTGAAAGATGAGGAATTCAGTAAATTATATGCCTCTTTTCAGAAAAGAGGCGTTTTTATTTCGATAAGGATTAAAGATTAAAGGAGATAACACAATGAAGAAACTATTCACATCAGAATCAGTAACAGAGGGTCATCCTGACAAAATATGCGACCAGATATCAGATGCAATATTAGACGCCATATTTGAGCAGGACCCGATGGGCAGAGTAGCTGCTGAAACAACAGTAAACACAGGCTATGCAATGGTAATGGGAGAAATCACAACCTCTTGCTATATAGACATTCCCAAGATTGCAAGAGATGTAATAACCGAAATAGGATACGACAGAAGCGAATACGGCTTTGACGGTCACACCTGTGCAATTATGACATCAATAGACGAGCAGTCGGGAGATATTGCAATGGGCGTTGACAATGCCCTTGAATACAAAGAGGGAACTCTTCACGACGAGGCTGTAATCGAAGCTACAGGCGCGGGAGACCAGGGTATAATGTTCGGCTTTGCCTGCAATGAAACTCCCGAATTAATGCCTATGCCTATCGCACTGGCTCACAAGCTGGCAATGCAGCTTGCAAAGGTAAGAAAAGACGGAACTCTTAAATATTTAAGACCTGACGGCAAGACACAGGTTACAGTTGAATATGACGACCATCAGGTAAAGAGAATAGACACAGTACTGGTTTCAACACAGCACGATCCCGATGTAACACTTGAGCAGATCAGAGCAGATATGCTTGAATATGTAATCAAACCTGTAATTCCTGCAGAGCTGCTTGACGATGATACCAAATACTTTGTAAATCCTACAGGCAGATTTGTAATCGGCGGACCTCACGGAGATTCGGGCCTTACAGGCAGAAAAATAATAGTTGATACCTACGGCGGATATGCAAAGCACGGCGGCGGCGCATTCTCCGGCAAAGACCCTACAAAGGTTGACCGTTCGGCTACCTATGCTGCAAGATACGTTGCAAAGAACATAGTTGCGGCAGGACTTGCAGACAAATGCGAAATACAGCTTGCATACGCAATAGGCGTTGCAAAGCCTGTATCAATCCTTGTAGATACATTCGGCACAGGCAAAATCTCAGAGGAAGCCATATCCTCACTGGTTGCAGAGCATTTCGATTTAAGACCTGCTGCAATCATCAGAGATTTAGGCCTGAGAAGACCTATCTACAGACAGACTGCGGCATACGGCCACTTCGGAAGAACCGATATAGATCTTCCTTGGGAGCACACTGACAGGGCTGAAATATTAAGAAAAGAAGCGGGACTGTAAAATACAAGGGCGAGGGAAATCAATCCTTCGCCTTTAATAATATATCAAAAATCTGTCTGCATATTTTTTTCATCTCCGCCTGTCTTGTATTTGTAAGAGCTATGAGATAAAAGTCCTCTTCGGGACATATCCAAAAGGCAGACGAAAACCCGTCATCTCCGCCGTTATGTCCGTAATATATCTCTTCGTTTCTCTCATATAGGAACCAGCCTGTACCCATATACTCATTCTTATTAAGAGTCTTTACCCCTGGCTGCCATATATGGCTGTAGGTTTCCTGCGCCAGCAGCGGCTTCGCAGCTTTTCCGAGGCTTCCGTCTATATGAAGCTGCGCAAATTTCTCAAGGTCATATATATTCGATGTCAGAGTCGAGCTTGGTGCGTGAATTCTGTTGTACGGATAATATTTCTCGTACACGATATGCTTTGTCGCATCCTTGGTGTGAGGTTTTACAAGCTTCTCCTTATCACTTCTTGCAAAGGTGAGAAATGATGAATTTTTCATTTCCGCAGGTATAAATATATTCTCATCTATATACTGTTCAAAGCTCATACCCGAAATTTCTGATATGACTGCGCCCAGTATATCGTAGCCTGCATCGCTGTAGCAGAAGCGGTTTTCTGACGGCGCTGACAGCAGGGCTCTTTTTCGTATTTCATCGCTCAGAGCATATTCCTTAAGCGCAGTTTCCGAGGTTTCCGGCCTGTCCCAGTGCAGATCATAAACCATACCGATTCCCGATGTGTGCTGCAGCAGGTCTCTGACTGTAATATCCCCTGCCCTCTCATCATTTATTTTAAACCCTGAAATTATATCCCCCACTCTGTCATCAATATTCAGCATTCCTCGCTCTGCAAGCTGCATTACAGCAGTTGAGGTAAACAGCTTGGCAACCGATGCGCAGTGAAACACATCGCTTAATTCCAAAGGCTTCTTTGCCGGAAAATCCGAATATCCGAAAGCTCTCCGGTATATTAAATCCCCTGCCTTTACCGAAACCGCAAGTCCCGGCAGGTCCTGATAAAAATATATGTCCTCGAGATATCTGTCTAAATTCTTCAAAACTCGCTCCTTTACTTTTATTGATATATTAAGTATACTAAATATAATCAGTTTTGGGAAAGGATAAATACTATGAAATACACAAATTTTAAAGATAACAAAGTTTCCCTGCTAGGAATGGGATGTATGAGGCTTCCTCTCGGAGCCGATGACAAGGTTGATGAAGCAGAGGCAATCAGAGTCATAAGGCATGGTATCGACAACGGCATCACATATATTGATACTGCGTATATGTACCACAACGGCTTCAGCGAGAGAGTAATCGGCAAAGCTCTCAAAGACGGCTACAGAGAAAAGGTTCTGCTGGCAGACAAAATGCCGCCATGGCTTGCCAGAAGCGAGGAGGATATCGAAAAGATTTTCAACAAACAGCTCGAAAGACTGCAGACAGACTGTATAGACATGTACCTTATTCACAATGTAGGCAGCAAACTATGGAAATTCACCGAAAAATACAATGTACTCGATTTCCTCACAAAGAAAAAAGAAGAAGGCAAGATCCGCCATATAGGGTTTTCGTTCCATGATGATTACGAATTCTTTGAGGAGGTTATAGATAAATTCCCATGGGAGTTTGTGCAGATACAGTTAAACTATATCGATGAGAATTTCCAGGCGGGAGTAAAAGGCCTGAAGCTGGCAGGCGAGAAGGGTCTCCCTGTAATTATTATGGAGCCTCTCAAGGGCGGCAGACTGGCAAGCACAATGCCTCCTGCAGTAGATGAAATCTGGTCACAGATGAAAGAAAAAAGAACTCCTGTGGAATGGGCATTCAGATGGGTTGCGGACTTCCCTGAAGTTATGACAATATTAAGCGGAATGAGTTCCTATGCACAGCTTGAGGACAACCTGAGAATCTTTGAAGATCTGAAGCCCGGCAGCCTCACATCCGATGAAAAGAAAGTAATCTCCGCAGTGGCAGATAAATTCCATGAGCTTATCGAATATGACTGCACTAAATGCAGATACTGTATGCCATGTCCTGAAAAAATAGATATACCTAGAACTATTGATTTATATAACCAGCTTGGCATATATGATAATACAGCCGCTATCAGGATGGAATACAGCTGGATGGCTCCTCATCTTCCGTCAAAATGCGTAACCTGCAGGAAATGTGAGTCCCACTGTCCGCAGAGCCTGCCGATTTCCGATATTATGAAAAAAGCTGCGGCTGAATTTGAAAACAAATAGACTTGTAAATGAGCAGGATAATATTCCTGTTCATTTTTATTTTGAGAAGAAATAAGCGAGGTCATACGACCTCGCTGTTATCTGCAATTTAAATTATTTTGAAACTGCGTCTAAGAAAGCCTTTTCGTTTAATTCATCTGCATATTCTGAATCCATTTCTTTGATTCCTGCAGGGAATTCGTACTTAGCAAGTCTTTCTACGAATGGATCTGGATCGAAGTGTTCTGGTCCCCATGCGCCTGCATCGTTCCAGATTCCCTTAGCGATAAGTTCCATCATGATTACAGGACCTACTGCAGTCTGAGCAACTACTGAGTTAGTAGTGTACTTAGCGATACATTCCTGGTTGTCAGCGATCTGATATAAGTAAACTGATCTGTACTTGCCGTCTTTCCATCCAGTTACCCAAGTACCAGCGCAGCCCTTACCGGTCATTGTCATTGTAGCATCAACCGGGCTAGGGATAACTTTGCATACGAAGTCTCTAGGAGTGATTTCGCTGTCGCCAACCTTGATCTTGTTTCTCTTGTCTGAAAGACCATATTCAAATAATACCATTAATTTCTTTCTGAAATCAGCAGGTACACCATACTTGAATGTACATCTGTTACAGTCGATTTCTCTTGGTACTAACAGTACTTCTTCGTGTTCAACGTTGATTACTTCTACATCGCCGATTCCGCCAGGGAAGTTGAAGATTTCAGGTTCTGAGAACTGTTCTGTACAGAACCAGTGTCCTTCAGGATGTTCTTCGTTCTTTTCCCAGATTACAGGTGGCTGTAAGCATTCTTCGATAGTTGTCCATACTGAGAAACCAAAGTCTGAATCAGTATTTCCGTAGTTATCTCCGTCTCTTACGTTAACTTCGTCGATCTTGTCGAATAAGTGCTTAGCTGCATACTTAGCAAATACGTCAGCCATACCCGGTTCAACACCTGATCCGCAGATAGCGATCTTTCCTGATTTTTCCCATTCCTTCTGCTTAGCGAACTGATAGTCACCAAGTTTGATGTTTGTTAATTCATAAGGTTTTTCAGGGTGCTCTGTACCTAATGTCATAGCACAGTCTAAGTATCCGATACCGATTTCTAAGCAAGTATCAAATATAGTTTCGTTCATTCTTGGGTCGCAAGCGTTCATTGCGAAATCGCAATCATGCTTCTTTGCAACTGATTTGATGCTCTCTGCATCCATTGCGTTGATCTGTTCAGGAACGAATTTTCCTCCGCCGCAGATTTCGTTAGCAACTTTCTTTGCTCTTTCAAGATCATAGTCAGCAACTACTACTTTCTCTGCCCAGTCTCCGTCTGCTCCTGCTCTAGCTATAATCTTAGCAGCTGATGTACCAACTCCGCCAGCTCCGATGATTAAAAGTTTCATATCATTACCTCCATTTTATGTTCAGCATTATTGCTGTTTTACACTTATCTGTACTTTTATTCTACCATATCATTCTTTTGATACAACTATGGGTTTGCTTAAAATAAATACTAATTTGCTCAATGTTCCGAATTTCAAACATTGAGCAAATATATCCTTACATTTCTTCGTTGTCTTCCTCGTCATCAGTCTCAAGTTCAACAGAACGTTCTTCAATCTCTTCTTCGAGAGTTTTTTCAATTTCATCTTTTCTAACAAAGTTGTCTTCATAAAACCTGCCCGCTTCTTTTAACGGTCCGTCAAAGGCCACTTTGCCAGAGTCTATAACGATGCCTCTGGTGCAAAGCTGCTTGTTAAGAAGCATAGATCCCGAAACAAACAGAAGCGTGACATTTTCATCTGAAATTATTGATTTCAGCCTGTTTATACATTTAATCCTGAAGCTCTTGTCACCTACTCCCATGGCTTCATCTATTATCAGTATATCGGGTTTCATGGTCATATTAATGGCAAAGCCCAGTCTTGCGGCCATACCGCTGGAGTAGGTTCTGACAGGCTGGTCTATATATTCTCCAAGCTCCGCAAATTCTATTATCTCATCCTCGTGCTCCTTAATCTGCTCATCACTCCACCCAAGCAGCCTGCCTCTCAGATACAGGTTCTGTCTGCCTGTAAATTCAGGGTCAAAGCCCGCCCTCAGTTCAAGAATAGCATTTATGCTGCCATTTACCTCAATCTCGCCCTTAGTAGGAAAGGTAACCCCTGTTATCATCTTCATAAGAGTGGATTTGCCCGCGCCGTTGTTGCCTATAAAGGCTACTGTTTCTCCTTTGTAAATTTCAAAAGAAACATTATTGACAGCTTTTTTCTTTTTGTATTTGCCTTTTCTGAAAAGAACGGATTTCATTCTTTCTCTGTTGCTTTTGTAGAGTCTGTATACCTTTGTAACATTCTTCACTTTTATAATAGGTTCACTCATTGCCGCCCTCCTACAGAACATCCGGAATTTCTTTTCTCAGTCTTTTGTAAAGCCACAGCGCAACCATTGCGAATACAAACAGCACAAACAGGAAGCACAGCAGCTGTTTCCACTGTTCAAAAAACCAGATATGCCTTGTAAAGCAGTTTCTGTAGCCCTCAACAATATATGTCACGGGGTTGAAGTAAAACAGTCTCCTTATCCATAAGTACGGAATGGATTTCACGTCAAAGAGAATTCCCGAAAGCCAGAATATTGCCGACACCATAGCCTTGAGCATATTGTGAAAGTCCCTGCTCACAACGGAAAGCAGACCCGTCACCATACTCCATACGATAGTAAACAGCAGCATGAATACAGTATATAAAGGAAGCTGTATCCAGTAAACCGACGGCGGAAATCCGAAGCAGAAAAACATAACAACGACTCCGCCCATCAGAAGAACATGGCTGTACATATTGGATATGCTCACAAATGTCGGTATCACCGAAACGGGAAATTTTATCTTTGTTACGAGCTGCTTGTATCTGCGGAAGCACGAAGCGCCGCTGAAAATCATATCCCTCATATAAAACCATGTCACCATGCCCACAACAAGCCACAGAAAATACGGACATATAATTCCGTCTATCGACTTGGAGCCTCTGAAGCCTATGGTAATTGCAAACCAGAATACGAATATCGTCATCATAGGCTTTACAAAAGCCCATACCCAGCCCAGTCCCGAGCCTTTGAAATCCTTGTCTATATCTACTTTCGCAAGACTTATTATCTGCGATTTATATGATATATGCTCATTAATTATCTCTTTTAATACTTTAAACATAGCTTCCCCTGTTTGACATACCGCAGACCCGCCGCCGCATGACCTGTCCTCATATAGCTTTTACAAGTTCTATGAGTTATTATATTCCATACCGATAAAAAAATCAACATTTCCCCCTTTAGCCTGCCTGCAATTATTTACTTTGAGTCTGACTTATGGTAAATTATATATGATTGACTAAAAGGAAACATTAATGATGAAACTTATATTAAAAATATTCAAACTGCTTCTCAGAATTATATACGCTCCGATGAAGCTGTTTCCTGTGAACAGAAACAAAATTCTGTTTCTCAGCAGACAGTCAAACGAGGCAACTCTGGATTTTACAATGCTTCAGGAGGAGCTTGCCAAAAGAAAGCCGAATCTTCGTTTTATCACCATATGCAAACGCTCAAGTGACAGCAAGGCCGATTATCTTTCCTTTGGAATATGTATGCTGAGAAGTATGTACCATCTGGCAACTTCAGGTGTATGCATCATAGATTCATACTGGCCTGCCGTATGTATTCTGAACCACAAAAGCAGCCTTACGGTAATTCAGATATGGCACGCCCTTGGCAAAATCAAGCAGTCGGGCTATCAGACTGTAGGCAGAGCCGGCGGCAGAGGCAGACTTGTGGCAGACGAGCTGTGCATGCACAGAAATTATGACTATATAATCGCGGGAGGCAAGGCGTGGAACCCTTATTACTGCGCGTCCTTTGGCACTACCGAGGACAGGCTTGTCAATATCGGACTTCCCCGAATAGACTACCTTATTAATCAGGAAGCTGCAAACCGCGAAAAAATATACGAAAGATATCCTGAATTTAAGGATAAGACAGTGCTGCTTTATGCTCCCACTTTCAGAAAAGGCATCGAAGTAAACTGGCTGCCCCTTGCGGAGAATATAGATTTTGATAAATATATACTTGTGGTTAAGGGGCACCCGAATCAGCCCCTTTCCTGCGACATACCACAGGTCTATACCTGTGATGAGTTCAAATCGGTGGAGCTGCTTTCGGTCTGTGATTATCTGATTACAGACTATTCGGCCATAGCCATAGAGGGCGCGATATTAAACCGCAAAACATACTATTTCGTATATGATTACGAGGAATACACCTCAAAGAACGGCACGAACATAGATCTGTTCAGGGAAATGCCGGGCTGCGTATTCAAATCGGCTAAGGAGCTGTGCCGCGCCATAGACGGCGAATATCCCGAAAGCTCACTTGAAAGCTACAGGCAGAGATTTCTGCCCGAGCCTCTGGGCTGCTCCACGAAGCTTTTAGCTGATATGATATTAACTTTGAAAGGAAACTGATTATGCTTAAATTTGCAAGGAAATGCTTCAATAAATTAAGGCTCTTTATCCTTTATTTCAGAAGAATACTGTTTGCCAGAAACAATTTCAAATGTTCTTTTTTCACCAAGCTTCGCGCCAACATATTCGGAGGCTATCTGGCTGATCAGTGGATACTCTACGATTTTAAGCACAACGACAAAAAAGAATATCTGTCAGAGTTTGACTGGTACAGGTCAAGGTATATCAACGAACCGTTTGACTATCTTCTGAACAACAAAATCGCCTGCAACGAAGTGTTGCAGCAGTATGTGACGGTACCGAAGATATATGCGATGAAGCGCGACAGACTGCTGTTTGATTTCAGCAATTCAAATATGACCTATGAACAGGTTTACGAAATAATAAAGCACCACAGTCCTCTGTTTATCAAGCCTTATGCCAAGGGCAAGGGCAACGGTGTGTTCAGACTGGATTACAAAAACGGCTGTCCATGCATAGATGAGAAGCAGGTATCATATGATGATATGATTGCATTTCTCAAAAAACAGGAGGACTGGATGATATGTCAGGCTATGAGCCAGCACAGCTATTCCTCTCAGATTTACGACAAGACGGTAAACACCATCAGACTTATAACCCTGAGAGATCCCAAAACCGATGAGTTCAAGATATTCTTTGCGGTGCAGCGTATAGGTACCAAGGAGACAATTCCTGTTGACAACGGCAGCAGAGGCGGACTTGTATCAAAGATTGATCTTGAAACCGGTACGTTAAGTGAAGCGAGATGTCTTCACAATTTAGATGTCCACAAGGTTCACCCCGATTCCGGCGCGCCGATTGAGGGCGTTCGTATTCCGGACTGGGATAATCTCAAAGAGAGTATGCTGAGACTTGCCAGAAAGCTCCCTTATATGTATTTCGTGGCGTGGGATATTCTCATCACACCTGACGGTTTTTGCATTATAGAGGCAAACACCTCATCGGGAGTCAATATAATACAGCTGTGGGGCGGACAGAGAAACGGAGAGCTTGGAGATTTCTACAGGCATCACAAGGTAATAAAATAGGAGGAGCCTATGAAATATATTATTATGGCCGACGGCAAAGGCACCAGATGGAACAACTTTAATAATATACCCAAGCACTTTATAGAAATAGACGGAGAGAAAATAATATTCAGAACCGTAAGGCTTCTGAATGAAATGGACCCGGGCTGCAGCGTTATTATCACCTCGCACGATCCGAGATATGATATACCCGGCGCGGTAAGGCATGAGCCTGCAAACAATGTACTTGAGATTGACAGATTTACAGAGGAGCTGCTGGAGGACAATGTATGCTTCCTTTACGGCGATACCTATTACTCGGAGTTTGCGCTCAAAACTATAATTAAAACAAAAGCCGATCCTATGATGTTCTTCGGAAACGACCGCTCCATAATAGCAGTCAAGGTCGGCTCAGGAGAAGTGTTCAAAAAACATTTTGACAGGATAAAGGAGCTGTTTCTTGCCGGTAAAATCAGCCGCTGCGTAGGCTGGCAGATATATGAGTCATTTACCGGAGGGCCTCTTGAGTCCAGACAGATAAGCGGCAGCTTCATCAAAATCTATGACGGCAGCCGTGATTTCAACACACCCGATGATTTTCAGAAAAGCAGAGATTTATAGCGATAAAAAATGCAGGATTCAGGTTTTCGCCTGTCCTGCATTTTATTATGCTATTTTTCTTTTTTGTCGATTAATATAAGCTCGGCGCTCAGTCCCGACAGATTTGACGAAAGGCTCAGTGTGTCTGAAACCACCAGATCTCCAAACTCTACAAACGGCAGTGTTCTCCAGTTGTTGAGCAGCGCGTTTCTTTTGCTTGGCACCACCTGTCCGCTGTCCTCATATGCCACAATTATATTCTCCCTTGTCAGCTTGTATCTTGAGATTTTAAACTCGCCTGAAATACCGGAGCATCTTATCAGAAGCTCAACATTGTCGGTGTAGTTCAAAATAGCCTTGAGGTCGTCCGCTCTGCCTCTGGATTCGTTAAATTCCTCCTTGAGCTTCTCATTGAAGTTGTACACAAGAATGCTCAGGCTCTTAACCTCTTCAGGATATTTAGCCGACGTAGTTATTATATAATTGTCGCCCGACGCCACAACCTGCTCTCTGAGACTCTTAATCAGATTGTAAGGTCTTGCAATGAATTTAAGATTTTCACCCTTTAAAAACTCCTCCACGCTCTGATTCTGGTTTTTGTTTACAATGCCGAACTGGCTGTTGTAGATATTGACATCAATTATGACAGGTTTGGCAGCGCTGTTTTTCATATAGTCGCTGTATATTCCTCTCACCTGAGTCCTTATTGCATCTTCTATTTCCTCCGGTGCGGATCTTTCAATATCCGCCATAACCTCTCTGCCGCTTACCTTGCCCGCATATTTTTTGCGGTATTCCAGCGGGTGCATTCCAAACCAGGTTTCAAAATGCTTTATGTAGTATCTGACTGCCGAAAAGCCTGTTTCCTCCGCAATGGCTCCTATCTTTTTGTTGGTGCCAAGCAGCAGCTTCTCTGACTCCTCAACTCTGATATAGCTGAGCAGCTCCTGGAAGCTCAGACCTGTAGCCTCTCTTATGACATGGGAAAGATAATATATGCTCAGATGCTCTCTGTCGGCGATTTCTCCCAGTGTCAGCTTGCGGCTGTAGTTTTCGTACATATAGTCTGTAATTCTGTTGAGTCTGCCCGAAAGGATTTTGTTGCCCTTGTTTCTGACCTCGTTTACAAACCGTCCGTCTTCCATTACGAAGTACTGGAAGTCTGAAATCAGGCAGGCGATAAGGTTGTGGGTTGTTTCGATTACCTTGTGCTCATAACCATAGCCTTTCTGAAGTATCTCCATCATTATCTTGGCAAGAAGATTTCTGAGAACTTCAAGGCTTTCATCGCTGTCATCCTCCATATCAGTAACAAAGAAAGAGTTCTTGAGGTTGTCATAATAGCGTGAGAAGTATGAGAGATCAAGCTGCAGCATCATAACCATGTTTTCCTCGTCTGTTGCGGCAAAGCTGTGTATCTCTCTGTCATTGAATATATAGATGTCGCCCTGCTTCATCAGATATTCATAATGACCGTTTTTGAGATGTATGCTCCCTTTGAGAATATATACTATCTCAATGTCGTCGTGGAAATGTATCGGGTACTCTCGTATGTTTCCCACCACTACATTTACCGGCAGTTCATCCTTGTAAAAATTTTTTTCCTTTAACATTTTTGTTTCCTCGTTTTGTTTTATTAACGTTTTATCCCTTTATTATTTTCAATGTAATTTTTAATTCCGCTATATATGTTTTTTGCCAGTTTGTTCTGATATTCGTCTGTCCGCAGCTTTCGGGACTCTTCATAGTTTGATAAAAACCCGCACTCTGCAATAACAGTAGGCACTTTTGCCTGCTGCAGTATCAGCACATCGGATTTGGCCATTGCCCTGCGCCTGTTTTTCATCTGATCCTGAATACACTCGGCAAGCATTTTGCTCTCCTCTGAGCCGTCAGCATAAAACACCTGCGCTCCTCTGACGCTTCTGTCTGCTGTATAGCTGTTAAGATGTATGCTTACGGCGGCATCTGCCGCAGAGCTGTCGAATATCTCTTTTCGTTTTTTTAAATCCTCGGTTTTTTTGCTTCTGATTGTACTGTTTTGTTCAGAATAAAGACCTGTATCTTCCTCCCTTGTCATAATGACGTTCCAGCCGCCATTCTCCGCAAGCTGTTTCAGCTTCAGCGCTATATTAAGATTTATGTTTTTTTCCGGAGTACCGTCATCGGCCTCTGCTCCGCCGTCAACGCCTCCGTGTCCGGGGTCGATGACAACAGTAACGGCCGCTTTGCCCGCTGCAGCATCTGTTGCCTGCCCTGTATATAAAAGTAATCCCGTAAAAACAACAATCGCTATGCTGACCGCAATTAAAAGCATTTTTTTTAGCTCCATAGGCACCTCCCTGTTTCATATATATGAGGCTTATCCACAGTTTAGCACCTTTAATTTAATTATGCGCATACAGCAAATTTGTACTTTTTTATTTATTATATACTATTTCGACACATTTGTGCTATACTATTTTTAATAAATTCAAGGAGTTTTTTATGAATACTGTAAAACTTTATCAAAAAAATGTATATTTAAAGGAATTTGATGCAAAAATCACCTCTGCCCATACAGACGGCGAGGACATTATCATAACTTTAGACCAGACGGCATTCTTCCCTACAGGCGGAGGGCAGAGCTGCGACATAGGAAACATTTCAGGTTTTGAAGTAACCGATGTATACGAAGAAAACGGACAGATATTTCACAGATTAAAGGGCGGCGCTTCTAAAGGAGAGCTCAGCGAGGGAAATACCGTTTCAGGCCGGATTGACTGGGAGCACAGATTTGACAATATGCAGCGCCACTGCGGAGAGCATATACTTTCAGGTATGTTTTTCAGAGAATACGGCGGTGTAAACCGCGGATTTCATATGGGCGATGAGTATATGACTATAGATATAAGTCTTGAGGAAAAGCCGGAATACAAGGAAGTAACATGGGAAATGGCCCAGCACGTTGAACTTTGCACAAATGAGGCAATATGGTCAAACGCCCCCGTTATAACCCGTCATTTTGATAAAAGAGAGGAAGCCGAGAACCTGCCTCTTCGAAAGGCTCTGGCTTTTGATGAGGATATAACCATCGTGTGTGTGGGAAGCATAGACAATCCGTCAGACTGCGTAGCCTGCTGCGGCACACACCCGTCCACCGCAGGACAGGTGGGGCTTGTCAAGCTCTACAAGGTGGAGCCCAACAAGGGAATGTTCCGCATATATTTTGAAGCCGGAAAACGCGCCCTTTTGGACTACGACAAAAAGCACAATATACTTACAGAACTTGGCGTCAGATACTCCGCAGGTACTGACGACCTTATGGATAAAATCAGAATACACGAGGATAAGCAAAAAGAGCTTCGCTCCGACTTCTTTGCACTCAGGCAGACAGTAATCAGAAACAAGGCCGAGGAAATATCAGATGAAGTAAACGACGGCAGCGTGCATACATACACTTTCCCTGAGTTTAAAACAGACGACCTCAGAAACCTTGCAAAGCATCTGGATTTTGCAGGCTGCAAGCTGGCGGTATTCTGCGACGAGCATACAATGACGGCTCTGGTATATTCAAACGGCAAGGTTGACTGCGGCAAGCTGATTAAGGATAATGCTCCTGTTTTCGGCGGCAAAGGCGGCGGCAGGGCTGACAACGCTCAGGCTAAGTTTGACAGCATTGAAAATATGAAGCTGTTTACAGATGCAGCAGAAAAAATACTCAGATAGGAGCTTTTATGAAAACCTGTTCAATTATATCGTTTATAGAAAAAAACGCAGACAAGCTATTAGACAGATTAGATAAGAATTCATATATAATATGCGCCGACAGCGGATATGGCTACGCAAAGGAATGCGGCATAACCCCAAGCCTTATCATCGGAGACTTTGACTCCTACAGAGATGCTCTGCCCGGAGATATTCCTGTAATCACTGTACCGTCAGAAAAAGACGACACCGATACAGGACTCTGTATATCCTATGCCATAGAGCAGGGCTTTGACGATATCACAATATATGGGGGCCTCGGCGGCAGGCTGGATCATACAGTGGCTAACCTGCAGCTTATTGCCGCTGCTGCCGAAAAAGGCGTTAATATACGTCTTCTCGATGAGACAAACGAGGTATATGCAGTATGCTGCGGCAGTATGGAAATTCCACGCAGGGAGAGCTGCTATCTTTCGGTGTTCTCTGCTTCGGATATATCCGAGGGGGTTTCTGAATCGGGAGTTAAGTATCTTCTTGACAATGTAACTTTGTCAAGGAACTTTCCGCTCGGAGTAAGTAATGAGTTTGCGGCAGATAAAGCCGTAATATCAGTAAAAAAAGGAACACTGCTTATCATTGTTTCTTACGAAAAATCCGCATAGGCTATTGACAATTTCAGATTTACATGTAGAATATTATCTGTTAACAATATTTTAATGCTAGGGGAGCAATTGCTGAGATTAACCTTTACGGTTTATACCCTCAGGACCTGACCCGGATAATACCGGCGTAGGCAAGCATATCTTGAGTTTTATTTCTTGAGATTATTTGAGTTCCCCTCCTGGACATCAAGGAGGTTTTTTTATGTCTTATGATAAGCTTCAGGGATTCTTTGAATCCACAACAGGACAGATAATATCTGTCGCAGTATTAGTTATTCTCTTTGCCGGTGTGCTTCTGTCAGGCAGGAAACAGAAGACAAACACAAAGACAATGGTAGTTTCCGCACTGCTTGTAGGGCTGTCTATAGTTCTCACCCGTATTACAATTTACAGTCTGCCTCAGGGCGGCTCGGTATCGCTGTTTGGAATGCTTCCGATAGTTATATGCGCATATTTCTTCGGAACAAGACGCGCTGTAATGTGCGGTATGTGCGTAGGTATGATAGACCTTATCTTCAAGCCTTATGTAATACACCCTATCCAGCTTCTGCTTGACTATCCGCTGGCATTTGGCGCTATAGGTTTTGCCGGCCTCATATTTATGGCTAAAAAAGACGGACTTATCCCTGCATACCTGTTTGGCGTGCTGTGCAGATACATATGCGCTGTAATTTCCGGCGTTGTATTCTTTGGCGCATATGCGCCTGAGGGCTTCTCGGCGCTCACATGGTCACTGTGGTACAATGTACTTTATCTGGCAATAGAAGCCGCAGGTACAGTTATATTACTGCTGATACCATCGGTACGCCACTCACTGAAACGAATAAAAACAGAGCTGCAGGTCTAATCTGCAGCTTTTGCTATTTCATCTCCGTAAGGTACTTCCAGTATCTTACCGGCATCAGGGTCTTCTGACATCTCGGGTTTGTTCTCTCTCTGATGGCTATTGTTTCAAAGTATTTCTTCCACAGTTTCTGATACTGCCTTTCATCGCTGCACAGCTCCGGCAGCTCCTCTCCTGTAAAATATGTGAGATACCATATGCCGCCTGAGGCAACTACCGCTTTGTTTCTTTTGATGTCGTGAATTATAAAGGGGTTGTTTTTGAAACGGTCCGCGAAATGATCCGCAAGCAGCGGAAGGACCTGATGGTCAGGCTCTATCTCGCTGTAGGCAATACCGCCCTCAAGATATGAAAACCTGACAAGACCCTCCAGACGATGAACTTCATTTGCAACCTTTTTGTCAAGCTGCTGAAACTCATACACTATAGGGTTGCCGTGCAGCTTCCACACACTGCCGCCCTTAACAAATCCAAGCCGTATATAATTTAAGATTATCATTTCCCTGTCTGCCGCATCTGATAAAAACACCCTGTATATTCTGCGCAGGTCATATGCCGTAAGCTTTGACTCTAAGGCTTTGTATACCCTGCCTGCGCAGGTTTCGTCAGTCTGCACCGTATAAACCTGTTTCATAAGCTGGTGCTGATATTCGTCCTCTCTATATATACCTGAGGCCTTGTCCGTATAGTAATGATGATAAACACAGGTAAGAAGCCCCTCGAAGCTTCCGTCATACAGGTAATCCATTTAATCCGCCTCCCGAAAGCGCCGCAAGTCCGCTGCCAAACATAGACATCTGGATACCGTTTTCGATACCGAGTATCTGATCTTTGATATATTCCGGCTCCATATTCCTCTCACCGTAATACCTGCCCGAACAGGTCAGAAAATATCTGGCCCGTTTAAGAACCACTCCCATTTTTTTGAGGTCCTCGTATTTAACTGCGGACAGTCTGCGCTGGCGGACAATCCTCAGAGCTGACACATTGCCCACACCCGGTATTCGGAGGATTTCACTCAGCGGAGCCTTGTTAATCTCGACAGGGAACCTGTCTATATTGCGAAGCGCCCATGATATTTTAGGATCCAGATCAGGGTCCAGATCAGGATATTTCTCAGTAAGCAGCTCATCTGCCGAAAAGCCGTAAAATCTGAGAAGCCAGTCGGCCTGATACAGTCTGTGCTCTCTGGCAAGCTGCGGAGCATGCTCAGGCAAAAGCGATGATTTGACTACAGGTATATAGGCGCTGTAATATACCCTCTTCATCTTGAAAGTATGATATAAATTCTCTGTAAGGCGGATAATCTGCCTGTCGGTTTCTCCCGACGCACCCACAATCATCTGTGTTGTCTGACCTGCGGGAGCAAAGGCTTCCCTGCGTTTTGACGGCATCATAATACCCTTGGGCTCTTCCCCTATAGCAAGTTGACTGCTTCCATGCAGCTTCATATCTGAAATGTAGTTTTCCGGCGTGTTTAGCTTCTGACCTTTGAACATAGTTCCGGGTCCTACCAGAGCATTTCGTTCAATCAATGTATTGGTAATCTGCTTCATAGGCGAGAATATTTCTTTTGGTTTCTTCTGCGGGGCCAGAAGCTGCAGACTTTTCTCTGTGGGAAGCTCCATGTTGACGCTGACCCTGTCTGCAAGCAGGCCTATCCTGTGCACAAGCTTCTCGTCTGTTCCGGGTATGATTTTGGCATGTATATATCCTGCAAAGCCCTTGTCGTATCTGAGTATCTGCAGGCATTTTATCATTTTTTCGCAGGTGTAATCAGGTGATTTCTCCACCGCCGAAGAGACAAACAGACCCTCTATATAGTTTCGCTTGTAGAATTCAATTGTAAGGTCCGCAAGCTCAGACGGCTCAAATGAAGCCCTCTGTACATCGGCGGTCCTCCTGTTGACGCAGTATTCGCAGTCGTACACACAGGCGTTTGACATAACCACCTTGAGTAATGATATACATCTGCCGTCTGCCGACCAGCTGTGGCATATGCCCGCCGCGGCCGCGCTGCCTATGGTGCCGCTGTTTCTCCTGCCTACTCCGCTGCTGGAGCAGGATACATCATATTTGGCGCTGTCTGCAAGTATCTTGAGCTTCTCGTATATATCCAAAATCTCACCTCCCTAATTCATACACACATTATACTCTTTAAATATAGGTTTGTAAACATATGTTTATATATTTTTAATGACTATTGTTGCATATACTACAGTTTATTCTCTGTTTTCATGATATAATGTATGTATCTTTTATAGGTTTTCAGTTAAACTAACTGTAACGGAGGCTTAAAATGAAAGTATCATTAAATAAAGATGAAGAAGTCGTAAAGACTGTAAAAGAGGGACTCAGGCGAACAGGCGGCTACTGCCCCTGCAAGCTGCAGAGAACCGAGGACAACATATGTATGTGCAAGGAATTCAAAGATCAGATAGCAGACCCTTCATTTGAGGGCTACTGCCATTGTATGCTTTACTATAAATCACTTTAACAGGAGGAAATATTATGTCAGAGCTGGTAATTACAAAAGATAATTTTGAAAAAGAGGTTTTAAATTCAGAGGTACCCGTACTGCTGGATTTCTGGGCAGCATGGTGCGGTCCCTGCCGTATGCTTGCTCCTGCGGTTTCTGAAATTGCAGAGGAATACAGCGGCAAGGTCAAGGTCGGCAAAATCAATGTAGACGAACAGATAGAGCTTGCCATGAAATTCAATATCACAAGTATCCCTACTGTAATGGTATTCAAAGACGGCAGCCCTGCAGCCACTTCTGTAGGATTCTGCGCCAAAGAGCAGCTTGAGGAAATGATAAAATAGCACCTTGAATGGTGCTATTTCATTATGGTTTTATTCAGTTTCATCTTCTCTATAACTATTGATTTCAGCTTTACATTTTTGTCTTTAACAAGGCACAGCGGAGGGAACAGCACGCACCACCAGTTTTCGCCCTGTCCTTTCCCTATCGTTATATTAAGCGCCTCATAGTTTCCCGCAGGAAAAGTTATATCGCCGTAGTTTTTCTCTTTAATCCATCTGACACCAAGCTGCACATCTATATCGTAATCGTAGCCGTTTTCACATACTACAGATTTGGCGATATCCGCAAGTTCCTGCCTGTGTCCCATAAGAAACAGCCTTGTTTCGTCTATGGAGTCATTGTTCTTCGTATTCTCTCCCACATACTCCAAAACCTCATCTCTTACTTTGAGCTTTAATCTCTGGTCTTCCCGTGAATTGCTGTTTGCTATTACGTGCATGCGAATAATCCCCTGATGTTCGTTCCAGCCTGTATAGGTTTCATCGTTTCCGCCCCAGCAGGCAAGCGCAAGTATTATCTGCAAAACAAGCACCGCTGCAAATATAATTATGTATCTGTATTTTAATTTTTCTTCTGTATTTATCAATAATCAGTACCTCTCTTTCTTCAGGTACAATGATTATTGACATAGATTTCTGTTTTTATGCTATCTTACTACCAGAAGTTTTTTGCCCTCTTCAAGACTGTCTGCTTCAACTTCATTTATAGCCTTGAGTCTTTCGACGGTAGTTCTGTACTTTTTGGCAATATCCCACATGCAGTCTCCTTTTCTTGTAATATACAGCACCATAGACGGTCCTTTTTTCTCAGGCTCCTCGCTTTCAAGCAGGCACAGGTTTTTCATCAGCTTCAGTTCTTTTGTTTCCATAACCTCTGCCGATGCGCATATGCTTCCCCTTATTTCAACCTGTTTGCCGTTAATCACGTCAAACCACAGTTCTCTTACGTTTCCGGCGGCGTTTATCTCCATTTCCTCCTGAGAATTGACAATATCAATGCTGTCTTTAAACGGTATATCCTTTGATACTGAAAACGGTTTATCGGACTTCTGCTCCGGCATGCAGAGAAGCTTTACGGTGAGAGTACCCTCTATTGCCGCTCTTCCCTTTTCCGGCTTTGCCGATATGTTTTTGATTTTGCCTGATATGTATATGACCTCGCTTATCTCCGTCTCAGGTGATACTACAGTTTCCCTTACGGTTATATCCGTCATACCGCTGCCTTTTAATACTCTGCTTCTGACCTTTGCCATATCATAGGTGATTTCTTTTTCCTTATGGTATATGTCCGCAACCATACCTTTTGTGACATTCTTGTATACGTCAAGAGAGGTTATTACGCTGCCCTCTAAAACAAAGCCTGCCTGAGCCTCGTTTTCGTCTGCAATTCTCAATTTCAGATCCTTTTCCTCAAAGGAAACTCTGCTGCCGCTGCAGTCCTCTGCCGCCTCAAGCGGTATAAACTGGGTAAACTCGCATCTGCCCTGATAAAGTCTTGGCACAGCCTCGGTCTGCTCCTCTGTTTCCACCTTTGCAAGATAAAGCACGCTGCAGGCTGCCGTTGCGTTTATTACTGCTTTTTCACCTGTAATCTGTCTGTGGTTTTCTGCAATATTTATATCATATTTGAGTATTTTTTCCGGAACAACTCCTGTTTCCTTGAGCGGCATTTCCTCGTTTATATCTATAATATCACGTTTGCTTGCAGCTATATCCGTAACTGTTATATCCTCTTTCAGTATCTGCACAGCTTCACCCTTGATGCCCTCGAATATGTCAAGCTCCATATCCTTGTATTCTTTCATATTCAGGGTGATTGTAACCTTGGCTCTGAACTTTCTTTCATTTATTACCGTATAGTCGACTCTTTCCACCTGCGGCTGGATATTCATTTTGGAATTAGGTTCTGCATTTACGGTCCAGTCTGCCTTAAACGGCACTGACGACCTTATGGTTATAAGGGGTTCCTGCTCAGACGCCTTTTCGGGAAGATATACTGTCTGGAGTACCACTTCACCGTCTGTTGACAGGGTTTCCTCTCCGCTCTGTCCTGTCTGTATTTCTTTTTCGGAGATTTTTACTGCGGCGTCCATTGCAAGCACGGACAAAAGGTCCGGTTTTACATCTGGAACCAGTATATCCTCTTCTATGTATACTCTTTCGGGCATTTTATCTCTGACATCTGTAATTTTCATCTTTGAAAACGAAGAGTTCTGCGAAAGCGGGATGATTTTTACCGGTTCTTTTTTCTTTTTCGGCTCTGCTTCTTCCTTTTCTTCTTCGGGCTCTATGCTGTAGCCGGTTTCATCTTCGGCTTTAATCTCTGCAGTTTCCTGCTGCAGATAGGTTTCCTCCGCAGGCTCTTTCTGACTGTTATCCCCTTCTTCTGCTGACGGAGAGGTGTCCTTTTCCTCGCCATACAGAAGTCTGTCATAGGGTGTGGGGTCAAAGCCGTCTCCCGTTTCCTCCGGCTCCTTTGCAGGTCTTAATGCAAATTCAGGTATATTGTCTTCATATGACATAAGTACATCCTCCTCATATATATACTCGTATATATTATTATCCGGCTCTGTAATTTATGCATAAAAAAACAGCCTGATACCAAAACCAGACTGTTTCATATGCCGCATTTTCCTCTTAATGAACATTTCACTGCCTATAAAATTTCTCTTCTTTCCACAAGATTTTTCAGTCACCTTAATTATAATGCATTGCACAAACACCTTAACATCCTATAACTGCTCAATCTCTTCTCCAGAAAGCCCTGTATACTTAATAATCTTATCCACAGGCTCCCCATCATTTCTCATAATTTTAGCAATTTCACGTCTCCCAGCACTTAAACCTTGTTCAATTCCTTGTTCAATTCCTTGCTCAATCCCTTGTTCGAGGCGCTCCTTCAGCTCTCTTTCCATCTTCTTTTCATACATGAGCCTCATCTCATCTTCAACCGACATCATACGCTTTATCTCCTCATCGTCCTGAAACTCTCTGACCCTTGCATCTATCTTTTCAATAAAGTTGTTTTCTGCAGCAACTTCACCTTTATTAAGATATTTAAACAACGGTCTGAGCCTTTCAGGCACCTTCCCCATACTGCAGCTGGCATTAAGGATAATCGTATACCTCTCATCATTAAGCGGTATACAATACTTCTCATCAAACATTCTGAATGAGTAGACAGGTTCATCAAGCTTCATTTCATCATACATACATATAAATATTATATATGACGGCATTAATTCATTATAGTCCCTGCCTTTTTTAAGTTTGTTTACATCAAGCGCAGCGCCGTAGTAACGACTGCGCTTCGGAAGGTTCTCCTGGTTCTCCACCTGCAGTTCAATATCGTACCAGCCACCATCATCCTCAAAAAGTACATCAAGTCTTACCGACTTTGACTCCATTCCTGTTATGACAGTGGCCTCTGAAACGGACACTTCCCGTTTATGGACTATTATGTCCTTTACTTTTCTGTCAGGGAATATTATGCCAAGCATATCCCTGCACAGTTCCTTGTCCTCCATTACTTTTGCAAACATAAGCTGTTTGCTGAACGGATACAGTATAGTATTATTCATTCCGCTGATTCTCCTTTCGTCGTTATTAAAGCAGAAGAATCATTCGGTTAGCTTTGCTGTATATAGAGTATAGCATTGCATTCTTCAAAATTCAATAAAAAACAGCCTGATATCAAAACCAGACTGTTTCATATTACGTATTAAACTCCCTCGCTTATTACAAGCTCCTTGAGTCTCTGAATGTGTATATCAGCTGCTTCTCTTGCAGCGTCTGCATCACCTGCAACAATAGCGCTGTAAATATCCTCGTGCTCTGAAGGCATGTCCTCTGCTCTCTTGAAATCGCTGTAATACAGATATCTGAACCTTAATACGAGCTCCTGAAGCTGCTCTATCATCTGAAGAAGCACGTGATTGTTGCTTGCTTCAACAATTATCCGGTGAAATCTTGTGTCGCTTTTAATCATGGCTGCCATATCGCCGTCGGCAACGGCCTGATCGTAATTCTCGGATACTCTGTGAAGCTCCTCCTGAACGTCCTTTGTCATTCTCTGTGCTGCAAAGAACGCAGCAAGACCTTCAAGGTTCTGCCGGACTTCGAGTATATCAACCATATCCTTTACGGAAATCTGCGATGCATATGCACCTCGCCTTGGCTCAATGGTAACAAGGCCTTCTTTTTCAAGCTGCCTGATGGCCTCTCGTATAGGCGTTCTGCTGACGCCCATATCGTCTGCAAGATCCACTTCCATCATTCTTGTTCCCGGAACAATTTTACCTGTAAGTATCTGCATTTTCAGTTCTTCGTATACAATTTCCCGAAGAGGTCTGTGATTTTGAATATCAAAATTCAGCATAATATACCTCCTAACATATATTTAAATTTAAAGAGTCGTTCTTGTCAGGAAAGTCTCTCTATTTACTTGTTTCATGCGGTCTGCAGCCGCCTGTGCGCATGCTTCCGACTCCGCTATGCATATAACGGTCGGACCGCTGCCGCTCATAAGAACTGTGTCTATTCCATCGCATTGTATTGCCATGTCTTTTGTATTCATAATGCAATTGTACTTTTTTAATGTGTAAAATTCAAGTACATTTATCATATTTTTTTTAATAAAATTACTGTTTTTTTGTTCAAGCCCTCTGATAAGCTCTGCAATATCGGGTCTCCTGGTAATTTCTACTCTGTCAATACCCTGATATACCTCTTTGGTGGATACTCCGACAGGCGGCTTACTCAAAACAATATTGCTGTGCAAGGCGGGAAGCGGTCTCAGCTTTGTACCGTCATAGTAAGCATATGCGCACGATGCCGCCATAGGGTCGTTTCTGATGGCTTCATCAAGCACACTGTTGCACCTTGCCTGTCCCATTATTGTAAACGGCACGTCTGCGCCCAAGGCTTTGCCGTCCTCCATAAGCTGCTCAAGGGAAAGCCCCAGCCCCCACAGCTTGTTAAGAGCATGAATTACAGCGCCTGCATTGCCGCTGCCTCCGGCAAGCCCCGCCGCTACAGGTATGTTCTTCTTGATATCAATTCTGATGGTACCGTTTTTTTTCTGTCCGTATTTTTGCGCCATAAGCGCGGCCGCTCTGTAGGCTAAATTCCTCTCGTCCTTTGGCAGATAAGCTCTGTTTGTATTAAGCAGTATATCTGTACCGCCGCCTTTTCTTTCAAACCATCTGACCAGCACCTCATCGTGAAGCTCCACCTGCTGCATTATCATTTCAACCTCGTGATATCCGTTTTCAAGAAGTCCCCTGACATCTATGGCCAGATTTATTTTGGCATATGATTTAATCCTTATACTTTTCATCTGATGCTCTCCATTAAAAAACGGGCGATAATCAAACCGCCCGCAACTTACTGTTATTTTTTCTTTTTGCCCTTATGCTTAGGATTTGTTGTTCCCGCCGCTCTCCTTGCCTCTTCTTCTTTAGCTTTCTTCTCTGCAAGAGCTTTTCTGCCTGTCACATAAGTGCTTCCGCCTTCTGAAATAGGTCTTGGACGTGAAACTCTTTTTCTTCCTGCCGCTGCAAGCTTAGCTTCCTCTTCTGCTATTCTTGCTTCTTCTTTTTCTCTTTCCTTTGCTTCTTCCTCGGCTATCCTGGCTTCTTTGGCAGCTTTTTTGGCCTTGGCCTTTTCGTCCTTTGCAACTATTTCTTCAACAGACTTGCCTGTTCTCTTTGCTTCTTTGTATGGGTTTACCTTTTCTTCTTTTTTAGGGTTCTTTTCGGCTTCTTTTTTGTTGCCTCTCATTGTGAAGAATATCATAACCGCAATCATTGCAACCATCATAAGCATATTGATTGTATTTGTCTTGCTCTGGTTTACCGTTGTAAAGCTGATATCGCTGTCTGCAAGAGCCTTGTCTGAAAGGGTATCTCCCGATGCGGATACCAGATTTTCGTCTATGTGCAGTGTATATGTCATTTCCTGCTGAACTTCATATTTGGAAGTTGTGTCCTCAAGAACAAGCACCTGGTTTTCGTAGCCTTTCTCACCGTTGAATACTACGATAATCGGAATTTCCTTGTCTTTCTCGTCTGTGATGCTGAAGCATTTTTCATTTGCCTTGTTATATTTCTCGGAATACATATCCTGGTTGAAATACAGCTTAACACCCAGATTGTCCTTGGCCATTCCTGTATCTCCGTCCTTAGGATTTGATAAGTCTACCTGCAGATTTCCGGCAAAGCACGGAACCACAGACATCATTACCACCAGCAGGCAGATACTCAATATTGCACTTATTCTCTTCATTACTACAAGTCCTCCGATTTCTTCTTTCTCTTTTCTCTGAAAAAATTCCTGATTATGCTCCGGCATTCCTCCTGCATAATTCCTGTTTCCATTTCTATATAATGGTTAAGTCGCTCCTCCTGAATTACATTCATCACAGATCCGCAGGCGCCGGCCTTGGGGTCCATAGCGCCTATATAGACTTTCTCAATTCTTGAAAGCACCATAGCTCCGGCGCACATTGCGCAGGGCTCTATCGTGACATAAAGGTCACACCCTATAAGTCTCCAGCCCCCTATTGCCTGAGCTGCGGCTCTCAGCGCCACAATCTCCGCATGAGCCGTAGGGTCTTTGAGCTGTCCCACCATATTGTGACCTCTCGCTATGATTTGTCCATCTTTTACTATGACTGCACCGATGGGCACTTCGCCCTCCCGATACGCTTTTTTTGCTTCGTTTAGAGCTTCTGACATAAACTTTTCCATACACTGATTAATCGTATCATATTTCTTGCTCAAGTGCAATCTCAAATCATCTATATTTCTTCAATTTCTCCATTGTTTTTGTTTATCGCGCATATCCAGTATCCGTACGCTTCTTTTTCGTCTGCAATATCCTCTGCGCCGGCAACCGGCTGCCACAGCGAAAAGCCGGATCTGCCCTGCTCAGGCTGCTCCGATTTGAGTTTTCTTCCCGGTATGCCTATGTAATAGTAGTTTTCTGTTTCCGCAAAGATAAAATGCCTGTACCTGCTGCAAAGCCCTGCGGCCTGAGCCGATAGCACCGGCATTCTTGCCGTATTGACAATCTTTTTCCACGAGCAGTCAAGCACGCTTTTTGAAAAAGGCCTTATATCCTCATAAAACGACATGTTATCCGCTATTTTGGCGCAGCTTTCGGTGAGAAATTCTCTGTAATAGCTGCTGTAGGCTTTTTTCTTCTCATTTTTAAAAACCTGCGCAGGCCTTTCTCCTGTAAAGCTTCCTCTTGCCACAGGTCTCAGAGGCTCTCTGCCGTCGTCAAGAGAAACTGCAGCAATCACCGCTATTGAATAATCCCTGAGCTCGTTTCCTGCGCCGTCTGCGTTTTCGGGGGTAAATCTGAAATATCCCCTGCCCTCGCCTGCTTCCGTAACATTTATATCTCCCACTACCGTATATATTGTTTTTTCTTTTTTTCTCCCGAAAAATATGAGCTTGTATGCATATATGCTGCTGTAAAGCAGATTACTTATATCGGCCTTTATGGCGCCCTTGCCGTTGCCTGTTTCGATTTTGATAACGCCGCCGACCTTGCCGGCCTCATCGTTTGCAAAGGAATGGTTTTCCTCCTCCATCATCACATATGTCTTTTCATATTTTATATAGTCCATTTTTACCCCGCCTTGCTTTATATATGGTTTTTTAGTATTATGTATATGTTTATGAACCCTTACATATTCTAAAAGGAGATATCATATGGCTTTGGATATTTTTTTCGGGCTAATACTTCTGTGCTCTGTAGCCCTCGGCATCAGAAGCGGCTTTCTGGCTGCGGTTTTTCATACCTGCGGCTGGCTTGCTGCGGTAATCTGCGCTTTTGTTTTTAATTCAAAAATCCGTGAGCTGCTTTCAGAGCATACCCATATATATGAAAGCATTAAAGATAATATATCGCAGAAATTCAGCGGAACGGTGACGCAGCCTATAGCTGACTCCCTGCTCATTCCGGACGGTTTTTCAGGTCTTCTCGGAAACGCGGCTGAGACTGCAGCGGGCCCTGCGGTTACCGCGGCGGCAAACGCCGTTTACTGCGCCGTATGCTTTGTTCTTACGGTTATTGCGATTATGCTTGTTCTGTATATATTTCTCCGCCTTTTTTCAAAAAAATATACTGACGGGCTTCTCGGATTTACTGACGGAATACTCGGCGGACTTATCGGAGTGATAAGGGGGATTGTGCTGGTGCTGCTTGCATCGCTGCTGCTGTTTCCTGCAGTTTCTCTTATGTCACCGGAGCTTTCCGAATCGTTAGCTTCCGGCATTGAAAATTCGCATTTCGCGCTGTATATATATGAAAACAATCCTTTTGTTGAAATACTGGATAATATGACTGATATGTATATTGGAGACCTCCTCAACAGATAATATATAAAAAAAAGGAGGTGACTATATATGTTTGAACTTGCACCGTTCTGGAGAAGAGATAATGAGCTTTCGTCGTGGTTTGGCGATTTCAGTTTTTCGGGCAGCCACTTTAAGACCGACATCAAGGATAACGGTAAAGAAATAGTGCTGAAATCAGATTTGCCGGGTTTCAAAAAGGAAGATATAGAGGTAAAGACAGATAACAATTTCCTTACGGTCACAGCCGAAAGATGCTATGGCAAAGACAATCACAACAGCGAGGGTGAGTACGTCAGAAGAGAAAGGTCATACGGCAAATTCTCAAGAAGTTTTAATATTTCAGGTATCGACAGGGAAAAAATATCAGGCTCCTACAAAGACGGAGTTCTGACGCTGACTCTGCCTAAGCTTGACTGCGAAAACCAGGGCTCAACCAGAGTGGAAATAAATTAAGGCAAATAAAATACACCATCTGCAAACACAGGTGGTGTATTGTGATATATTTATGTTATTATGTTCACCCCGTTTGAGCCTGCAGCCTAAGCGTCTACTTTCTTTCCAACGAAGTAAAGCACAATACCGATAATAGTGCCTCCGATACCGCAGTATCTTGAGGTATTTACCATAGCCGTAAAGTTGCTCAGAAGTCCGCTTCCGTAAGTTTCAAGGTAATATGCAGGACCTGTATCTCCCTCATACCACGCTATAACGAATGAGCCTATGAACATCAGCAGACCGAAGATGATAAAGAATGCTCCAAATCTCCACAGATCGCCCTTTGCCAGCTTTGTCTTAGGGTTGATAGGATATTTCTCCGGATCGTCCTTGTAAAGTCCGCCATACAGCAGCTTAAATATTACATAGAAAACTATACCCGACAGAATTACCAGGAAGCCCAGCAGGAAGAATTCTGTACCGTTTACCATCATTCCGATAAAGCCTACAACGAATAAGCTTACGATTACATAAATCTCTACTGCCTTGCCGCCTTTTGCATACCATACTGTTCTGTCCTTTACAGGATATTTTTTTCTCATCTTGAGGAATGCAAATCCAAGACCTACATAAAGTACAAACAGTACAGGTGAGATTATTGATACTATCATTGAGAAGTCAAAGTTTACAAATATGATAGTAACTGCTGCCAGTATCAGTATAGGCCAGTAAGGCATTTTGCTCTTTCTTGTCAGACTGGTCAGGAACTTAGGGCAGAGATTGTCTTCCGCAAGTACCATAAACAGTCTTGAACCGCTGGCAATTACCGAGTTTACAATTGCGCACTGAGCTATGATTGCAACAATCATAAATGCTATACCAAAGCCGCTTCCGATGTTCTGAGTCAGAACCGATGAATAGTTCAGGGTTGAACCGCCAACATCTGAACCCCATTCACTCCAGTTGCCTATTGATGCAATTCCTGCAATTGTAGGAAGCACGTAGCTTAATGTAATCATTACAATTGAGATTTTCATTCCTTTAGGAATTACTTCCGGGTTTGCGATTTCACCGCCCAGATTGGATATCTGAATATATCCGCAGAACATCCAGATGCCTATGCAAAGTCCTGTGCCGAGGCTTCCAACGAAGCTCTGTCCCTCAGGAATGAACGGTGTCATAGGGTTAAAGTTCCAGTTTGCAAAGCCTACAACAGTTACAAGACCGAAAGCAACTAAAATTATGATTGTGAAAATAGTGCTGATGATGCTTACTTCTTTCAGTCCTATAAGGTTTACTGCTGTTAAAACCACTACTATGCCTACCTTGATAATCAGTGATGCCATAGGGGTAAGCGGTATGAATTTGTCAATATAGCCTACTGCAAGTACTACATATGATGCCTGTCCCAGATAGATTGCCAGCATCAGCCACCAGTTCATGCAGAACCCCCACATTTCGCCGTATGCCATCTTCATCCATACATACGGACCTGCATCTACAGGCGCTATTGCTCCAAGCTCTGCTGTATAAACACCGATAGGCGCCGCCCATAAAACAGGAATTAATACGAGTAATACGATTGTAAGTCCCGGGCCTGAGCTTGGTATCATTTCTTCAATACCAAATGCACCGCCTGCGCACATACAATAGATAAGAAAAGCAATTCCCATTACTGAGAACTTATTCTTGTGCATTTGCGACGAGCTCTTTAAAGTTACGTCATTGTTCTGATTATTGCTCATCTTTTTTCTCCCTTCATATAAAATATATTATTAAATACGAGCTGCTGCTTTAGCAGCTGTATTTAACATCACCGTTTACAATAGTCATAAGGACTTTTGTATCTTTAATCTGATCTGACGGAACATCAAGCAGGTTTCTGTCTAAAACAACTATATCTGCAATCATTCCCTCTCCCAGCGTACCAAGCTGGTTTTCAAGGCCCTCTCCATATGCTGCTCCGTATGTATATATTTCAAGCAGCTCTTCTATTGTCAGCTTCTCCTGCGGATTCCAGCCGCCCTCAGGTGTGCCGTCGTCGTGAAGTCTTTCAAGTCCCGAATAGATGCCTACAAACGGGCTTCCCTCAACAACAGGGCAGTCGCTGCCGCCGGCAAGAACCGCGCCTGTATCCAGAAGCTGTCTGAATACCCATGTGTATTTAGTTCTTTCAGGTCCTAAAATATCAGGGTAGTTATTATCGCTGAATGACGGCATTCCCGATACTACGTGCTCAGGCTGTACCGAGGCCATAATGCCCGCCTTTGCAAATCTCTCTATATCAGCCGGATCTATAACCTCTATATGCTCCACCTGATGCTTTGAAGTACCTCTGCCGTATTTGGTTATGGCGTTTTCATATCCGTCAAGAGCAGCTCTTACAGCCGCATCTCCGCAGGCGTGAAGTCTTACTGACATACCGTGCAGATGCGCTGCTTCTACGGCATCATTCAGCCTGTCAAGGTCAAGAAGCGCTCCGCCTTTTTCGCCCGGACGGTCACTGTACTCCTCAAGCATCAGTGCAGTATGGTTTCCCGGAACTCCGTCTACAAACTGCTTGAGGAAAGGAATTCTGTAAAAGCCCTTGCCCTCTGCTTCCGCCTTTGCTCTCTTGGCTACGACCTCTTCAATATCTGCAAATAAATCAAGCGCCGCGTTTATTCTTATCTTCAGCTTGTCCTCTTTTGCCATCTTGAGATATGCGTTCATATATGAGAGGTCTATGCCCAGGTAAGGCGTCATATCTGTAATTGAAGTAATACCGTATCTCAAAGCCTTTTCCATATAGATGCTTACAAGCTCTTCAACCTGCTCGTCAGTAAAGTCAAAGGCAATTCTTGCAGCTATCGAAAGCGCTGTTTCGTACAGGAAGCCTGTGGCCTCTCCGTTTTCGTCTCTCTGGATTTCCCCGTAGTCAGGGTCGGGAGTTTCATTTGTAATTCCCGCAATCTCAAGCGCCGCAGTGTTTACCCACGCCGAATGAAGCTCATCGTCCATAAGCATTACAGGTCTGTCGCTTATTACTGCATCAATGCTTTTTTTGCTTGGAAGTCCTTTGAATGCGTATTTGCTCCAGCCAATCCCTATAATCCATTTGTCGTCAGGGTGCGCGTCGGCGTATTCTTTAGCCATTGCCACCGCTTCCGCTTCTGTTTTGGCGCTGTAAAGATCAGCATATTTGCTGAGTATTCCCGCCTGAAGCAGATGCACGTGGTTGTCGTGTATCCCCGGCATAATCAGCCTGTCTTTTGTAAATTCATATACCTTGGTGTCAGGTCCTGTGAAAGCGGCGTCCTCGCCCTCTTTACCGATACCGACAATTCTGCCGTCCTTTACAGCAACAAAATTGATGTCCTTTACTCTGTAGCCTGCATCTTTTCTTCCGTAAAAAAATGTAGCGCCTTTGAGTAGCATATCAGCCTTGCATTGTATCATACAGCATACTCCTTTCAATTCTTTAAAATTTAATATGTGCTTTTTTTGCTATGTGCTTTTTTCGCTGCGGTCATTTCTCCTCGCAACATAATAAAGCTTATACCAATTTTTCAGCAATATATATGTCTTACTTGTCGAATTTTTTGTTTTTGTGTGATTTTTAGCTGTATATTTTAATTTCAAAGCTGTATTTCTTTGTTTTATATTATTAAAAATCGCAACTAAGACCTGTTTTTGTGCCGGCAGTATTTTTTTGCTCAATTCCGTTTTTCTCTCTAAAACCGTAAATATGTTATACAAACCCAGTTTCAAGCCGTGTTTTTAAGCCTGTTTCACAATAAATTTGTTTCTCATTTATGCTTTTTCAAATTGAAATAAATATTCTGTTAATATATAATAGATATGCGATGACAACAAAAACAGTTATTCGGCATTTTTGAGAGAAAGGATATGTTTGTATGCTCAAAAAAATAGATTACGAGGACGGTCTGCCCGTAAAGCTGGAGGTATGCACCATAGGTCAGTATCCGTGGCACACTCACAACGATATTCAGATAGTATATGTACTTGAGGGAGAGATTGAGATTAAGATAGCCTATGCCCGCTATACCCTTGTCAAAAACAACATTCATTTCATACACAATGATGACGTTCACGGCTTCAAGGGACTTACCAAAAACAATCTGGTACTGTTCATAAGCTTTAATATGGAATACTTTCTGGAGTTTTTCCCCGACCTTAACACGCAGGTATTCACCACCAAGGTTGGTGAGAATGTAATCACCTACAAAAAACAGCTGGCTATCAAGACTCATATTTTCTCTATAATATCCGAGCTGTATTCCAAAGGCATCAGATACAGAGAGAACATACAGGAAATTTCAAAAGATTTAATATCGGACCTTTATGCCAATTTCAGAGGCTTCACACTGGATTTATCCAGCAGAACATTCGAGCACAAGGTGCCTCATGATATGCTTCAGATAGACAGAATAGGAAGGGTTGTAAGCTATATATATCAGAATTATCCCTACAAGCTCAATCTGTCGGAGATTGCAAAGGCGGAGAATATAAACAGCTATTATCTGTCTCACCTGTTCCAGCAGTTTATAGGTGACAGCTTCAGGAATTTTGTAAGTATGGCACGCTGTGAAATGTCAGAGGCGGAGCTTCTGTCTACAGATTTTTCGATTACTCAGATTTCTCAGAATGTGGGCTTTTCAAATCTTAAATACTATACGGACCGTTTCAGGGAATGGTTCGGCTGCTCGCCTAAAGAATACAGGCAGCTTTACAGAGGCGAGATACTCGGAAATGCAGGCACAGACGTTAAATTCCTGCCTCTTAACACTATAGATAATACTATCAGAACCGACTACGGAGAGCTACCTGTATTTACGGGAGCTTCAGGCAGAGTTATGTCCGCCAGCGTTAATTTTGTAAGGTTTGAAAACCACGAGGCTGCTTTAAAAAGGCTTCCTCATATGTCCTCCGAAATAGGGAGTCTATACAGAGATTACGATGCTCATACGGACTGCATCGCATTTCTCAAGGAGGCTTTTAAAAATCCGCTGGCTATAAATCCGCTGATTGCAAGATGCGCCCTGTATGACAATGCCGAAAACCCTCACGGGCTTTTTACATACAACGGACTCAAGAAACCGCTTTACTACCTGTGCGAGTTTCTTAAATCCCAGCACGAGTTTCTTGTCAAGCATACCAACTGGTATATGATTACTTCCGATACAAGAGATATTCAGCTCCTGTTTTTTAATGACGACGACGAGAACGAGCAGGACTTTGAGTTCAGTTTCTTCGATGCTCCGGGAGCTTATCAGATGAGAATTTCAAGAATGAACAGGGAAAATTCCTGTATAACGCTATGGAAGCAGTTAAATTTCAAATCGGATTTAACCGCTGTAGACAAGGAGAGCATTGAAACAATCTCCGCTCCCGCCATGAGTATGAAGCTTCTTAATACGTCGGGAAGTTTTACATATAACGAAACGCTTGCTCCCAATGAAATAGTATTTGTTCAGATGAGACTGCTTGAGAAGAACTAACTGAGGTGCAGACAGAAATGTAAGTAGCCCGGTCGCAATATATTGCGACCGGGCTACTTATTATATCTTTGTTTTTGTGATACCGTTCAATTTCATTTTAATCTGCTTTTTATAGAGTAGATAATCTATTGTTCTTTCATTAAAGGTTTCTATCTTAGGGTGTCCCGGAGCCCTGTTTATTTCAGGCAATTTCAT
>CAKQOW010000008.1 GCA_934256595.1 uncultured Clostridia bacterium
CCTAATGGATGATGAGAGCTGTCTGTGGTCCACGATGTTTCCCGAAATCAACAGGGACACGAGAAATCGTGTCCTTTGCAGTGTATATAAGATTATTTAAGCCGGTTGAAATATTCCTTGTCGGTAATAACAGCATTTACTCCGATACTGTCAACAGGAGGTAATGAGTGTTCATTTAAATACACATTTATATTGCCTTTAGTCACCATTATAGGGGATTCGTATAAGGGACGGTACTTTTCCCAGTAATAGTCGTCTGTCAGCCCCAGATTTTCTATAAGGGAATGAGCAATCGCTGAAGCCTCTTCGGTTGATTCTGCAGTTTTACGCTGCTGCACAGCTTCTTCTCTGATTTCTTCTTCTGTAGGATATATGTTTTTTTCCTTTGCAAATTCCGCCTCGGCTGCGTTAAGCTTCAGGCTTTCCCATGCATCCTCTGCGGGAGTTTCGGAGCCGGAAAGTTTAAACATATTGTATTTTACATTGAAATATGCTTTTGATACGGGGACTTTGTTGATATATCCGATGATATCTTTGTCTGCAAGAGGTTTGCCTTCACTTCTGATGAGCGCCTGAACGCTTTCTTTCATTGAGCTTCCTATTTCAGATGCTGCATCTTCGCCCTCAAATATTTTTGTATTGCTTAATACAGCGGTGCCGGATAAGAGAAGCGCAGCAATGATTGCAGCAAGAATAATTGTTTTTTTCCTGAAGCGTGTTTTTTTCTTCATAGAACGCGGCACTTTTAATTCAAGATGCTCTATATATCCGGTAGCTGCATTTTCCATTTCCTTGCCAAGTGCGTTTAGAATATCGCCGATATGATTATCTGTTGTCATTGCTGTCTCCTTTCTCAAGTATACTCTTTAGCTTTAATCTGGTACGATAAAGCCTTTTCTTTACTGCTTCGTAGTTAAGGTCAAGAATTTCTGCTATCTCATTGCTGCTGAGTTCAAGACCGTATTTAAGGCGAAGTATATCTCTGTCGGTAATGTCGAGACTGTTTAAAAGCTCCTGTGCCTCCTGACCGAAGCCGTAAATATCGGTAAATGCTTCAAAATCAATTTTTGTTTCTGCAGTCAATAGATTAGTGAAATCTTCTGTAAGCAGGGTATTGTCGTTATATTTTTTGGTACGTTCATAGAATGAAAGAGCTGTGTTTCTTGTTATGGTGAATATATAGCTCTTTGTTCTTTTTTCAATTAACAGATCAATTTTTCTGATATTAGATGAGATCTTCTGCATTGCAATCTGAACGATATCTTCCGCATAATAAGTGTCTTTTATGATATTGTAGGCAATTGTATACATCAGCGGTTTGTATTGCTGATATATTTTTTCAATTACCTTTTCATCATCTGCGACAGTGAATAAGAAAAACATAAATTCCTCCGGTTTGTGTCAGTGCTGTATATATTTTATCATAGGAAGCAGGCGGCAGCTACTGTTGCTGCTCTCATATATATAACAGGGAAAAGCAGTGAAAAGGGGACAGAAAAGATAAAAAAATATTAAGGTATACAGATGGATTACATTAGTCCGATATGGCAGAATATCTGCAGAGATTAATGCTGATGTATTACAATGATTTATTTGAGGAGATGTGTATGGGATTTACTGAGATGATGAACAGAATACCACAGAACAGAAAGAGGATTGGGATTATAGGTTTGCTGGCGGGCTTTATTACAACTGTACTGTGCAGTATGCTTAATTCCGAAGCAGTATTTATTGCATTTGCAGTTATGACGGCGGTCTTTGCCGTAAGTGAATATGTATATATAAGCAGGAATACTGCTGATATGTTTACAAAATCTCAGATTAAAAAATTTGTTCTTATTGAGACAGCTATAGCTGCTGCTGTGTTTGCAGTGATAGGTGTGATAGTTAATCTCTAATATGTTTTAATATATAAATTTATGGCTATTTTCATAACAGAGCAGCAGTTTTTATGGCTTTTGTAAAAACCTTTGATTTTCATTTGTCCTTGGGTATAATAATATCAAATCACGATTTAGTAAATCAGGATTAGATATAAGTGGAGATGCTTAAAATGTTTATCGCCAGAGAAACGGAAATTGATTTGCTTGCTATCGACCGGAGAAAGGAAATAAGTTTTTTATCCATATGAAAGACCGAGGTATATATGAGATTTATAGAGATAATGTATAGAATGCCACAGAACAGAAAGAGAATTGGGATTACAGGATTTATAGCCGCTTTTTTTACGGCTTTACTGTGCAGTATGATTAATTCCGAAGTGATATTTATTGCATTTGCAATTGTGACGGCGGCATTTGCTGTAAATGAGTACATATATATAAGCAGGAATACTGCCGATATGTTTATAAAATCTCAGATTAAAAAATTTGTTCTTATTGAGTCAGCTATAGCTGCTGTAGTCTTTACAGCAGTGGGGCTAATAGCTAATCTTTAATACATAATTAGTATATAAGTTTGAATGTGAAATACCATAGCTAGAGTGTGTATAAATACCTTGGTTATGGTATATTTTATTATTCCTTTTTACATATTAACCGGGCAAAATTTTTTATTGCCAGTTAGTTGGAAAACAAATAGCATATATTTTATAGCTAGAAAAATGTTTGACTAAAGTATATTGTTTGTATATAATCAATATAAACAATAAACAAAATTGCTTTGAAAATATGAAAGGACACATAAGGAGGCGAGGGTGTGAGTTTATTTGCAGATAATCATAGAGAAGAATTTGATCTTACCGATTTTATGGCATTCAATAAGATATACGGACAGGATACAGAGGAGTCAAATCAGGCTCTTATAGCGTTGCTTAATACTGTAACAGAAGATAAACCGGGAATATCAGATACACTGATTAAGGATATTGATGCGTTTGATTCCATTGAATATTCAAAAGGACAGTATTGCGGATTTGGATTTGATATATGCCTTGAATCCGATACAGGCAGTTTGTTTAGCCTGCAGATGGAGAATGAACCGGATGAGTACTTCACCGGCAGATGTATGGTGTATATGGATTCTATGATGGAATCAAGTGACAAGTTACAAAAATTAATAATTGTATTATTTGTTGCCGGAAGAAATCTGTTTAAAGATGCGGACTCATATCATAATGTACACATCATCAGAGATGAAGAAAGCGGGGAAGTACCGTTCGACAAGACAAGAATTCATTTTATAGAGATAGACAAGGTAGACAGCAGCAAGGCTGTATCTGATATGACACCGCTTGAGAGAGTATCGCTGTATTTCAGGTATGCAAATGACCCGGACAAGGAAGCCTTGCTAGAACAGCTTATAGACAGCGGAGATAAGGCAATTGTTCTGGCGGAGAATATATTCAAAAGACTGACGGCTGATAATTGGGCCTGTAAGAAGATGCAGATAATAAATAAGTATAAGGCAGATTTGTCTGACGCTAAAGAAGAAGGAATTGAGCAGGGCAGAGCAGCAGAGAAAAAGGAGATGGTCAAAGCCTTAAAGGATAAAGGTGTTGGCGTTGATATAATTGCTGAGGTTTCAGGCCTGTCTGCAAAGCGCATTGAGAGTATGTAATAGCTGTGATAAAGGAAATTAAAATTTTTTTGGTATATATAGGGGTGTGCGCATCTTAACATAAATATTGTATTATAACTTAAAATGAGTTATAATACAATTAAAAGTTAAGAAGGAGTGTACACAATGGAATACCTGAAGCATGTGCTTGGAATACATGTCACATATGATGCCTGTGAAATTGAATCCGTTCCGAATTTTATTGATACAAGATACAGGCTGCAGAGAGTGTCGCTTGACGGCATGAAAGCGGTGTTTGTTTATCCTAAAACGGAGCCGGATGCTGTTAATCTGTTAAAAAAGCATCTTGAAAGAATTGAAAATGCAGTGGGAGCTCCGGCAGTACTTGTGCTTAATCATCTTACCTATAGACAAAAGGAATACCTTTTGCGCGACCGTATTCCGTTTGTTGTTGACGGGAAGCAGATATATCTGCCTTTTATGGCGACATATTTGCAGGAACGCGCAGACTCGGAAAAAGTAAAAACTTCAAGCATGCTTCCATCGGCGCAGCTGTTGCTGCTCTGTTATATTTATCATGGATGTGGTGAAATGATGACAAGTGATGCAGCAGAAATTCTTGCATTTACGCCTACATCTGTGTCCAGAGCATCAAAACAGTTAGAAGCTTTGGGGCTATTGCGGACAGAAAAAAGAGGCGTGCAGAAGATAATCTGTTCAGACAGAGAGCCCAGAGAGCTTTTTGAAGCAGCAAAAGATTATCTGCAAAATCCGGTAAAGCGAACGATATATGTACCAAAAACAGAAATAACAGATAAACTGCTTTTCAGCGGGTATACGGCATTGTCCGAATATTCGATGCTGAATCCGCCTGCAGTAGAGTGTTTTGCTGCGTCAAGCATCTCAATATGGGAAAAATCAGCATCAGTAAAACTGCAGAATTCCAATGAGCAGTGCACAGTGGAGCTTTGGAGATATGATCCCCGAAAACTTGCAGGTGGAGACTGCGTTGACAAGCTGTCCCTTGCTTTGGCGCTTAGGGGAGACAGAGATGAAAGAATAGAGGAAGCTGTTGAGGAAATGCTGTCAGATGTCTGGAGGGAAATTGATGGTAAGAGGAATAGAGAGCTTTAGAAAATGGTTTCAAGGGTATGAGGAACAATATGCAATTATTGGTGGTACGGCATGCGACCTGCTGATGACAGATGAAGGTCTGGATTTTCGTGCCACAAAGGACATAGACCTTGTGCTTATTATAGAAGCTGTCGATGCTGATTTTGGACATAGATTTTGGGAATATGTCATTACAGCAGGGTATGAACATCGAAACAGGAGCACAGGTGAGCCTCAGTTTTACCGTTTTACTAACCCGAGAACGAAAGAATATCCGACAATGATTGAATTATTTACAAGACTGCCGGATGCTGTAATACTGCCGGAAAATGCCACGCTTTCACCGCTGCCGATGGAAGACGACATATCGAGTCTTTCCGCAATTCTCCTGGACGAGGACTACTATGAATTCCTAAAAAAAGGAAGAATTCAGTTATCAGGAGTTACGGTGCTGGATGTGCCATACCTGATACCTTTTAAGGCGAAAGCATGGCTCGATCTTTCACAAAGAAAGGCGGCGGGAGGACATGTTGACAGCCGAAGTATCCGCAAACACAAAAATGATGTATTTAGGCTGACGGAACTTCTTGACCGTAACATAAAACCGCTATCCTGTTTGCCGGATGCAATAAAATCAGATATGAGTAAATTTGCAGAGCGTATGAGGACAGAAGATGTGAATCTGAAGCAGATCGGCATTTCAGGAAAGTCAAAGGAAGATATACTTGAAGAGTTAGAAACCATATACAGGTAAGGCATTTTGACTTGTAAAACAAATACAAAAAACCCCTTGATAATTGGCAGAAATGATAGTATAATATCGCTATATGCAAACCATTCAGCCAGATATTTATTTAAAGTCAGGAGGTGAAACAGGTATGGCACAGGTTATAGTAAGAGAAAATGAGAGTCTTGAAAGCGCTTTAAAAAGATTTAAGCGTTCTTGCGCAAGAGATGGCGTTATGGCAGAAGTAAGAAAAAGAGAACATTACGAAAAGCCTAGCGTAAAGAGAAAGAAGAAATCTGAAGCTGCAAGAAAAAAGGCTAAGAAATACTAAAGCAGTACAGATTAGAGGTGAATTGAATTGTCACTAAAAGAACAGCTTATGGCTGATTTCAAAGATGCTATGAAAGCAAAAGATGAAGTCAGAAAAAACACAATAAGTTTTGCTCGTGCTGCGGTCAAGCAGTATGAGATAGACAACCGTAAAGAACTTGATGACGAAGGCATCGTTGCAATACTTGCAAAGCAGGTAAAGATGAGAAAAGATGCACTTTCTGATTTTGAGAAAGCCGGCAGAATGGACTTGGCAGATGCATATAAACAGGAAATCGAGGTTTTACAGAAATATCTCCCTGCACAGCTTGGCGCTGATGAAATCAGAGATATAGTTAAAACCACTGCGGCAGATCTGGGCATCGAAGGCGGCAGGCAGAACATGGGCAAGCTCATGGGAGCCGTTATGGGCAAGGTCAAAGGCGTTGCAGACGGAAACGATGTACGCAAAGTCATCGAAGAATTTCTTGCATAGAATATAAACAGGATAGAAATTAGTCTATCCTGTTTTTTATTACATAAAATTAAACGAGGTGAGTTTAATGGGCGCAATACTTGATGAAATGATTTTTGATTTTAATGTGAACCTGCCGAGAATATTGTACGGCGGCAACACAGTTATAATAGATAATGTCAAGCAGATAATACTGCTTTCAGACAGCGAGCTGACCGTTTCCTGCGGACAGAGATTTGTTTCGGTAAACGGAAGCGGACTGAAAATACAAGAGATTGAAGAAGAGAGGGTGCAGGTTGCAGGTGAGGTGGAAAAAATACAGTTTTTTGGCACACAGGAAAACAGTACGGATTGACGGCTTTGAAATAAACCGGCTCATATCGGTATGTATGAAGCAGCATATCAGATTTAAAAACCTTATATACATAGATGATACCAGGGTAGAGGCCGTAATAAAGGCGATAGACCTTGACAAACTCAGGCAGGCGGCAGGCAGCAGATACAGGATAACAGTTATTTCATCAAAAGGCTATACGCCTGTTTTAAAATATATATGGAAACGAAAAACGACGATAATCGGAATAGGCATATTTGCATTCCTCATATTCTATCAGAGCCTGTTTGTAGCTGAAATAGAGGTTACGGGATACGAAAGCATCAGCGAGAAAGACATCAGACAGACCCTTGCAGAAGCGGGACTTTACGAGGGAGCGAGGATAAACCCGGACACTTCGGATATAAAGCTGGCGGTGTTTTCGATGTCCGATAACATCACATATATATCCGTTAAATATGAGGGGCGAAAAGCAATAGTCGACATAGTGGAAGCGGAATACAGAGAAATCGAAAAGGTCAAAAACACAAAGCCCTGCAATATAGTTTCAGATACCGATTGCTATATCGACACAATTAAAGTGTATAATGGGGAAAGAAACGTCAGAGAGGGGCAGTATGTCAAAAAAGGCAAGGTACTCATATCGGGCAAAGTACCTATGGAAAGCACAGCCTACGGCACACCTGCCGAAAAAATAAAGGAATACTATGTTCATGCCGAGGGCGAGGTGACAGGCGTAAGACCCTGCGAGTATATTTTTTATGAAGAAAAACAAGAATACATAAAAGAAAATACAGGTAAATTCATACCGTATATAAATATAAGGCTTGGGGATATGACATTTTCATCGGAGAATATTACAGGAAGCTTTAAAATATCACAGAGAGAAGCCTTTAAAACATTAAAAAGCACAATAATTCCCGTTAAAATAGAAGTGGGCAGGATAAATGAAATACAGCTTAAAAAGCACAAACGATCAAAAGAGGATATAAAAAAGGCCGCGGAAGCCAAGCTCAGAGCGGAAATAAAAGAAAATCTTCCGGAAGATGCACAAATTATTAATAAAAGTTTGAAATTTTCATCAGAAGAAAATATAATAGTTATATATGTGCAACTGGAAGTAAGACAGAAAATAGGTAAAGAAGAGGAGATAACAGCTAGTGACACAAAGCTTAAACAACACAGCAAAAGCAATTATAATTGAGGACACCTTTGACAGAGGAGAACTGTTCGGCAATCTGGACTGCAACCTCAAGCTCATTGAAGAGCATCTGGGCGTGGTTATTATACAGAGAGACAATATGCTCACAATCAAAGGCGACAAGCTTGAAACCGCAGAAAAAGTAATAAACGAGCTTATGACCCTTATCAGAAAAGGAGAGAAGCTTGATATACAGAAAGTAACATATATTATAGACCTGTGCAAACAGGGAATATCCTATGCAGAGAGCCATATGGACAAGGACATAGTGTGCTATACTCATATGGGCAAACCGCTTAAACCCAAAACGCTGGGGCAGAAATACTACATCAGAAGCATGCGAAACAAAGACGTGGTATTCGGAATCGGGCCCGCAGGTACAGGCAAGACATATCTTGCAGTGGCAATGGCGGTAAACGCTTTCAAGAAAAAAGACGTACAGAAGATAATCCTTGCAAGACCTGCGGTTGAAGCAGGCGAGAGGCTGGGATTTCTGCCGGGAGATCTTCAGGATAAGGTTGACCCGTATCTGAGACCTCTTTATGACGCGCTTTATGACATACTGGGCAGAGACACAGCGCTTAGACTCAAAGAAAAAGAAGTAATAGAGGTTGTGCCGCTGGCATATATGAGAGGCCGTACCCTTGACAACTCCTTCATAATTCTCGATGAGGCCCAGAACACCACAAGAGAGCAGATGAAAATGTTTCTGACACGAATGGGCTTTGGCTCCAGGGTGGTTGTCACAGGCGATGTCACACAGATAGACCTGCCGAGAGGCAAGACCTCAGGACTGACAGAGGCCGTAAGAGTTCTCAAGGGCGTAGACGATATTGATTTCTGTTTCCTCAAGGACACAGACGTGGTGCGTCACGAGCTGGTAAAGAAGATAATTAACGCATACGATAAATATTACGAAAAAAATCCACCAAAGGAAGAGTAACAGATGAATATAACAGTAGACGGAGAAAACCTGCCTAAGCAGGCGATGATGAACAAAATAGAAGAAGCCGCAAAGGTATGCCTTGAGCTGGAGAAAGTGGACAGCAATCTGGCAGAGATAAGCCTTACATTTGTGGATATGGAGGAAATACAGCAGCTCAACAGGGAATACAGGGACACAGACTCTGTTACAGATGTTCTGTCTTTCCCTCAGTTTGAGAGCAAGGACGAGTTCCCTGAAACCGGGGAGATAATTATGGGAGATGTGGTTATCTGCACCGAAAAGGCAATGCTTCAGGCAGAGGAATTCGGTCACAGCCCCGAAAGAGAAATAATATATCTTTTCACTCACAGCCTGCTTCACCTTATGGGTTATGACCATATGGAAGAGGACGAAAAGCAGATAATGAGACAAAAAGAAGAAGCTGTAATGAACAGGATAGACCTTGGGAGGTAAGTATGAAAGTAGAACAGTTAGACATAGACCTGTACAAAAAGGCAAAGGAAAACCTCAAAAACTCATACTGCCCGTTTTCGAAATTTCCTGTAAGCGCAATGCTTGTAGGAAAAAGCGGCAGAGTTTATTCAGGTGTAAACATCGAAAACTCATCATTCGGAGCGACAATCTGCGCGGAAAGAACCGCCATGGTTAAAGCCATCTCGGAGGGCGAGAGAGAATTTGACCGCATAGTTATAGCCACCGCAAAGCAGGACGGCTGGCCATGCGGCATATGCAGACAGTTTATGTATGAATTTGCACCGGATCTCAAGGTGGTTTCGGGAACGGATGAGGAGCATCTGGAAGCAGTATCATTAAGAGAGCTGCTGCCTAAGGGCTTCAGACTGGAGGAATAATTTGAAATCAGGATTTATAGGAATTGTAGGCAGACCCAATGTGGGCAAATCCACACTGCTTAATTCAATACTCGGAGAAAAAATCGCAATAACAACGGACAAGCCCCAGACCACAAGGAACAGTATCAGAGGCATATATACAAACCTTGATGAGAGTGGCGACGGTGTTCAGTTCATATTCATAGACACGCCGGGAATACACAAGGCAAGAAACAAGCTGGGAAACTTTATGACCGAAACAGCCATAAGCACATTCAGAGAGGTTGATGTGATACTCTTCCTTGTAGATGATGAAATCGACAAGGGACCCGGAGACAGATACATTGCAGATATGCTTAAGGAAACAGACACTCCCAAAGTCCTTGTCATAAACAAAATGGATACAATGGATCCGGACAAGTACGGCAGAATATATGAGGCCTATGACAGCATGGGAGTATTTGAACATATAATAGGGACTTCGGCGCTTAATCAGACTAATGTCGGCGAGCTGCTTTCAATGCTTGAGGGTATGGTAGATGAGGGACCTATGTACTTCCCTGAGGATATGATAACAGATCACCCGGAGAGATTTATAGTAAGCGAGATAATCAGAGAAAAGCTGCTGCTTTATCTCAAGGACGAAGTGCCTCACGGAGTGGCCGTTGAAATCGAAAGCTACGAGGAGGAGGGCAGACTCACCAGAATAGGCGCAGTCATATACTGCGAAAAGAAATCCCACAAGGGAATAATCATAGGCAGGGACGGCAAGAAGCTAAAGGGAATAGGCAAAAGCGCCAGAGAAGAGATAGAAGCCCTTATAGGCACCAAAGTTTTTCTCCAGCTCTGGGTAAAGGTCAGAGAAAACTGGCGTGACAGCGACTTTGCGCTTTCCAATTTCGGATACAGGGACCAGAAATGAAGTTTGAAACCGAGGGCATAGTTTTAAAACAGATAAAAACAGTGGGCGGCAGGCGTATGATTGTGCTTCTGTCTGCAAGATACGGCAAGATAAGCGCGGGAAGCCGCATAAACGAGGGCGGCAAAAACAAATCGGCCCTTGCCATGAGACCTTTTACCTACGGCAGATATCAGATATTCAAAAGCAGAGACGCATATAACATCGACAGCGCCGAAACAATCAGAAGCTTCTACGGGCTGGGCGAAGATGTGGACAAGTATATGGCCGCATCGTATGTGCTCGAATTTACCGAAAAAATAGTGCCTTACGAGCAGCCGCAGCCTGCGGTAATGAAGCTTATCTGTGAATTTTTTTCCGAGCTTGAAAAAAGAGAAAGCAGATTTGAAACGCTGGTGCTGGCATATCAGATTAAGGTTTTAAAGATACTGGGCATTATGCCTGAGCTTGAATGCTGTATACAATGCGGGGAAAAGTCCGAACCTGTTGTATTCAGTATACCTGACGGAGGCCTGCTATGTAAAAAATGTTATCAAAATACAGCAAATAATGATGATGACGGATTGATTTATACAATCAAGTTTGATATAGTAGGTATATTAAGGTACTTTGTAAAAAAACCTCTTTCTGATTTTAAAAATCTGGCATTACAGAAACCGATACTGGATCAGATAGAGGAAATAATAAAAAAATATATTTCTTATCATCTCGATGTAGGCAGACTCAAAAGCGAGTCTTTCATTGAGGAGAGTATCAGGAGGTAACAGTATGGAGATTACATTAGAGAAGATTGAACTGGTTAAAGACAGAACCGGAGTAAGCTACAAAGAGGCAAAAGAGGCTCTTGAGAAATCAGAGGGAAGCGTTGTTGATGCAATAATTGCAATCGAAGAATCAATAGACGAAAAAACATCTAAGAGCTTTGGCAAAAAAGGCGAGGAGATACTTGCCAAGATTAAAGAGCTTGTCAGAAAAGGCAATGTTTCAAAGATAGTAGTCAAAAAAGACGGAGAGGTTATGCTCAACGTTCCTATCAATGTAGGTATCGTAAGCACTCTGATTGCGCCTTTTGCAATTATAATTGCCACAGCGGCCACATTCGGCTTCAAATGCACTATCGAAGTTGTCAAGGACGACGGCAGTGTGATTGACGTAAGCGAAATGGCAAACGATAAATTTGACGATGTTGTCGAAAAAAGCGCAGTTGTATTTGAGGGAGTCAAAAACAAGAGCGCGGATATATATGAGGCAGCCAAGGCCAAGGCAGTCGAAAAAAATCTCGATGAAACCTTTGCAAATGTCAAGGACAAGGCAAAGGATCTGACAGAAAAGGCCGTAGACAAGGGCGCTGATTTATACGAAACCATGAAGACAAAGGCAGCAGAGGCCAATCTTGATGAAACTATAGAGACTGTCAGGGACAAGGCCAAGGATATGGCAGAGGCCGCAAAGACAAGAATCGACGCAGTTAAGGAATCCAAAGAAGATTTTGCAATCAATATTGCAGAGGATATAGAGGAGGCTGCCGATGCTGTCGAGGAGGAAATAGCAGAAGAACTGGACAGCGCAGTTAAAATCGTTGATATTACAGACAAGACAGAATAAAGGAAAGCAGGTATTTTTTAAAGATGGACAGAGCAGTAACAATGGAAAAAATCGTAGCCCTATGTAAGAACAGAGGATTTATATTCCCGGGTTCTGATATTTACGGAGGACTTGCAAACACATGGGATTACGGTCCGCTTGGAGTTGAATTCAAAAACAATGTCAAAAAAGCGTGGTGGAAGAAATTCGTACAGGAGTCAAAGTACAATGTAGGTCTTGACGCTGCCATTCTTATGAACCCTCAGACATGGGTTGCCTCAGGTCACGTCGGCGGCTTTGCAGATCCGCTTATCGACTGCAAGGAGTGCAAGGCAAGATTCAGAGCAGACAAACTTATAGAGGATTATCTGCACGAAAACGGTATAGACGACGTTACGGTTGACGGCTGGTCAAACGAGAAGCTCGAAAGCTTTATAACCGAAAAAGGCATAGTGTGTCCTGAATGCGGCAAAAGCAACTTTACGTCAATCAGACAGTTTAACCTTATGTTCAAGACATTCCAGGGCGTAACCGAGGATTCAAAGTCAGAGATCTATCTCAGACCTGAAACTGCGCAGGGCATATTTGTAAACTTCAAAAACGTGCAGAGAGCTGCAAGAAAAAAAATTCCGTTCGGTATTGCTCAGGTTGGTAAATCATTCAGAAACGAAATAACACCGGGCAACTTCACTTTCAGAACAAGAGAGTTTGAGCAGATGGAGCTTGAATTCTTCTGTAAGCCCGGAACTGACCTTGAATGGTTTGCTTACTGGAAAGACTACTGTGCAAACTTCCTGAGATCACTTGGTATGAGCGAAGAGCATATCAAGCTCAGAGATCACGAGCAGGAGGAGCTGTCACACTACAGTAACGCTACAACAGATATTGAATATCTGTTCCCGTTTGGCTGGGGCGAGCTGTGGGGCATTGCAGACAGAACCGACTTCGACTTAAGACAGCACAGTGAGCATTCAGGGCAGGAAATGAATTACGTTGATTCCGAAACAGGTGAAAAATATATACCTTACTGCATAGAACCGTCACTTGGAGCAGACAGAGTTGCGCTTGCATTTCTGGTTGAAGCCTATGACGAAGAAACACTGACAGATGCCAAAGGCAAAGAAGACACAAGAGTTGTTATGAGATTCCACCCTGCGCTGGCGCCGTTTAAGGCGGCTGTGCTTCCGCTTGCAAAGAAGCTGTCAGATGTTGCAGAGCCTATCCACGAAGAGCTTTCAAAGTACTTTATGGTTGACTACGACGCTGCAGGCTCAATAGGTAAGAGATATCGCCGTGAGGATGAGATTGGTACGCCGTTCTGTATCTGCGTTGACTTTGATACAGAAACCGACGGATGTGTCACTGTAAGAGACAGAGACACAATGGAGCAGGTTCGTATTCCTGTTGAACAGGTTCGAAACTATATAGAAGAAAGACTAGTATTTTAATTGAAAAGGAGATTAAATGTTATGTCAAAGTTTGTTTATTCATTTAATGAAGGCTCAAAAGATATGAGAAGCCTTCTAGGCGGAAAAGGCGCTAACCTTGCAGAAATGACAAAGATTGGCCTCCCGGTTCCTTTTGGTTTCACTGTTACTACAGAAGCTTGTAACAACTACTACGAAGAGGGCAGAAAAATAAGCGATGCTACAATCGATGAGATTTATGAACATCTTGCAGAGCTTGAAAACGTTACAGGCAAAAAGTTTGGCAGCGTAGACAATCCATTACTGGTTTCAGTACGTTCAGGTGCTGTATTCTCAATGCCGGGTATGATGGATACAATCTTAAACCTCGGTCTTAATGACGATGCGGTTGTAGGTCTTGCAAACCTTACAGAAAACGAAAGATTTGCATACGATAGCTACAGAAGATTTATCCAGATGTTCGGTGACGTTGTAATGGAAATCCCTAAGACTAAGTTCGATGCTATATTTGATGCCAAAAAAGAAGAAAAAGGCTGCAAATATGACGTTGACCTTACAACAGAGGACCTCAAGGCAATCATTGCGGACTATAAAATATTAGTAAAGAACGAAATGGGAAGAGATTTCCCTCAGAACCCTAAAGATCAGCTTATGGAAGCTGTAATGGCAGTATTCAGATCATGGAACAACGAAAGAGCTATACTTTACAGACAGCTCAACAATATCCCCGGAAACCTGGGTACAGCGGTAAACGTACAGTCAATGGTATTCGGTAATATGGGTGACACATCAGGAACAGGTGTAGCATTCACAAGAAACCCTGCAAACGGTGAAAACAACATCTTCGGAGAATTCCTTGTAAACGCACAGGGCGAAGACGTAGTTGCAGGTATCAGAACACCTCAGCCTATAGCTGAAATGGAACAGGCATTCCCTGAAGTATACAAAGACTTCACAAGAATTGCTGAAATCCTCGAAAAACACTACTGCGACATGCAGGATATGGAATTTACAGTTGAAAGAAACAAGCTGTTTATGCTCCAGACAAGAAACGGCAAGAGAACAGCTGCTGCTGCTGTAAAGATTGCGGTTGATATGGAAAACGAGGGCCTTATCGATAAGAGAACAGCTGTTACAAGACTTGAACCGGGTCAGATAGATCAGCTTCTTCACCCTACATTTGATGCAGACGAAGTTAAAAAGGCAGAAATCCTCACAAGAGGTCTTGCTGCATCACCGGGCGCTGCTGCAGGTAAGATCTACTTCAACGCTGCAGACGCTGTAGAAGCTGCTGCAAACGGCGAAAAAGCAGTTCTTGTAAGACTTGAAACATCACCTGAGGACCTTGCAGGCATGGTAGCTGCAGAGGGCATACTTACTGCAAGAGGCGGAATGACTTCACACGCTGCGGTAGTAGCAAGAGGTATGGGTAAGTGCTGCGTATCAGGCTGCTCAGAAATTAAAGTAAACGAAGAAGGCAAGACTTTAGAAGTTGCAGGATATACTTTTAAAGAGGGCGACTATATATCACTCAACGGTACAGACGGAAGCGTATACAAGGGACTTGTTGCAACAAAGGCTCCCGAACTTTCAGGCGACTTCGGAACTATCATGAAATGGGCTGATGAAATCAGAACATTAAAGGTCAGAACAAATGCGGACAACCCTAGAGATGCAAAACAGGCTGTAGAATTCGGTGCAGAGGGTATCGGACTTTGCAGAACAGAGCACATGTTCTTCGAAGAGGAAAGAATTCCTGCAATCAGAAGAATGATTATGGCAGACACAGAAGAAGAAAGAAGAGAAGCTCTTGCATTCCTGCTTCCTTATCAGAAAGGCGACTTCAAGGGCATCTACGAGGTAATGGAAGAAAGACCTGTAACTATCAGACTTCTTGACCCTCCTCTACATGAGTTCATTCCTCACACAGACGAAGAACTTCACGAGCTTGCAAAGACAATCAATGTGCCTTATGAAAAGCTTGCAAAGAAAGCAGAAGAGCTTCATGAGTTCAACCCTATGCTGGGTCACAGAGGATGCCGTCTTGCAGTAACATTCCCTGAAATCGCTGAGATGCAGGCAGAAGCTATAATTATGGCTGCAATCGAAGTAAGAAAAGAAAAGGGATACGATATCGTACCTGAAATTATGATTCCGCTGGTAGGATCAAAGGCAGAGCTTGCAGACGTTAAGAAAACAGTAACTAAGAAGATTGACGAAGTATTCGCAAGAGAGGGAGTAAGCTTCAAGTATCTTGTAGGTACTATGATCGAAATTCCAAGAGCTGCACTTACAGCTGATGAAATCGCAGAAGAAGCAGAATTCTTCTCATTCGGCACAAACGACCTTACTCAGATGACATTCGGTTTCTCAAGAGACGATACAGGCGCTATCATCAAGGAATACAGAAACAAGAACATCTTCGAGGAAGATCCGTTCCAGCAGCTTGACCAGGTAGGCGTTGGCAAACTTGTCAAAATGGCTGTAGAGCTTGGTAAGGAAACAAGACCTAACATCAAGCTTGGTATCTGCGGAGAACACGGCGGAGATCCTAAGACTATAGATTTCTGCTACAGAACAGGATTAAACTATGTATCCTGCTCACCGTTCAGAGTTCCTATCGCAAGACTTGCAGCAGCTCAGGCAGTTGTAAACAACGAAAAATAAATCAAACCCTATATAAACAGAACCGTCTGTCATGTGGCAGGCGGTTTTGTGTGCGCAATATATTTCACGAAAATCTCACTTGCCTGCCGGGCAGTGTGAGCCGTATAATATATTAAGGAGATTAACCGGCGGATATGGCAATACAGGACATATCGTGGTAAAATAAACAGATGGGGTATTTTTGATTAGAAAAGAAAGGGAACTTATGGACAAAGAATTAAAACCGATAGAGGCAATGCTTGAGAAGTTTTCCATGGAGGAACTCGAGGACGTTATAAGGTCGGGACGCGAGTTTCGAAAAATAATGTCGTATTACAAATGCGCCATGATGGAAATTGAAACAAAGCTCAAGGTCCTCAACGAAAATATGTCGCTGCAGCACGACAGAAATCCTATAGAGAGCATCAAGACAAGGCTCAAAACACCCGAAAGCATCATTGAAAAAATGATCAGGAGGGGTATTCCTTTTGATCCAAAGGCTCTTGAGGAGCAGATGTTTGATATTGCAGGTGTCAGAGTAATATGCTCGTTTTTAAAAGACGTATATTTTCTCGAGGAGCATCTTTTAAGGCAGGACGACGTAGTGCTTGTCGAAAGGAAAGACTACATAGATAGTCCTAAGGCAAACGGTTACAGAAGCCTTCATCTTATCGTATCAATCCCTATATTTCTGGCAGGCGAAACAAGGCTTATGAATGTTGAGATACAGCTCAGGACCATAGCCATGGACTTCTGGGCCAGCCTTGAGCACAAGCTCAAATACAAAAAAGAGATTGAATGTACAGATGAGATTATGGCAGAGCTCAAGCAGTGCGCAGAGGAGAGCGCGGCGCTTGATGTGAAGATGCAGAATTTACATAACAAAATGATAAAGGTGGACTGATTATGGATTATTACAGTGAGTCACTGAAATTACATGCAAAAACTAAAGGCAAATGGGCAATGAAAAGCAAGGTTGCCGTTACAGGAAGACAGGAGCTTGCGCTGGCATATACGCCGGGAGTTGCACAGCCCTGCCTTGAAATTAAAAACAACAAAGAGGACGTATATAAATATACCTCCAAGGGCAATACTGTAGCTGTCATAAGTGACGGCTCCGCGGTGCTTGGCCTTGGCAATATAGGTGCGGAGGCTGCGATACCCGTTATGGAGGGCAAGGCCGTACTGTTCAAGGAATTTGCAGATATAGACGCGGTTCCTATATGCCTTGATACACAGGACACAGAGGAAATAATAAATATAGTTAAGAATATGTCCGCTACCTTTGGCGGCATCAACTTAGAGGATATATCTGCGCCAAGATGCTTTGAAATCGAAAGACGGCTTCAGGAGCTGCTTCCGATTCCTGTATTTCATGACGACCAGCATGGTACTGCAGTTGTGGTTTCGGCGGCTCTTATCAATGCCTGCAAGGTTACAGGCAGAAACCTCAAAGACATCAAAGTGCTGGTTTCAGGAGACGGAGCGGCAGGCACGGCGATTACGAGAATGCTTTGTTCACTGGGCATCAGAGATATACTGGTATGCGGAATAGACGGTATCCTGTCGACAGAGCTGACTCTTAATGAAGCCCAGAAAGAGCTTCTTGAGATAACCAATCGTGACAATATCAGCGGAAGTATGGCTGGCGGTCTTTGCGGCAGAGATGTATTTATAGGTGTATCTGCGCCGGGAATATTGACAGAGGATATGATAAAAACAATGGCTGACGGACCGATAGTGTTTGCCATGGCAAATCCGGAGCCTGAAATTATGCCGCAGCTTGCAAAGAATGCGGGAGCCGCAGTAGTCGGTACAGGCAGATCCGATTTCGGAAACCAGATAAACAATGTAATGGCGTTTCCGGGAATATTCAGAGGAGCGCTCGATGCAAAGGCAGAGAGAATAACAGAGGAAATGAAAGTTGCGGCAGCCTACGCCCTTGCTGATTTTGTGGGAGAGGATAGACTGTCGGCGGACAGAATTCTGCCTGACGCCTTTGAGGACGGCATTGCGGCGGCTGTAGCAGGAGCAGTGGCAGATGCGTGGAGAAACAGATAGATGAAACAGAGAATAGAAAAAGATTCAATAGGAGAAATCCTTGTAGACAGCGATAAGCTGTGGGGAGCGCAGACACAGAGAAGCTTTGAGAACTTCAAAATAGGCACCGAAAAAATGCCTATAGAGATAATCAGGGCGATTACGATAATAAAGCGTGCGGCGACAGCCGTAAACTTTCGTATGGGTAATATGAGCGGGGAAATATCACAGTCGGTTACAGAGGCCTGTGATAAAATTCTTGCAGGCGGGCTTGATGACCAGTTCCCGCTTTCAGTGTGGCAGACCGGAAGCGGCACCCAGACCAATATGAATGTCAATGAGGTCATATCTCATCTGACAGAGGGCAGGGCTCACCCCAACGACCACGTCAATATGTCCCAAAGCTCAAACGATGTATTTCCGTCGGCTATTCACATTGCCTGCGTCATCGAAGCAGAGAGAAGACTTCTGCCTGAGATAAAGGCTCTTGCGAATACTTTCGGTGAGCTTTCAGGCAGATACAGGCAGGTTATAAAGACGGGAAGAACTCATCTACAGGACGCTACACCGCTGACATTCGGACAGGAATTTGCGGGCTGGCAGTATGCAATGGAAAAATCCCATGAAGCAATAAAAAACAGCCTTACAGAGCTTAAAAACATACCGATAGGCGGTACGGCCGTAGGTACGGGACTGAATGCGCCGAAAGGTTTTGACACTGCAATGGCGGCTGAAATATCAGAGCTTACAGGCAGAGAATTTAAGGCCTCCGGAGATAAATTTTACGGACTTGCATTTAAAGATGCAGTGGCTGTATGCCATAGCGCAATGAAAGCCCTCGCATGCGATCTTATGAAGATTGCCAATGATGTCAGGTGGTATGCTTCAGGTCCGAGATGCGGCATAGGAGAGCTTATAATTCCTGCCAATGAGCCGGGAAGCTCCATAATGCCGGGCAAGGTTAATCCTACTCAGTGCGAGGCTCTTACAATGGTATGCGCCGAGGTTATGGGCAATGATGTTACAGTGGGAATAGCAGCCTCACAGGGTAACTTCCAGCTCAATGTATATATGCCCCTTATAGCCTTTAATATGATAAGAAGCATCAGGCTTCTTGCAGATGCTATAAACTCATTTAATATAAACTGCGCAAAGGGAATAACGGTAAACGAGAATAAGGTGGCAGACAATATGGCAGATTCACTTATGCTTGTAACTGCCTTAAACAAGGTTATAGGGTATGATAAGGCGGCGCAGATTGCCAAGTATGCCTACAGCAGCAACACCTCACTGGAGGAGGCTGCGACAGCGCTGGGCATACTTACAAAGGAAGAATTCAGAGAATATGTAGACCCCAAAAAGATGGTGTGAGGGGATTACATCAGCTCAATACAAAAGGGGAGATAACTTATGATTATATATTTCACAGGTACAGGCAACAGCAAATATATAGCTGATATGCTTGGGGACAAACTGGAGGACGAGATTACAGACAGCAGGGAATATATCAGGAAATATTCGGGCGGCAGTTTTTCATCACAAAAGCCGTATGTGTTTGTTGCGCCGACTTACGGGTGGCAGCTTCCCCGTGCTTTTGAGGAGTTTATACTGTCCTCAGAGTTTGAGGGAAGTAAAGAAGCATACTTTGTAATGAACTGCGGAAGCGATATAGGGGCGCCCGAAAAGCGCATCAGAAAGCTGTGCAGCCGCAAGGAATTTAATTACAGGGGAGTTTTCGAGATAATTATGCCCGAAAACTATATTGCAATGTTTAATGTGCCGGATGAAGCGGAGTCTGAAAAAATCATAGAGCAGGCTTACGGAGATATGGACGCAGCAGCCGAAAAGGTCAAGATAAACCTTGATTTTGACGAGAGAAACACCCGCTTTACAGATAAATGCAAAAGCGGCTTTATAAATACGCTTTTCAGAAACTTTGCAGTAAGGACCACAGCCTTTTATGCAGACGACAAATGCACAGGCTGCGGCAGATGCGAAAAGCTGTGCCCTCTTGACAACATAAGACTCAGCTTTATAGACAACAGGCCGCAGTGGGGCAGAGAATGTACGCACTGCATGGCGTGCATATGCGAATGTCCGACAGAAGCCATAGAATACGGCAAAAAAAGCGCAGGCAAAAGAAGATACAGATGTAAGGAGTACAAGAAATGAAACCGGCAGAACTGCTTGAATTTCTGGCAATGGCAGAAAAACTCAAATGCAATACAAGACATTCCTATACAAGCTCAGGCAGGCACGAAAGCGTGGCGGAGCACAGTTTCAGACTTGCGCTTATGGCATATATGGTAAGCGATGAGGTGCCTGAAACAGACACAGACAAGGTAATTAAAATGTGCCTGATACACGATTTAGGAGAAGCTATCACAGGTGATATACCGTCATTTGAAAAAACAGACAGCGACGAGGCCGCCGAGGACAGCGCGGTATCCGGATTTGTAAATAAGCTGCCGGAATACTGGAAGCAGCAGCTTGGTGAAATGTACAGAGAAATGAACGAGCTTAAAACACCTGAGGCAAAGCTCTACAAGGCACTTGACAAGCTGGAGGCTGTGATACAGCACAATGAAGCAGATATTTCCACATGGCTGCCTCTTGAATATGATTTGCAGCTGACCTACGGCATAGAGGAGTGCAGCTTTAACGAGTACATAAACAGCCTGAGAGATGAAGTCAGAGCGGTAAGCGAAAAGAAGATTAAAGATAACAGATAACAGCAAAACAGCCGGCAGAGTAATTCCGACGGCTGTTTTGTCTGTTATTATGAAATTTATTTTTCCCTGCTTCCGCCGCCTGCGAGCTGACATATGCATACTCCGGCGATAATTAGAAGCGAAGTGAATATCTTGACCGGCATAAGCTCCTCGCCCAGTATGGTTACCGAAAGAATTATCGAAAATACAGGAACAAGGTTTACGAATATGGAGCTTTTGGAAGCTCCGATTTTTTTAATAGCTATCTGCTGAAGCATATACCCTATAACCGATGAGAATACCGCCATAAATACTATTGAAAGTATTGCAGATGCAGGTATTTTTTCAAGTGCCCATGGGTGCTCCCATATCACAAACGGTACGAGAGCTATGGTGCAGAATACAAAGCTGTAAAAGGTGAGAGCAAGAGGCGGCACATCGGCTCCCTTAACTCTGCTCATTACAGCATAGGAGGCCCAGCATATAACTGCAGCTGCCATAAACATATCGCCTCTGTTGAAATCAAATGAGGCGAGGATACTGAGATTGCCTCCTGTTATTGTCAGAACCACTCCGGTAAAGGAAAGCAGAATGCCTGCAATCTGCATAGGAGGAGTTTTCTGTCTTATGAATATTGCGGCTATAACTGTTGTGACTATAGGGTTCATAGCCCCTATTATACTTGAATTTATAGCTGTCGTATATTTGAGAGCCGTAAAAAACAGCACATGATAGCCTGCCATACCGACAATGCCGTTAAAAAGAAACAGCGGTATATATTTTTTTATCAGTCTGAAATTATCCTCAGGGTGAGATCTGTTATACAGCTTCATGACAGGATAAAGCACTATTGAAGCTATCAGAAACCTCAGGAAAGTCAGAGTAAAGGCAGGCACATAGGGAACTGCGAATTTACCCGCGATAAATGCGCCTGACCACACCAGCGCCGCTATTACCATTAAGAAATATATTTTACCGTTACCTTTAGTTTGCATTTTTTCTCCTGAGTCTGTTAAATGTCCCGATTATACTTTCGTGTGTAACTGCTGTTGCATCAAAGCTCATAACTTTAAATGCGCCCTGCAGTATAAATCCCATACCGAATACGGCAACCACAGTGCCTATTCCAACCTTGGCTCCGAGAATGAAGCCTATGGCAACTGCAAAGCCGTCTATTATCATTTTCACTGCGCCGATAGGGAATTTCTTAAGTCTTTTGCCCATAGCGACAAGCAGAGCATCTCTCGGTCCGCAGGAAAGTCCCTGCGCCATATATATGCCCATTGCAAATGCCTCGATTGCAAGTCCTGCAAGAAGCACCAGAATACCTGTCCATATGTTATGAAGCTGCGGCACTATATCAAGCCATGTAAACAGGTCTACGGACTTGCCTACAATACATACATCAAGGATACTGCCCAGCCCGATTTTTTCTTTGAGAAGCAGGTCTATTGCCAGAATTACAAACCCTGTAAGGGTTACAATGTCGCCGTATGTAAGGGGAATATGATAGCTTACGCCCATACTGAAAGCGTCCCACGGCGCAAGACCCACGTTTGCCTGTATTGTAAGGTATACGCCGAAAGCGAATACAAACAGTCCCAGAGCTGCGTACAGTATTCTTAGTCCGTAAGGTCTGCCGTTTATTTTGTCCATTGTTGTGTTACTCATATAAATATTCTCCTGCGATATTGTTTTTTGTATATAATTATATTAATATATTTATGTAAATTAGTAAAATTAAAAGATATGAATTAGCATATTAAAATATTAAATAAGGAGCAGGTATGGAAATAAGGAATATTAAAACCTTTATTAAAGCAGCGGAAACAGGAAATTTCACTAAAACAGCAGAGGAACTCGGGTATTCGCAGGGAACTGTAACCCTGCAGATAAAGCAGCTTGAGGATGAGCTGGGAGTGCCGCTTTTTAACAGGACAGGCAAGAGAATTGAGCTTTCAGAAAAGGGCAGGGAATTTATGAATTATGCCTACAGTATTGTCAAGACAGAAGCGGAGGCGCGCTCTGCAATGAAAGGAAAATCAGAAATAAAGGGTATGCTTACAGTGGGAATGATTGAGTCTGTGGCTTCCTTTTACTACAAAGAGATTATAGAGCAGTTTGTAAGGAAATATCCGGAGGCAAAACTTATTGTAAAAATAGCCACAACAGTGGAGCTTATGGATATGCTCAAAAAAGGCATGCTGGATGTCATAGTCATATATGACAGGCAAGTTTACAGCGACAACTGGGAATGTCCCGTAAAGATAAGAGAGCCTCTGCTGTTTTTTGCTGGAAACAGCAACAGCTTTTCGGGGAAACATGTAGAGCTTGCAGAACTTGGCAGAGAGAATTTTATACTCACAGAAAAAGGCTGCACCTACAGAAAGGTAATAGATGACTTCATAGAGGCCAGAGATATTGAGCTTAACTGGAACCTTGACATAGGGGACACCATGGCGATAATTGATTTTGTAAGCAAGGATATGGGAATATCGCTTCTGCCCGAATACTGCATTTCCGGTTATCTGAAGCAGGGCAGTATCAGTGAGATATATGTGGACGACTTTGAAGCGGAGCTTTATCTTCAGGTCATATATGACAGGCGCAAATGGATGTCACCGGTCAAGGAGGCATTTATTGATTTATGCAGCATGTAAACAAAAAAACATGAATTGTTAAAAAAAAGACATAATTATGTATTAAAACCAGTACAAAAATTAATTTATACCTACAATTCATAATTGGAATATACAGAAAACGTTTGAAATTCTAAGGATTTTAGGCGTTTTGTTTTTTTGTTAAAACATTATCAAAAAGTGTTGATTATTTCAAAAAAAGTAGTACAATACACTGTATACAGAACACAAAACACATACACACAAACTATGCAATACATAAATACTGGAGGTAGCGATGATAAAAGAAATTCTAAAGGTACTGCCCGGTGGAGACTGCGGCGGCTACGGCGGATGCGGATTTGAAACCTGTGAAGCCTGCGCCGAGGCTATAGCTTCCGGGGGAGCGGTAAATTTATGCTCTGCCTGTTCACAGGATGATGCAGACAAGATAGCAGAGGCCTTAGGCAGAGAAACAGAGCAGGTCATCGACGAAGTGGCGTTTGTACGCTGCAGCGGAACTTCTGCAGGACAGAGCCGAAATGCAGGTGCAGACAGTTGTGCTGAGTTTGTGAAGCTTGGATTTAATGAGAACGAATGTAAATTCGGCTGTGTGGGACTGGGCTCCTGCGCCAGGGTGTGCGATGCAGGCGCAATCAGTATCGTTGACGGACGTGTAGTTGTAGACAGAGCAAAGTGCAACGGCTGCAAAGCCTGTCAGAACGTATGTCCTCAGAATCTGGTACAGATGGTGCCGCCTGATGCAAGTACATTTATTCCTTGCGCATCACAGCTGGGTGAGGTGAACACAAGGAAAATATGCGGCTACGGCTGTATCGGCTGCGGTGAATGTGCTGATACATGTCCTGAAAAGGCAATCACAATGGTGAACAACTGCGCTGTTATAGACTATGACAAATGTGTTGGCTGCATTGTATGCTCAGTTAAATGCAAGAAGAAGATAATAAAGGACGAGGCTCACGACCTTACAAAGCTAAAGGAAACAGTAGCCTTTGTAAAATGCAACGGCGGCAAAAAAGCCAACGACAAATTCAAGGCTCTGGGGCTTGAGGACTGCTCCCACGCCGCAAAGCTTGACGCAGGCCTTATGAATATATGCAACGAGGGCTGCACAGGTCTTGGCAACTGCACCAAGGTATGCAGATACGATGCAATACATATCGTAAACGGCACTGCCGTGGTTGACTTTGAAAAATGCGTAGGCTGCCTTGACTGCGTTCACGCATGTCCTAAAAACCTGATAGTAGAGGTTCCTTATGTGGGAAGCAAGCTTGTTGCATGTTCCTCAAAGGCCCCTATAGACGATAGATACGACCTGTGCTACAGCGGATGCATCGACTGTACCGACTGTGTGCACAACTGTCCTAACCGGGCGATAGAAATAGTGGATTCTCACGCCATAGTAAACGGTAATGTGTGTGAGAACTGCGATGTATGCACATATATGTGCTCGCGCAACGTAATCAAGCGTATGGACGTTCCCGAATATAACTATCTGCAGAAAAAAGCGCTCAAAATGAAGGAGGACAGGTAATATGAGAAATCTTAAGACAATGGACGGAAACACTGCAACAGCCCACGTGGCTTATGCCTTTTCAGAGGTTGCAGCAATATACCCGATTACACCCTCATCAACAATGGCCGAAAACATCGACCAGTGGGCAACCGAAAACAGAAAAAACATATTCGGACAGAAAGTTCATGTAGTTGAAATGCAGTCCGAGGGCGGAGCGGCAGGCGCCGTACACGGCTCTGTTGCGGCAGGCGCGCTTACAAGCACCTTTACGGCTTCTCAGGGACTTCTGCTTATGATCCCGAATATGTATAAGCTGGCAGGCGAACAGACTCCCGCAGTACTTCACGTTGCGGCAAGAGCTCTGACAACACACGCACTGTCTATCTTTGGAGATCATTCAGACGTAATGAGCTGCAGACAGACGGGCTTTGCAATGCTCTGCTCAAACAGCGTGCAGGAATGTATGGACCTTGCGGCAGTTGCGCACCTTTCGGCAATAGCGGGCAAGGTGCCTATGATGCACTTCTTTGACGGTTTCAGAACAAGCCACGAATATCAGAAGATAGAAGCGTGGGACTATGAGGAACTCAAGGAAATGGCAGACTGGGATGCTATCAGGGATTTCAGAAAACGTGTAAGCCACCCTATGCACCCTTATAATATGGGTTCGTCGGAGTCGCCTGAGGTGTTTTTCCAGCACAGAGAAAGCTGCAACAGATTTTATGATGAAACAGTTGAAATCGTTGCAGGATATATGGACGAAGTAAACAGAAGAATAGGCACAGACTATGCGCCGTTTAACTATTACGGAGATCCTGATGCCACAGACGTTGTGGTTGCCATGGGTTCTGTATGCGACACTATAGAAGAAGTAATCGACTACCTCAATGCCTCCGGCAGAAAAACAGGTCTTATCAAAGTAAGACTTTACAGACCTTTCAGCACAGAATACCTCAAAAAAGCTCTTCCGCAGTCTGTCAAGAGAATTGCGGTTCTTGACAGATGCAAGGAGCCGGGTTCAATAGGAGAGCCTCTGTATCTTGACATTGCTCTTGCCCTTGCAGATACAGACATAAAGATTATAGGGGGAAGATACGGACTGGGCTCAAAGGATACACAGCCGGGAGATATAGTTGCCGTATTTGACAATCTGGCATCTAAGGAGCCTAAGCAGAGATTTACGGTTTCAATAGATGACGATGTGACAAACCTTTCAATCAAGGCTTCCTCAAACCCTGATACAGCGGCGGCAGGTACCGTATCATGCAAATTCTGGGGTCTTGGTGCAGACGGTACGGTAGGCGCCAACAAAAACAGTGTTAAAATCATAGGAGACAACACAGACAAAAAAGTACAGGCATACTTCCAGTATGACTCCAAAAAATCAGGCGGTATCACCATTTCCCACCTGAGATTCGGAGACAAGCCTATCAAATCCACCTACTATGTAAAGCAGGCTGACTTTGTAGCATGTCACAACCCTTCATATCTTAACAAATACAATATGGTTGAGGACGTTAAGAAAGGCGGCATATTCCTGCTTAACTGCAGCTGGAGCAATGAGGAACTCGAAAAGCACCTGCCTGCGCATGTTAAAAAATACATAGCGTCAAATGATATACAGTTCTATACATGCGATGCTGTTACGATAGCAAGAGAGCTGGGTCTGGGCGGAAGAACCAACACGGTTTTACAGGCGGCATTCTTTAAGCTGGCGGATATAATTCCGATTGACAAGGCTTCCGTATATATGAAAGAAGCAATTAAGAAAACCTACGGCAACAAGGGCGAGAAAGTTGTAAATATGAACTGCGCGGCAGTTGATGCAGGTATTGCCAACGTCGTTAGGGTAGATGTGCCGTCAGAATGGAAAAACGCTTCTGACAGCAGCAGAAAACAGAGAATAAAGGGCAGAGACAAGACTCTTACAGACTATGTCGAAAACATACTGATGCCTACCAACGCAATGAACGGTGACAGCATTCCTGTATCAAAATTCGTATCGACAGCAGACGGCTCTGTTCCGTCGGGAACTGCGGCTTACGAAAAAAGAGGTATTGCCTATGCCGTTCCTAAGTGGGACAGCGCCAAATGTATGCAGTGTAACTGGTGTTCATATGTATGCCCTCATGCAGCAATAAGACCGTTTGTATTAAAGCCTGAGTGTGAATGTGACGAAGCGGTTAAAATGAGAGGCGACAGCAACCTTAAATTCATCGTTGCGGTATCTGCCATGGACTGCACAGGCTGCGGCTCCTGCGCAAACGTATGCCCATCAAGAAACAAGGCTCTTGAAATGGTTCCTGCAGAGGAAATCGCAGCAAAAGAACAGAAGCTCTTTGATTATGTATTTGAGCATGCAGACTATAACAGCGCGCCTTATGATGACAGCAGCGTAAGAGGCTCACAGTTCAGACAGCCGCTGCTTGAGTTCTCGGGAGCATGCCCGGGCTGCGGAGAAACACCGTATGCCAAGCTGGTTACACAGCTTTTCGGTGACAGAATGTATATCGCAAACGCAACAGGCTGTTCATCAATATGGGGCTGCTCGGCGCCAAGCACACCGTATACGGTAAACGCGCAGGGCAGAGGACCTGCATGGGCAAACTCACTGTTTGAAGATAACGCGGAGTTTGGCTTTGGTATGGCTATTTCCGTAAAGGTAAGAAGAAACGAGCTTAAAGCCGAGATAGAAAAACTGGCGGAAAACCCTGTATTTGAAGAAGCGGCAAACGCATGGCTTGAAAATATGGACAACGCCGCAAAAGCGGAAATCTGCGGACAGAAGCTGGTTAAGCTGTGCGAGCAGAGCAGCAACAAGTCGGCTATATATGTAGTGGAAAATCAGGATATGCTGATTAAACCGTCAATGTGGATATTAGGCGGAGACGGCTGGGCATACGATATAGGCTACGGCGGACTTGACCATGTGCTTGCAACAGGCGAAAATGTAAACATTCTCGTATTTGATACAGAGGTTTACTCAAACACAGGCGGACAGGCCTCAAAATCAACTCCTATAGGAGCTGTTGCGCAGTTTGCCTCAAACGGTAAGAGCGTCAAGAAAAAAGACCTTGCGCAGGAGGCAATGTCCTACGGATATGTATACGTTGCGCAGATTGCCATGGGAGCAAATCCGGCTCAGGCTCTTACAGCTATCAAAGAAGCCGAAAGCTACGACGGACCGTCGCTTATCATAGCTTATGCGCCTTGCATCAACCACGGACTTAAGGCCGGTATGGACAAGGCTATGCTGGAGATGAAAAACGCAGTAAGATCAGGCTACTGGAACCTGCTTAGATACGACCCGAGAAAACGTGAAGCAGGCGTAAATCCGCTTTCAATAGATAATCCTAAGCCTACTGAAAAATACAGAGACTTTATTATGGGCGAGGTAAGATACAACTCGCTTATGCTGAAGGATCCTGACAGAGCAGAAAAACTGTTCACAAGAGCAGAAAAAATAGCGTCGCAGAAATATGATGATCTGGTTAACCAGAAACGCAGTTTTGATCCGGAGGAGGAAGTATAGTTATGTATAAGATAGTAGGAAAAAGAATATTAAACGATAATATGACATGGCTGGAGATAGAGGCGCCTCTGGTTGCAAGAAAAGCTCTGCCGGGTCAGTTTATAATACTTAGAACAGACGAAAAAGGCGAAAGAATACCTCTTACAATGGCAGGCTACAATAGAGATAAGGGCACAGTGGAGATTATATATGCCGCAGTAGGCAGAACCACTATGCTTTTAGACCAGCTTAATGAGGGTGATTTCCTCTGCGATGTGGCGGGACCTCTCGGCAGACCTACAGAAATGGAGGGACTCAAAAGAGTCTGCGTTGTAGGCGGAGGTACAGGCAACGCTCTTGCTTTCGGACTTGTAAAGGGACTTCACACAGAAGGTATTAAGGTTGATACAATAGCAGGCTTTAAGAGTAAGGACTTTGTTATTCTCGAAAGGGAATTCGCAGAGATATCAGAAAACCTTTATATCGTTACAGACGACGGCTCATACAAGGAAAAGGCTTTTACCACAGACAAGCTGAAGCAGCTTCTTGCAGAAGGCAATAAATATGATGAAATCATAGCCGTAGGACCACCTGTAATGATGAAGCTGGTATGCGGTATTGCAGAGGAGGCAGGTATTAAATCAGTGGCTTCACTTACGGCATATATGATAGACGGTACCGGAATGTGCGGAGGCTGCCGCGTTATAATCGGGGGTGAAAGCAGATTTGTGTGTGTTGACGGTCCCGAGTTTGACGGAAGCAAGGTGGACTGGGATGACCTTATTATGAGAAACGGTTTTTACAGAGATGAAGAAGCAGAGGAGAGAAGTCATATCTGCCGTCTGACAGGAGGTGTTCGTTACAATGATTAATTTAGAAAAAACAAAAAATCCGATGCCTCAGCAGGAGCCTATGGTAAGAAACAGGAATTTTGAAGAGGTTGCAACGGGATATACAGAGGAAACGGCAATTAATGAGGCTATGAGATGCCTCAAATGCCGCAAGAAGCCATGCACCAAGGGCTGCCCTGTAAAAATTCACATACCTGAATTTATAGACGCGGTATCAAAAGGGGAATTTGAAGAAGCATATAACATAATATCACAGACAAGCTCACTGCCTGCAATATGCGGCAGAGTATGCCCGCAGGAAAACCAGTGCGAAGGAAGATGCGTTCAGGGCGCATTCGGCGAGCCTGTGGCAATAGGAAGACTTGAAAGATTTGTTGCCGACTGGCACGATGCAAACGGCACCGATAGCTTCAAGGCGCCTGAGCCTAACGGACACAAGGTTGCAGTGGTGGGCTCAGGTCCCGCAGGACTTGCCTGCGCAGGCGACCTTATAGGTATGGGCTATGATGTGACTGTATTTGAAAGTCTGCACAAGGCAGGCGGAGTTTTAGCCTACGGAATACCTGAATTCAGACTTCCTAAGGCAATAGTTGCAAAAGAGGTTTCAAAGCTTGAGGAAAAAGGCGTAAAGGTGATTAAAAATGCGGTTATAGGGCAGTCAATGAATGTTGACGAGCTGTTTGCCGACGGTTATGAGGCAGTATTTATAGGTACAGGCGCAGGACTTCCGTCATTTATGAATATTCCGGGAGAAAACCTGCTGGGCGTATGCTCCGCCAATGAGTATCTTACCAGAATAAACCTGATGAAAGCCTATCTTCCTGATTATGATACGCCTATTCAGAAAGCCGGAAACGTGGCTGTAGTAGGCGGCGGCAATGTTGCCATGGACGCTGCAAGATGCGCCAAGAGAATGGGAGCAGATCATGTATATATCATATACCGTCGTTCAATGGACGAAATTCCTGCAAGACGGGAAGAAATAGAGCATGCTATTGAAGAGGGCATAGAGTTTAAGCTTCTCAACAATCCTGTTAAAATTGTAGGTGATGAGGACAACAGAGTATGCGGCATTGAATGTGTGGAAATGAAGCTTGGCGAGCCTGATGCGTCGGGCAGAAGAAGACCTGTTGAAATCGAGGGGTCAAATTTCGTGCTTGATGTTGAAGAGGTTATTATGTCAATAGGAACAAGATTAAACAAGCTTATTCTTAACACTACAGAAAACCTTGAGCCAAACGAAAGAGGCGGCATAGGCACAGACGAAAAGGCTGCAACAAGCCATAAGGCGGTATTTGCAGGCGGAGATGCCGTAACGGGAGCTGCAACTGTAATTCTTGCAATGGGAGCAGGCAAAACAGCAGCAGAAAGCATCGACGAATACTTCAAAGAGAACAAATAAAGATAAAACTTTCAGCCGCACATCTGTGCGGCTGAAAGTCTATTCAGAAGCTTTTATAAGCTCTTTTGCAGATTCTATTGTGGTTTCTGTTATATTCATACCTCCAAGAAGCCTTGCGATTTCTTCGGCCTTTTCCTCGGAATTTAAAGGAATTACATTTGTGAACGTGGCATTGTCGCGGGTCTCCTTTACAATCTTAAAATTGTGACCCCTGCAGGCTGCAATCTGAGGCAGGTGGGTGATACAGATGATCTGATGGCTCTGCGCAATCTGGCACATTTTTTTGCCGACTATGCTTGCGGTTATACCGCTTATACCCGTATCTATCTCATCAAAAATCATAGTAGGAATATGGTCGTAATCTCCGACTATTTTTTTGAACGCCAGCATAATTCTTGACATTTCACCGCCTGAGGCAACCTTTGCGAGCGGCTTTAAAGCCTCGCCTCTGTTGGTGGTAATCATAAACTCGACAATATCCGTACCTGCTGCGGAATACTGGTCTGCCTGTCTGAAATCAATAACCATATCGGCGTCTTTGAAATTCAGATCTTTAAGTTCATACAGTATTTTTTCCTGCAGCGAGCCGGCAGCCTTTTTTCTGGCTTCCGAAAGCTGCGCTGAAAGCTTCTGAAGCTTTGCTTCAGCCTGCTTTTTTTCTGCGGTAAGCTTTTCCTTAAGCTCATCTATATTGTCAACCTCAGAGATGCTCTTTTCCAGTTTATCTCTGTAGTCCATTATTTCCTCGATTGAGTTTCCGTATTTCATCTTGAGCCTGTTTATTTCATCAAGCCTGCTTATAGCGGCATCAAGCTCCTCCGGTGAAAACTCCGATCTGTCTCTTATACTCCTTATATCCGAGCATACATCTTCAAGACTGTAATATATATCGGATATCCTTTCATCGAGGGATTTAAGCTCAGGTGAGTACTGTGATATATCCTGAATGAGCGCAAGCACTTTGGACAAAGCATATGAGGCGCTCTGCTCGGAATCATAAGAGATGCTGTAGGCAGACTCAAGCGCAGTATATATCTTCTCGCTGTTTTGAAGCAGTGAAATTCTGTTTTCAAGCTCCGTATCTTCACCGGATTTTAAATCAGCCTCATCTATTTCTTTAAGCTCAAATGCCATAAAATCTTTTTTGCGCTGCTTTTCGGCAAAGCCTGAGAGCAGGGAAGAAAGCTCTGAATCCGTTTTGCGAAAGACTGTATAGCTTTCTGAAACCTGAGCTTTAAGCGGGCTGATGGTATCCTTTGAATACAGATCTACAAGGTCTATATGATGTTCGGTGTTGAGAAGCGACTGATGATCGTACTGACCGTGAATATCTGCAATGTGGCTGCAAAGAGCGCTTACCTGTCCCAGAGTTACGATTTCCCCGTTTATTTTGCAAAGGTTTCTGCCGGAAGCCGAAACCTCTCTGGTTATTACATATTCCTCTCCGTTGCAGTCTGCCGCAAGCTGAACAACTGCTTTGTCTTTTCCCGAACGAACAAAAGCCGTATCGGCTCTTGCTCCGAGAGCAAGGCTTACGGCTTCGATAATTATTGATTTGCCGGCTCCGGTTTCGCCTGTAATAAGGTTGAGCCCCTCGTGAAAATCAATCTGAACATCTTCGATTATTGCAAAATCCTTAATGCTGATGTGTGATATCATTTTTTACTCCTTATGAAAGCAGTTCGTTGAATCTTGCCACAAGCGCAGGTACGTTTTCCTCTGAATCTATTACCATCATTAAGGTGTTGTCTCCTGCAATAGTACCTATCACGTGAGGAAAATCAAGACAGTCTATAGGCTCGCCTGCTGCGTTGGCACAGCCGGGAAGTGTCTTGACCACGATAATGTTTCCTGCAGCGTCAACATTTTTGACTATGTCACGAAGTATGCTCAGATACCTGTTTGACATATTGCTTTCGGTTGAGGCTGCTACAGAATATTTGTATTTGCCGCTGGCAGAAAGATTCTTTACCAGATGAAGCTCCTTGATATCTCTGGAGATGGTTGCCTGAGTGACATTAAAGCCGCTCTCCTTTAGAAGCGCAACCAGCATTTCCTGTGTGTCAATATCGTTTTCCTTGATGAGCTCCAGTATTTTATTTTGTCTTGCGTAACGCATAGTTATATTTCCCCCAAGTCTTATTTCTACAGACAGTACACCAAAGGTATGTGTCTTTCATCAGTTCTGTTCTAACGACCAGTCGCTGTGAAAGATATTATATCACAAAATCATTGAATAAGGAAGTATAAATATGCACAAAATGAATAAAAAACATTAAAAATACATAATATAAGGAGTTTTATGTAAAAATGATAAATAAAAATAACGTTTTTTACGTTTCTTTAACTAAAATAAGAAAACAGAAAGTATCGTTGATTTGGGGATAATGCAATAGACAAACATCTGTTTGTGTGGTACAATGGTGACGAACATAAGTTTTAGAGGGATGATATGAGGATATTAGGAATAGACCCGGGCTATGCGATACTCGGATACGGAATTATAGATGTCGAGGGCAATCATTTCAAGCCGATTGAATACGGCGCTGTTACTACCGAGGCGGGCATGGATATGCCCGACAGGCTCAAGGTGCTTTACAACGGTCTTATGGAGATTATAGATAAATACAATCCCCAGCAGGCATCAATAGAGGAGCTGTTTTTTAACACCAACAACAAGACAGCCATACTTGTGGGACAGGCCAGGGGCGTTGCCATACTTGCCTGCGCCAATTCGGGACTTGAGATATTTGAATATACGCCGCTTCAGATTAAACAGGGGCTTGTAGGATACGGCAGGGCAGACAAGAAACAGATACAGCAGATGGTAAAGATTATGCTTAATCTGAAGCAGGTTCCCAAACCCGATGATACTGCGGATGCTCTGGCAGCGGCCATATGTCACGGCAATACGGCTGCATCACGAAAACGAATGGAGAGAATTATTAAATGATACACTATATTAAAGGTACGCTTGCAATGAAGCTTGATACAGGCATAGTAGTAGAGGCAGGAGGTATAGGATACGATATATCTGTGCCGGGCAATTCCTCTCTTTATCTTCGCAGTGAGGGAGACGAGGTCATATGCTATACGGCTATGATTGTCAGAGAGGACGATATGAGTCTTTACGGCTTTGCGGACAGAGAGAGCCTTGAGCTTTTCAGACTCCTTATAACTGTAAGCGGAGTGGGGGCAAAGGCTGCAATGGCAGTGCTGTCCGCGCTTACCTCATCGCAGCTCAGACAGGCTATCGCTTTTGAAGACGACAAGGCTATTGCCACAGCCAACGGAGTAGGCAAAAAGACAGCTCAGAGAATTGTACTTGAGCTTAAGGACAAGGTTTCGGCAGATGACGTTTCAGTTCCTGAGCAGCAGGCGGTTTCTGCGGCATCAGATGATGCAAGGAGCGAGGCCGTAAACGGACTCATAGCGCTTGGCTACAGCAGGGCGGAGGCAGTTAATGCCCTTGCCGGCACAGAGGCTGCGACTGCAGAGGAATATATTAAAAAAGCACTTAAAAATCTGTTTTAGAAGGGTATGGATATGGACGAAGAAAGAATAACAGCGACATCTGCAGGTTTCAATGAGGAGAAATCCGAAATAGGTTTAAGACCGCAGACGCTGGATGATTATATAGGTCAGAAGACAGCGACAGATAATCTCAAAATATTTATAGAGGCAGCCAAGCTCAGAGGCGAGCCGCTTGATCACGTGCTGTTTTACGGACCTCCGGGACTTGGCAAGACAACTCTTGCAGGAATAATTGCTAACGAGCTGGGAGTTGAAATCAAAATCACATCGGGACCTGCAATAGACAGAGCGGGAGATCTTGCGGCGATACTTACAAACCTTAATGAGAACGATGTCCTGTTTATAGATGAGATACACAGACTGAACCGTTCCGTTGAGGAAGTCCTCTATTCTGCAATGGAGGATTATGCGCTGGATATAATTATAGGCAAGGGGCCGTCGGCAAGATCCATACGCCTTGACCTCGCAAAGTTCACGCTGATAGGAGCAACCACCAGAGCAGGAAGCCTTTCGGCGCCTCTCAGGGACAGATTTGGCGTGCTGAGCAAATTCACATTATATGATACTGATGACCTCAAAAAAATCATTCGCAGATCGGCAGGTATACTCGGAGTAGATGTTGATGAAACCTCGCTTGAGGAGATGGCAAAGCGCTCAAGAGGAACTCCGAGAGTTGCAAACAGAATACTTAAGAGGGTCAGGGATTTCTCACAGGTAAAGGGTGACGGCAGTATTACTCCGGAGATAACCCGGAAGGCTCTTGCGGCGCTTGGCGTTGACGAATACGGTCTTGAGGCGCTTGACAGAGAGCTTCTTGAAACTATCATCACCAGATTTAACGGAGGTCCTGTAGGCATAGACACGATAGCAGCCTCAATAGGTGAGGAGAGAGTTACCATAGAGGACGTTTACGAGCCTTATCTGATACAGGCGGGGTTCCTCCACAGAACCCAGAAAGGCAGAGTGGTGTCGGAACAGGCGTACAGACATCTTGGCATAGCGGTGCCGGAGGATATTGAATATTAGACTGAAATGAACTGCCGCATTAACGTGAATAAATATCGCTTGCGACAACAGGGAACTTAGAAATTTTGTCACTTTAGTGATGAAAGGTTCAATAGTGGAGAGGAGTTAATCATATTATGAAGAAAAATCTTGGAGCAAACACACTTGCATTTCCTACACCTGTATTTATCGTGGGAACATACAATGAGGACGGAACACCAAACGCAATGAATGTTGCATGGGGAGGCGTTGCAGCATCAGTTCCGCCTGCAATTGCAATATCAGTCAGAGAAGAAAGACAGACTTATGAAAATATCAAAAACAAGGGAGCGTTTACTGTAAATATCGCGGATGAGGCTCATCTTGCGGAGGCTGACTATTTTGGTCTTGTATCAGGCAGTGAAGTAAGCAAGTTTGACAATGTTGATATGACAGCGGTTAAATCAGAATTTGTAGACGCGCCGTATATAGAGGAATTTCCTGTAGCTATGGAATGCAAAGTTATGGATATTCGTGAAGTAGGCGGACATATACACATTATAGGTGAAATCATCAACGTGGTTGCAGATGAGACTGTGCTCAACGACAAAGGTATCATAGATGTCGAAAAGGTAAAGGCTATAGCATATGACCCTGCTGACAACAACTACACTGCTGCAAGCAAAATAGTGGGTAAGGCATTCTCAGCCGGAATTCCGCTTATAAACAAGGGCAAATAAAAGCAATGCTTTGAGCGTTGGTATCAGATTTTAAATCGGTTATACCGGTAATAAATGCAATCAACCTTAACAAGGTGTATTTAATACCCAACAGCTAAATAAAATAAGAATGGGACAGGCAATCTGCTGTAATTATAGCAGGTTGTTCTGTTTTTTGTGTTTTTGAGAAAATATGTGAAAAAGGTATTGAAATATCGTAATATTTACATTGAATTGGGAAAATAAAATATTAATGCTAAAAAATAGCAAATATATGTTGACACACTATGTTTCTGCTGGTAATATATAGTTAATCAGAATAAGGCCATATTCTTACATTTGTACAGTATTTAGTAAATATAAAGTAAACATAGAAAGGATTTAGTATGGTAGAGATTAATAGAAAATATAAGGACAGTGTGTTTCGCATGCTGTTTAATGAGAAAGATAAGCTTATAGAGCTTTATAATGCAATATTTGATACAGACTATACGGAAGATGACAGAGTAGATATAACCACTATAGAGGACGTTATATTCAAGACTATGAAAAATGACATATCATTTATTATGGACGGTAAATTTGTACTGCTCATAGAACACCAGTCAAGTATCAACAACAATATGTGTTTAAGAGACTTGCTATATGCAGATGAGTTAATAAGGCGAATGATTGATCCAAAGGATCTGTATAAGGAAGCGCCGGTAAAAATACCTAATCCGAAATTCGTGGTGCTTTACAACGGCGAGCGCTACATGCCGCCATTTGATGAAAAGGAGCTTTCAGACAACTTTTTAAAGGAGGAGCCTGAATACTCTTTACAATTAAAGCTTGATGTATATAATATAAATATAGATGCAGGCAGTGAACTCCTTGAGAAAAGTCCCACTCTAAAGCAGTACAGTATGTTTGTCGAGAGAGTCAGGAAATACAGCAAAGAAAAGGAGACTCTTACCGAGAGAGATATGGTTGAGATAATGGAGAGCTGTATCAAGGACGGAATACTGCCGGAGTTTCTGAGTAAGTACGGCAGGGAGGCGGTAGGAATGATGTTTAGAGAGCTGACACAGGAGGAAGCGAGGGAGATGTCCAGACAGGACGGATATGACCTTGGCATTGAACAGGGAAGAAGCGAGGGCTTTGCTGAGGGTGAAAAAATCGGCGAAGAACGTGGACGAACTGAAGGCGAGGCTTCCAAAGCACTCGAAATGGCCAAGGCCATGAAGAATAAGGGCTATTCAACTGATGAAATATCAGAGCTTACAGGAATATCATCAGATGAGATAAAGAAACTATAATAGATTACTTTTTTAAAGTTAGATTTATGGGACTTTCGTTATTACGGGAGTCCCGTATTTAGTAGTTGCACTTATTATGTATATGGATAAGACAGTATATACTTTAGGATAAAAATTTTATTCTAAAGACGTATTTACAAGATACCTGCACAATGCTAAGATAGTAGCATAATTTAATATTTGTTTTGTGCTCTTTCCGTAAAGGAAAGCTAAGATGGAAACAGGTGCAAATCCTGTACGGTCCCGCCACTGTAAAGAGGGAGCGCTGTCTATTATGTCACTGGGCAACCGGGAAGGCAGACAGTGTGATGATTTCTGAGTCAGGATACATACACAAAACAGTGATTTAACCCAACGGAGAATTGGATAGAAATCGAAACCATTTAATAAGCAGACAGAGGCTGTAATACGCAGCCTTTATATCAGTATGCTCTGTTAATCTTTAAAATCCGCTGGGGAGAAATATATAGGTATTTCTTCCCCTGTTTGTTTTTTGAGGCAGAGCAGGGGGGATAATAAACAGCCTTATTAAGGTGGATTTTATCAGCTCTCTGTAATTAAAACTACAGCAATTAAGGAAGGAGAGAATATGGGGAAGAAACGAGTTATAACTAAGGTAGTGGCAATGCTGCTGTCATTTGCAGTAGTGTTCAGTATGCTGCCGGGGGCGGTGTTTGCTGATACCGGTGCAGATACAGCAATTGTAATAACTACAGCCGAACAGTTTGCAGAAATGAATGCAGGGGGTAACTATAAGCTGGGGGCGAATATTACAGTAACGACACCATATAAAGGTCAATTCAAGGGAACTTTTGACGGTGACGGTTATACAGTAACATTGAACCTTAATGTTACAAGCGGAAATGCCGGGCTTTTTGCAGAAACAGGCTCTAGCGCTAATATCAGTAATGTTATTGTTGCCGCTAATATAAGTTCATCAGTTGGCAGTAGTTCAACAGTTTATTATGGAACTGGTAGCCTGATAGGAAAAGTTTCCGGCAAAACAACCATTAACAACTGTGGAGTTGCTGGAACAGTTAAAAACACTTATTCAGCTTCAAGTTATGCGCCCTATGTAGGAGGCCTTGTCGGATTTATTGCAGGAAGCTGTACTGTTAATGACAGCTTTTCTTCGTGTGATGTTTCAAACAGCGGAACGAGCAGTTCAGCAAGTACAGGGGGACTTATAGGAAAAGCATCCAACTGTAAATTGGATGTTTCAAATTGTTATTCTTCAGGTTCCGTTACAGGAAATAAAGGATCTGCCGGCGGACTGATAGGTTATGTTTACTGCAGTAGTAATAAGCATAATTACAGCAATTGCTATGCTGCCGGTACGGTAGCAGCAGGCAATGCATATGGTTTTGCATATAGCGCTGCAGCCACGGGTTTTACATTTACAAAATGTTACTATAATAATACTAATAGTAAGGGTTTTAATAAGACATCAAATGGAATAATCGGGAAATCATCTGATGAATTAAAGAACCTGGCAGAAACTTTAGGTGATGCATACCGAAGTGATACACAGGGAATTAATAACGGCTACCCTATATTAAGCTGGCAGTACGTAGATCCTAATGCTAAAAGCACAGTTAAATTTAATATTACTCCTGCTGATTCTGTGCTGACATGGAACAATAAAGAGCAGCAGGTTTCTGAAACAGGAGAATATACATTTACCGATGTGGTTGTTGGGGATTACAGCTATGAAGTAACGAATGAAGCGAGAGATTATGCAAAGCAGACCGGAACTGTTTCCGTAAAAGGCAATGATGTTACAAAGAACATTAGCCTTGAGCAGAATAAGCATAAGCTCAGCTTTGATATTACTCCTGCAGATGCAAATCTTGCAGTTAAAGACAGTGATGATAAAGAAATTACTGCGGATGCAGACGGAGGATATTCTGTAATAAACGGAACTTACAAGTATAGTCTGACCGCTTTCGGGTACAAGGATAAAGAGGGAAATATCACTGTAGATCGCAGTGACAGGGAAGAAAAAGTTGAAATGGTTAAACAGCCTGATGTTACCGTTACATTCAGATATGCTGACCATGATGATGCGATAACGGGAGGCAGACTGGTTGTAAAAACAGGCGACAGAGAATTTTCAGCTGAAGACGGAAGCGACGGACTTGTGTATAGACTGCCTGCGGGATATGAATATACATATACCTTTACAAGCGGCAATTATGCCAAGCAGGAAGGAACGCTTGATTATAAAGAAGTTACAGCAGCAAAAGCTGAAACTGTCGATATACCTATGACTGAAAAAACAGTATGGGAGGGCAGCAGTGATATAACTGAACCCGCAAGCGTGGACGGAGTATATCAGATAAGCAGCGGCAGTGAACTTGCGTGGCTCGCACAGCAGGTTAATGCAGGTAAAAATTCAGACTGCAATGCTGTGCTTACCAAAGACATTGATTTAGGTAATGAAAGCTGGACACCTATTGGTAAATCAAATTATTATGCATTTAAGGGCAGCTTTGACGGACAGGGGTATACTGTACGCCTGTATGTTAAAGGCTCATCATCAGCCAACTACGGACTGTTTGGATATATTTCCGAGGGAACAGTTAAAAACCTGACTGTAGAGGGTAAAATTGAAATAACAGGAAACGGCAGCAGTTCTTATGGAACAGGCGGTATTGCAGGATGCTTCAATGGTACATCGGGTGTCATTGAAAATTGTATTAATAAAGCTAAGATTACAGACAGCCAGAATGTCGGCGGTATTACAGGCAGTCAGAATGTCGGCGGTATTGTCGGACTTGTTTCCGGTGGAAACAGCAGCGCGGACAAGCAGATTAAAGCCTGTGCAAATCTTGTGGAAATAAAGTCAAACAGTCATAATGCAGGCGGTATTGTCGGATACATAAACGGACAGGTAAATGTAGACAGCTGCTACAACAGAGGCGACTGTACTTCAGGTGGTTACAGAGCAGGTGGTATTACTGCATATCTTAACAGCAGTTATGCAAATATAAGTAACTGCTATTCGACTGGAAACACGAAAGTAGCTTATGGTAATGATGCAAAGTCTGTTGTCGGAAACAAATCATACGGCACTATAAATAATTGTTATTATCTTGAAACAGTTACAAATACAGCAGGCACAAGTACTACAGCCGAAAAAGACAGCAATGCAACTTTTAAAACCGATGATGAGTTAAAGAATTTGGCAGGTACTCTTGGTGACAGCTTCGTAACAGCTCCTGCAGGACTTAATGATGGTTATCCTGTCCTTACTTTCCAGATACCTAGATATGATGCAGTATTTACTGTTGATGATGAGAATGCAACAGTGGAGATTGAAGGATATACAGGTGTTAAAAATGCAAATGTATGGTCATTCAGACTTGCAGACGGTGATTACAGCTACAGAGTATATTTATTTGGAAAGGTTGAACAGCGGGGAACTATTACTGTTAAGGGCGGTAATGTAAATACAGAGATTAAATTGCAGGCTGCTAACACCAAGGTTGTTAAATTTACAGTGAAGCCTGATAATATAAATGCTGTAATCAAGGTGATGTGGAACGGTCAGGAAGTAGATGCCGCATTTGACGGAAGCTATATGTTGCCGTATGGCGATTACAGCTATACAATAAAAGCAAGAGGATATGCAGGAGTTACAGGAACTTTAAAAGTTGATGAGAATTCAGAGAATGTAACTGTAACTATGACAGAAACCTCTGCGTGGGACGGCGAAACTAAAGAAGCCCCTTCAGGTAAGGGTACAGTAGAACAGCCATACCTTATTGAAAATGGTGCGCAGCTTGCGTGGTTTGCAGATAAAGTTGCAGATGAAGATAACGAAGCAAGTTCATCATATTATGCTGAACTTGTAAATGACATTGATTTAGGTAACAAAAACTGGACACCGATAGGGGATAATTCCAAGGGATTTCAGGGCAGCTTTGACGGCAAAGGTAATACAGTATCGGGACTTAATGTATCAGGCGCATACGCAGGCTTATTTGGATTTATAAAAGATGCGGAAATTAAAAACCTGACAGTAAAGGGAAAGGTTGCGGGAACTGAATATGCGGCAGGTATTGCAGCAAAGGCTAAAGGAACTTCAAATACAATTTTAGCCTGTGGCAATGAAGCGGATATATCCGGGAAAAATGCAGCAGGAATTCTTAGCTGGAACGGAGTTTATAATACAAATTGTACAATAATCAGGTGCTATAATACAGGATCAGTTGTTTCTACAGGAAGTACCAGTGACAGAGCGGGTGGAATAGTAGCTTGTAATACGGGAACAACAACTGTTTCAGAAAGCTATAATACCGGAGATATTACATCTAATGGTTATGCAGGAGGTATTTTTAGCGGAACAGGAATTTCTGTATCAGGAAGTTATAACAGCGGCATAATAAGTGGTGCGGACAGCTCAAAAACGGGAGCAATCACAACAGGAAAATCTGATAGTATTACAAAGTCATATTATTTAAAAGGTACAGCAAATGACAGAAGCGGTAATGCTGTTGAATTGACAGCTATGGAGCTTCAGGCTCTTGATATGGGCGAGGCTTTTGAGCATGTTGCAGGCATAAACAGGGATTTCCCTGTACTTAAATGGCAGAACCTTAAGCCTCTTAAAGGCGATGCCGTGCTTGCAGATGATGCGGAATTCGGCCTCGAAAAGGTATATGTACCTGATAATGAAGAAGCAGAGGACGGATATCTTGCAACACCTGAGCTTAAATGGAAAGCTGTTGACGGTGCCGAAAGCTATGTTATCACATTATGGCGTACAGCTGCTTATGAAAAGGCAGGGGACATAAACGATATATGGAATTTCATATACTGGGAGGATGAAGAGGCTGCAAAATATCTTACAGATGAGCAGTTTAAAGAATATTCATCACTCAAAGATACACTGACGACTGACGGTAAGGTGACACATCCTAAAGCGGAATACCTGCAGCAGGTGTTCAAAGATAAAGGACTGGAAGTACCTTCGCATGGAGAAATCAGAACAGAATTCGTAACAGCTGTTTACGATGTAAAAGGCACTTCATATGATTGCAGCAATGTATTTGAGTCGCTTCCTGAGGGTGTATACTATGCGGCAGTTGTACCTATGAATTCTGACGGTACATATATTATTCCGTCAATGTATAAAGTAGAAGCAGAAGTTATAGGTTTCCAGAATCCGTATGACAGAATGAAACCTGTAACAGATCTTGAATGGGACGGAACAAGGGCAAAATGGTCTGCAAAGAATAACTTTACAGCAGATCAGATATATACAGTTAAGCTGTACACTGCTGAAGACGGAAAATATACTTTCTTTAAGTCCTTTGAAATTTCGGGTGTGTATAATGCTGCGGACTTCGGGAATGTGTTTGCTGCCGAAACAGATTATGCATTTACGGTTACCGCACATTCCGATGAGGACTATATAGTTAAATACGGTCTTACAGACAGTCCGGAGTCAGCAATGAGCCCTGTATACAAAGCAGGTGAATCTACAGAGCCTACAGAAGAGCATACAGGCTGGACAGCGATTTCAACAGCAAAGGAATGGATAGAGCTTGCCAATATTGAAGATGTGCCTTCCGATTCGGAAAATTCCGCATCAGAGAGCAGACAGGCAGTCGAATGGCGCAAAAACTATTACCTTACAGCAGATATTGATTTTTCAGAGCTCAGCGCGGCAGATCAGGCTAAGACAAAATCAATAGGTAATGTAACAAATCGCTTTATGGGAACCTTTGACGGCAACGGATTTAAAATAAAGGGACTTAATCTGAGCAACAGCGATTCGGGTCTGTTCTGGTATATCGGAAGCACAGGATATATTTATGATTTGACCGTTGAGAATGCAAATGTGCTGTTCTCCGATAATGCCGCGGTTGTTGCGCATATGAACTACGGCAAAATTGAGAAATGCGGAGTTGTTAATACGAATATTACGGCTGACACCGGCGCTGTACTTGGCGCTATGGTATCCAGAAACTACGGCATAGTGCGTGACAGCTATGTACAGGGCGGAAGCCTTGTTTCAAACAGCACAACTGCTACAGGACACGCAGGATTTGCAGGCTCCAATGAAAGCGGCGGTCTGATTGAACGCTGCTGGACAAGTATGGATATAAATACCGCAAGCGATTATTCAGGCGGATTTGTGGGACTCGGATACGGTGGCACAATACGTGACTGCTTTGCACTGGGGAACGTTAAAGCAAGAGGCTATTCGGGCGGCTTCATCGGCAGATCGGTATATTCCGGCAATGTCTATGAAAACTGCTACGCAGCCGGTACAGTTACGGTAACCGGTGATGAGGGACACGGCTTTATAGGCGGTAATAAACCTGATTCGGCATTCCAGACAGACCAGTCGGCAGGCATCAGTAACTGCTACTATAATTCAGCATCTCCGGAAGATAAAAACGGCGCAATAGGAAAGTCTGTCAGCGAAATGAAATCAGATGAGTTCCTTAGTGCATTGAACAAAAATGCAAGCTGGACAAGAAGCGATGAAAATAATGACGGATTGCCTTATCTGAGCGGCGTTGCAATCCCGCAGAAACAGACAACAAGCACAATCTCTGTGCAGGTACTGATAGCTGAATATGACAAGAATTCATATGATTTCAGCAAAATGGGCGATGTTATTGATGTTACTGTGGAATCCACAGGAAACACAAGAGTTGTTGATGTAATGGATGCAGCGGCAGCTCAGAACAATCTTACTTATTCATACAATACTACGGCTGAATACGGCAGATTTATTCATACGATAAACGGCAGAGCTGTCGAAAGCCCTGACGGCTGGATGTTTACGGTAAATGATAAGCTTTCAAATGTAAGCGCATCTCTTGCCGCAGTAAAAGATAATGACAAAATTCTCTGGTATGAGGGCACGACACAGAACCTTTTCAAGGGTCCTTCGTGGGAGTATATGACAGGCGAGAACCCTGACCCTGATACCACCGTTATAACTGAAGCGCAGCAGCTTGTAGAACTTTCAAATGCTACAGGCGAAGCACTGACTAAATCATATAAGATGGGAGCTGACATTGATCTGACCGGAATTGACTTTAACGGTATAGGAAACGCATCGGAGCCTTTCAGCGGTAGCTTTGACGGTAACGGATTTAAAATTTCCAATATGACAATTAAAAAAGATGCATCATCTGAGGGCGTAGGATTGTTTAACTATATAATGGGTGCTGCCGTTAAAAATGTTAAACTTGAAAACGCAGATGTAACAGGCGGATCTATGGTTGGAGGTATTGCCGGCTGGGCGGTTGCAAGAGTAAGCAGTGAAAATATGGCAGAAAGCATAGGAAACCTGATTGGAAACTGTCATGTATCAGGAAAAGTAAAATCACTGGCGACAGGCTCAAAAGGTGCATATGCAGGAGGTCTCGTTGGAGATAACGACGGTGAAACCGACAGCAAGACAGGCTTCAGTGTATACAGCTCAATAGATAAATGCAGCGCTGATGTAAGTGTCGAAGCCGAGGGTGCATATGCAGGAGGTCTTGTCGGAGGTAACTTCGGAAATATAACCGATTCATATGCAACAGGAGATGTATCAGGCCAGATAGGAGCAGGCGGTTTTGCAGGTACAAATACAGGCTCAATATACAGCTCACATTCGGAAGGCAGTGTTTCGGGAACCGGCAGTACAGGCGGCTTTGCAGGTACAACTTCAGGTGAAATAAGGAATTCCTACAGTCTTGGTACAGTAAACTCCCTGTCAGCGGGAGATAAAATCGGAGGATTTATCGGAAACGGCAGCGGTATGGTAAAAGACTGTATGAGCGCAGGAGTTGTAAGCAGAAGCACAGGTGACAGCTATGTCGGAGGCTTTGCAGGCTTCTATACAGGAAAACTTGCAGGACTTGCAAAGGATATACAGCTTTCGGGATGCTACGGCAACTGCACAACAGCCCAGAATGAAACTGTCAGTGCCATAGGAAATATGACATCCTCAACAATAGAAGCCGAAAAGAAAGTTCTCAGTGAAATGCAGCTGACAGACAATACTGCAGTTGCAGATAAACTGTTTGAAATGTTCGGTGTAAGACTTAACGGTTATACAGTAAATGAACTTGAGAGCATACTTGGAAAAATAAATGAAAATATCAGCGCAGGCTTTAAAAACGGTGAAAATGCACCTTGGGAAATAGCAGATATGATTTCGTATGCGGATGCGTATGGACAGAGCGCAGATCTAAGTGAAGAGCAGATACAGTCATATATAAACTATGTGGCAGAAAAAGGCTATAATGCAACAAGCGCCGGAGATCTTGCAAAGTACATAATTTCACTAAAGGCGTTAGGCTATGATGCAACTAAGATAGTAACTGTCAATCAGGCGTCAGGCACATATTTCAATATGGTTGCCAAGCTTAAAAATATGCTGAAAGACAGCACCGGAGGAAGCAGCAGCATATATACACTGCCATTTATACTGATTGCGCTGCAGCAGGATGCAGCTTATGCAACAGATGATGAAATAAATGATATAGTAAACAGCATACTGGATCAGCAGCTCAAAAATGGAGGCTGGGGATACACATATAATGGAGCAGAATATGAGGATATAGATGCAGATGCATTTGTGATACTGGCTCTGTCGAAATACTATAATACAAACTCCGATGTAAAAGATGCTGTTGATAAGGCTCTGAACAAAGAAAACATAAACAGATTTCAGGGTGAAAGCGGAGCAATATATTCTTCGTGGTCAAATGCTCCGAGTGCCGAGAGTACAGGAATACTCTTAGCAGCTATTGCGTCTGCAGGCAAAAATGCAGACGAATACAAATTTAAGAACAAGACCCTCACAGACGGTCTTATGGCAATGTACAATGCAGACGAAAAGGGCTTTACATTTGAAGGCAAAGTAAATTCCCTTTCAACAGAGCAGGGCTTTAGAGGACTTATATCATATGTAAGAAATACATATAAAGCAGGATACAATATATTTGATTTCAGCAGCAAGCCTTCAAACATTGCAAAAGCAACAGGCGGTGCAGAAGAAGGAAAGCCGTCAGATCCTTCAGGAACAATAGATATTACAGCATACCTTACAATAAAAACAGACAGCGAAGTATGGCTTAACCATAGTACGGTATCTGTAAAAGAAGGCTCAACAGTATATCATATACTTACAAACGGGCTTCCGGCAAATATGTCACAGGAAGGAGCTGCATCGGGTTATGTGAAGTCAATAACAAAGGACGGAGTTACATTAGCGGAATTTGATAAAGGTGAGAATTCAGGCTGGCTTTATACAGTAAACGGCACAATGCCTAATGTTCCTCTGACTTCATATACAGTAGCAAACGGAGATGAAATACTCTGGTATTACACAACCGACTATACTAAAGACCCTAATGCAGGCGACTGGAATGAAAGTAAAAATGAAGTTATAACAACCGGAAATATAGGGTCTGCAACTACAACTGTACCTGCAGAAGTTAAGATATCAGGAAACACAGCTGCTGCAGCAGTAACAGACAAGAACGCTGCAGAACTTATCAAGCAGGCCAAGGAAAACAAATCAGCGGAAATAGTTATAAATGTATCATCATCAGATGCCAAGGATGCCGAAACAGTAAAACTTGAACTTGATAAGAAAACTGTTGAAAGCATAGTAAATGATACAGAAGCGGCTGTTACTGTTAAAACATCTGCAGGTGAAATTAACCTTGATAAGGAAACTTTAAAACAGATAGCAGGCGAAGCCGAAGGAAATAAAATATCAATTGAAATAACCAAGGTATCAAAGCCTGAGGAAGCACAGAAATCACTTGTTGGAGCAAACGGACAGATATTTAAGCTTGCTGTAAAATCAGGCAGCGCAGTAATATCCAAGTTCAAGGGAACTGTGACAGTAAGACTTGCAGTGCCTGATGCTCTTAAGGACAAGAACATAGCTGCAGTACATATCGAGGGCAGTGCTTTAGAGAAGCTTGCGGGTAAGAGAATTACTGAGAACAAGGAAGAATTCTATGAATTCACTACAAACCATTTCAGTGAATTTGCTCTTGTAGATACAGCAGAGGTTAAGCTTGACGGTGATGATAATGCTGATAGTGCTGATAAGGCAAAATCCTTGATTAAGGAATTAAAAATTAAGGCTGTATCATCAAAGACAGCTAAGAAGAATGTTAAGGTTACTGTTAAGATGAGCAGTAAGAATAACTCCTTAATTAAAGAAATTTCGGATATGGGCTTCACTGTGAAGTACAAGTATTACAGGTCAGTGAAGAAAGCTTCAAAGTATACAGCAGTTAAGACAAAGAGTGGCAAGACATATATAAATACCAAGGGCAAAAGGGGTTCAAAATATTATTACAAGGTAAGAGCAGTTGTATATGACGGAGATAAGGCTATAGCGCAGAGCGCGCTTAAACAGTGCAAATATGCCGTAAGGAAATGGACTAAATAATTACAACTACTTATCCGGAGGGTCTGCATATTCAGAATGCAGGCTCTCCATATTTTATCTGATATACTGTAAAAAGTGAATTTACAATACAGACAATAAAATATATAATTAAAAAAGACTTTATGACAAGGGAAACAGGTGCAAATCCTGTGCGGTACCCGCCGCTGTAAGGACGGAGCTTTATCCTGTGCGCCACTGAGCAATCGGGAAGGCGGATAAAGCAGAGATGTCCGAGCCAGAATACCTGCATAAATGTTAAGCCTATGTTTACGGTGATATGAACAGAAAGCTTTGAATTGTAATTATACAGTGAATACGGACTGTGGCTTTGCCGCAGTTTTTTGTTTTTCGGAGGATTTATGGAAGATAAACTCAAGAAGAAAAGAATAAGAAGAATAGCCTTTGCCGCTCTTGCAGCCATATGTGTAATTGGCGGCATATTTGCGCTTAACGTGGAGAGGGCAGACTACAGAGTCAGCCTTGGTGAGGTGGTGGCTGATGCCGAAAATCTGCTGCTTGAAGCTGAAACAGGCTATGAAAAAGGACAGTATCTTCCTGATACGGTGGTGGCGTTTTCCGGGGATATAGAAGATGCGAAAGCGGTCTATGAGGATAAGTCAAGTGTATATGAGGAGCAGAAGGCTGCATATGAAGCTCTGAAAGAGAGCATCAGGGAGTTTAAAAAGGCCGCAAACAAGGAAGATTTAACAAAGAAAGAAATAGCAAAGGAAAAGGCAAAAGAAGAAAAGGATAAATCGGAAAGCGATAAAAAAGGGGATAAGACCTCTGAAACAAAGAGCGGCAGCAAGGATGGAAAGTCTGATAAAAAATCAGGTTCCAAAGACAAAAACAACAAAGATGAGAAGATAACGGTAAGCATACAGATAAGGTGCGACAATCTTTCAAATGATATGTCAAAGCTGACAGATGAGGCCAAGGCTCCGTATGTTCCGTTAAACGGTGTCATACTGGGCAGGACAGAATACAAATGTAAAAAGGGCACGACAGTATATGATGTGCTCTACGCTGTGTGCAGGAACAACAATATACACATAGAGTCAAGCTATACGCCTGTATACGGCTCCTACTACATTGAGGGGATAAATCACCTGTATGAATTTGACGCAGGCTCTGAAAGCGGCTGGATGTACAGAGTAAACGGCAGGTATCCCGACTACGGCTGCTCGTCATACAGGCTTGCGGACGGCGACAGTATTGTATGGGCATACACCTGCAATCTGGGAAAGGATCTGGGGCATGAATACAATTAAAAAGGGACTTGGGGAGTCCTGCGAATTTGCAGGCTATCACCCGGCTGTAAACCTCATATTCTATGCCTTTGCCATAGGCATAGCCATGTTTTCCACAAGACCGCTGTTTATAGTGATAGGATTTATATGCTCATGGACCTATTCTGTGCTTTTAGGCGGCAGCAGAGCTGTGAAAACAAATATCCTGTTCATGGTGCCGGCAATTATCATAATGGTTGTCATAAACACATTCTTTACCCATGACGGGGAAACTGTGCTGTTTTATCTTAACGGCAACAGGATTACAGTGGAAGCCCTTGTATACGGAGCTGCGGCGGCCTTTGTGCTGACATCGGTTATAGTATGGTTTGCAAGCTTCAACATCATAATGACATCGGAGAAATTCATATATCTGTTCGGAAAGGCGGCTCCTGTTTTAGGGCTCACTCTTTCAATGATATTCAGATTTATTCCTCTGCTCAAGTCAAGATTTGCAGAAATCTCCATGGGACAGAAATGCATGGGCAGGGGGCAACAGAGGGGCCTTATCAGAAAGACAAGACTGATACTTAAAGAGGTATCAATCCTGATATCATGGTCGCTGGAGGCTTCAATTGAAACGGCAGACTCCATGGAAGCAAGGGGATACGGACTTAAAGGCAGGACAGGTTTTCATCTGTTTAAATTTACAAAACGTGATTTAAGAGCCCTTGCGGCAATAGTTGTGACAGGAGGAATTTCTGCGGCAGGTTGCATTATGGGCAAAACGAGTATGTACTATTATCCTGTGATTAAAGTGGGGAATTTTGATGTGATGACAATTCTGGCAGCGGCAGCTTATACGCTACTTCTGGTTATACCCTTTGCGATTGATGTGAGAGGAGAAGTTAAATGGAAGCAATTAAATTTACAGATGTAAACTTTAAATATCCTCTCTGTGAGAAAAAAGCGCTGGATAATATAAATCTTTCTGTTGATATGTCGGAATTCATAGTGCTGTGCGGTAAATCCGGCTGCGGCAAAAGCACACTTCTTCGGCACCTGAAAAAAAATCTTACGCCCTACGGATACAGAGAGGGAAGTATCAAGTACAGAGAAGAGGAGATTGCAGAGCTTGATGACAGAACAGGCGTATCTGAAATCGGGTTTGTACAGCAGAGTCCGGACAATCAGATAGTAACAGACAAGGTATGGCACGAGCTTGCCTTTGGTCTTGAAAGCCTTGGACTTGACAATGCCTCAATTAAAAGAAGAGTTGCGGAAATGGCCAGTTTCTTTGATATACAGGGGTGGTTTCGCAAAAGCGTGACAGAGCTTTCGGGAGGACAGAAGCAGCTTTTAAATCTGGCCTCTGTTATGGTGATGCAGCCGAAGGTGCTTATTCTCGATGAGCCTACGGCCCAGCTTGACCCTATAGCCGCATCGGAATTTATGAGGACTCTTTACCGCATCAATCGTGAACTTGGCACTACTGTCATAATATCTGAGCACAGACTTGAAGAACTGTTTCCCATGGCAGACAGAGTGATTGTAATGGAAGCGGGGCGCATTGCATACTGCGGCAGACCTGAGGATGTAGGCATCAGTCTTACAGAGGACAATAACCCTATGTTTTACGGACTGCCTGCGGTGATGAAGATATATGCGCAGACTGGAGCAGGCGGCAAATGTCCTATGACCATAAGGGACGGCCGGATATGGCTTGAAAGCCTGCTGGGAGAGCCTGAAGAAAAGGCTTACGATAAAAAAGACGAAAAAGAAAAAAGCAGAGAATACAAAAAAGAAAAGAAAAAGAAAGCAGATGAGGAATATATAATAGATGCAAGAGATGTGTATTTCTCATATGGCAGGAACTCGGGAGAGGTTTTGAGAGGACTGAACCTCAGAGTTAAAAAAGGAGAATGGTACTGCCTTATGGGAGGAAACGGAGCAGGCAAGAGCACGACTCTTAAAGTGCTCTGCGGTATACTTAAAGCCCGGAGAGGCAATGTTACCATAGACGGTCTTGATATAAAAAGGGCAGGAAGCGAGCTTTTTGAGGGCAGACTTGCAATGGTTCCGCAGAATCCTCAGGCTCTGTTTACGGAGATAACAGTTGAGGAAGAACTGCTGGAGGCACTGTATTACAGCAAAGAGACAGACCGCGAAAAGATAAAGGCGGCTGCGGATATGATGGAGCAGATGGAGCTTTCACATCTTGCAAAGGCTCACCCCTATGACCTGTCGGGAGGAGAGCAGCAGAGGCTGGCGCTTGGCAAAATACTGCTGCTAAGGCCAAAGATCCTGGTACTTGATGAGCCGACAAAGGGCCTTGATCCTTTTTTCAAAAGAACCCTTGCGCAGATTTTCAAAGGGCTGGTCAAAAGCGGCGTGACAATATTCATGGTTTCACATGATATAGAGTTCTGCGCCGAATATGCGGACAGATGCGCCATGTTCTTTGACGGTGACATCGTTTCCGAGGGAGAGCCTCAGGCGTTTTTCTCAGGGAACAGCTTCTATACGACTGTATCAAACAGAATGGTAAGAGGGTGGTTTCCGAAGGCTGTCACATGGGAGGAGGCTTTACAGTGCGTCAGGGATTTAATGTAACGCAGTATGAGGCGGCATGTCGCAAAAGGACGAAGGCTTCCTCGCTGATAATATTTATACTGATACCGGCAACCATAGCGGTAGGTTGCATATTTTTAGACAACGAAAGATATATGGTAATATCTCTTGCTCTCCTTATATACACCATGATTCCGTTTTTTATGGTATTTGAAAAACGAAAGCCCAAGGCAAGAGAGATAGTGCTTATTGCGATGATGGCGGCAATTACGGTATGCGCGCAGCTGTTTTTTCATATGGTGCTGCCGCTGCAGATAGGAACCGCCCTGATTATAGTTTCGGGTATATCGCTGGGACCTGAAGCGGGATTTCTGATAGGAGCTGTGGCAAGGTTCATATGCAACTTCTATATGGGACAGGGGCCGTGGACACCGTGGCAGATGTTCTGCTGGGGGCTTCTGGGCTTCCTTGCGGGGCTTGCATTTAACAAGGTAGAGCTTGACAGGCTGAAATCAAGGGATTTCAAGGTTGTTCTGGGACCTGTAATGTGCGTGGCCTTTGCAGTAATCGCAGCCTATATATGTTACATAATATGGCCATGTGAGGACAGTACATTTTTTGGCTGGAGACTGTATGTATTCGGCGCGGCAGGGCTTCTGGCAGGAGTGCTGCTTCAGCGCAAGAGGCTTCCCGCAGACAACATAACGCTTACGGTTTTTACGTTCTTTACAACCTTTATAATATACGGGGGACTGATGAATATATGCGCCATGGTGACATCGGCGGCGCTTCCGGGCGGAGAGCCTGTAAGTCTGGGAACGCTCAAAACCCTCCTTGTAACCGGGGCGCCATATGATGCGACCCATGCGGCAACGGCGGCGCTGTGCGTGTTTGTTTTCGGGGATACAATGATAAAGAAGATTGAGAGAATAAAGATTAAATATGGAATATACAGATAGGGGGAAATACATTATGAAAAGAATAATATCATTGTTTGTGACAGCGGTAATGATATTCACGCTTGCGTTTCAGTGTTCCTTTGCTGCGCAGATTACGGCAGAGGATGCATACAGCAGCACAGGTAAAACTATTTACGAAAACACAGCCAAATCGCCTGTCTATGGCGCAGAATGGCATATATCAGGACTTGCAAGGTCGGAATATGCAGGCTGCGATGAAATGTTTGAGAAGTATTATGAAGATGTGGTTAAAGCACTTAAAGACAGCAAGGGTGTTTTATCAGACAGTAAATATACGGAGTATTCGAGAACCATAACTGCGGTTAAAGCAATAGGCCGAAATCCAAAGAATACCGGAGGCTATGATATGACAGAGAAGCTTCTGGAGAAAGAAAAGGTAACAAGACAGGGACTTAACGGTCCAATATGGGCGCTGATTGCGCTTAATACAGGCGGCTATGCAGACAGCTCTGCTGAATTTAAAAAAATTACAAAGGAATACATATCATATATATTAGACGCCGAAAAGGACGGCGGCGGCTGGTCACTGAACAGTTCCAAAGCTAAAGAAAGTGCCGATGTGGATATTACGGGTATGGCGCTGACAGCACTTGCACCGTATTACAAATCAGACAGCAGGGTTAAAGAGGCGGCAGACAGAGCTCTTACATGGCTTTCGAAAGTACAGAAAGATGACGGAGCCTATGCAAGCTGGGACACTGTAAACTCCGAAAGCTGCGCGCAGGTTACAGTTGCGCTTACTTCACTTGGAATAGACCCGAATAAGGATGAGAGGTTTATCAAAAACGGCAAAAGTGTCATTGACGGACTGCTGGGATTTTACACAGACGGCGGATTTAAACATGTTTCAACAGGCAAGCTGAATGCAATGGCTACGGAGCAGGGGTATTATGCGCTGACTGCATATTTCAGATTTACAGGCGGCAAAACCTCTCTTTATGATATGTCGGATACGGGAGACGCTACTCCTGCGGCTCTTACGAAAGCAAAGATTGTTTCAGTGAAAGCTGTTTCTGAAAAAGGCATTAAAATCACATGGAACAAGGTCAGGACTGCAAAGGGCTATCAGATAAAATACAGCACTAAAAAGAATATGACGGCAGCAAAGACGGTAACCTCAGGAACTCTGTCAAAGAAGATAACAAAGCTCAGGTCCGGCAAGAGATATTACTTTAAAGTCAGAGCATACAAGACTGCTGACGGCAGCAGAATTTACGGCGGCTGGAGCAGTATTAAAAGCGTGAAAGTAAAATAACGGGGAGGAAGAATTAATGAAAAAATTTAAAAAAATACTGACATTACTTATAGCTGTAACCTTTGTTACAGCAGCAGTACCCTGCACTGCATCTGCGGCGCAGATTGTAAATGTGAATGTGACAGTTTCGGTGGCAGGAGATATTGCAGCAGCCTGCGAAAGCATTAAGGTTACGGATATAAACGGCAATGGAGTTACAGATATTGACGATGCGCTTTACTCCATACACAAAAAACACAGCAAAGTCTACAAATCAGAAAACACATCCTACGGACCTGCAATAACCTGCCTGTGGGGTGATGAAAGCGGCGCTTACGGATATTATCTCAACGATAAACTTGTAATGACAAACCTTAATGAGAAGATAAATGAGGGCGATTATATAGCAGCCTATGTATTTAAAGACGCTGCAGGCTATTCCGACAGCTATGCATACTTTGATAAAAAGACAGTAAGGCAGAATATCGGAAATGATAAGGAATATACATTTACACTGACTGCAAAACACACAGGCTTTGATGAGAACTGGAATACAGTGGAGCTTCCGCTGGCAGAGGCCACTGTCAAAGCAGGAGGTAAGGTTCTTGGCAGCACTGATGCAAACGGACAGATAGAGATTACTCTTGAAAAAGGCAGCTACGTTATAACTGCCGAAAAGGACGGAACAGTACTTGTGCCTCCTGCATGTACTGTAAATATTAATGACAGGGAAGATACAGACAAGGCAAAGAGCCTGATAAAGGAACTGAAGCTTACGGCCTCATCGTCAAAGACAGCAAAGAAAAATGTTAAAGTTACCGTTAAGATGAGCAGCAGGAGCAATGCGCTGATTAAGGAGCTTGGCGATATGGGCTTTACTGTTAAATACAAATATTACAGGTCTGAAAAGAAAGCTTCAAAGTATACGGCCTTAAAGACAAAGACTGCCAAGACTTTTGTAAACACCGAGGGAAAGAAAGGCACGAAGTACTATTACAAGGTGAGAGCTGCTGTATATGACGGGGATAGACTTATAGCTCAGAGCGCACTGAAGCAGTGCAGCTGTGCGCAGAGAATATGGATAAAATAGATTTTGAATACAATAGACCATGCAGATCAGAATGAGCGGGCAGCATTATATTATGCCTGCTCCTTTTCTTTGACTTAAAATGCTATAATTAAGGTGAGACTTTTGGCAGATATATACGACTAATAATTGAAAGGGCTGAATACCTTTTGGAAAGGAGGCAGCAGATGGACAGCGGTGCAGACAGCTATCGCCGTTTTCTTGGCGGTGATGATGAGGGACTGGCGGAGATAGTCAGAGAATACAAGGACGGACTTATTCTTTACTTAAACGGTTATGTTAACAACCTGTATATTGCAGAGGAGCTGACTGAGGATACTTTTTTCAGGCTTATTACCAGGAAACCTAAATTCTCAGGGAAAAGCACATTCAAAAGGTAAAGACACTGAGGGAGTAAGCTATGAGCTTATAGCTATGCTTGAATACTTTGAGGAAACAACTGATGATAAGGCATTATCGTCAGGATATGAGAGGATAATAAGACTTAATGAGATAGTATCTTCCATTAAGGCAAATGATGAGATTGGAGTGAAGTATATGAACGCATATGAGGAAAGAATGCGCGATATACAGGAAGCCAGAGAGCAGGGCGAGGAAATAGGCAGAAACGAAGGCATAGCAGAGGACAAACTTGAGATGGCTAAGGCAATGAAGATTAAGAAGTATCCGGATGATGAAATAGCAGAACTTACAGGATTATCTAAAGAAAAGATAGCGATGCTTTGATTTTGTCCTATCACATAAAAGGTGAAGAAAAACTTCAGTACATTTTATAAGAACGGACAGCATATTTTTATTTTATTCTGTCTGTTCTGTTTTTTTGACTTATATACAGTGCAAAAACGTTAAAAAAATGCGAAGAAACGAGCGCTAAAATCACTATCTTGCTCCATAATGATATAGAATGTTGTTAATTGGATTTATGAATGTATATTTTTTATCAAAACTATAGAAATTTGATTTTCAGCGTGGTATACTAATGCTGTAGATTGTGTATTACAGTATGTGACTGACTATATACTGTATACTCCTAACTGATTTGCTGTTCTCCGGTTTTACGGTATATGCAGCATTTCGGTAGAGATATTTAACAGCAAGAAACAGATTAATACCGCATATAAATAAGCGACAGATTTATTTGGCTTTCTTTAAAAGATACAATGTAATAGCCTGAAAACGGTAAAGGTATTACGGAAAGGGTGGTGATAGGGAAAGCTGCGGTACAGATATTGATAATCTGTTAAGAAACGGGGAGAATACATAATGTGCGAAGCGGCGTAAGCCGTTTATTATTGTTTATCAACCAGTAATGGGAAATATACGTACTATATGGTTGAGTTTAAGTATTTGTTAATATTAGAAAAGGAGAAATTAACATGACAAACCAGGAAAGAGTTGAAAAAGCGCGTAAAGCTTTAGCTCAGATTGAAAACTACACTCAGGAACAGATTGACAAGCTAGTATACGAAAGTGCGAAAATCATCTACAAGAACGCAGAACCGCTAGCTGAAATGGCAGTAAAAGAAACAGGCCTTGGAAGCGTACAGGACAAGATCGCAAAGAACACTGACACACCTACAGCTTTCTGGGATTACTTAAAAGATAAGAAATCAGTTGGAATCATCAACGAAGATCCTAAATTAGGACTTATTGAAATAGCTCACCCTGTTGGCGTTATCGCTGGTATCACTCCTGCAACTAACCCTACAGTAACTCCTTTAGGAAACGTTATGCACGCACTTAAAGGCAAGAACGCTATCATCTTCTGCCCTGCACCAAGAGCAAAGAAGACTTCAACAGAAACAGTTAACTTAATCAGACAGGCTATCGAAGCCTGCGGAGCTCCTGCAGACCTCGTTCAGATTATCGAAGAACCTACAATCGACCTTTCAGCTGACTTAATGGCTGCCTGCGACCTTATCGTTGCAACTGGTTCATCCGGATTAACAAAGGCTGCTTATGAATCAGGTACTCCTGCATACGGTGTTGGCCCTGGAAACCCTCCGGCAATCCTTGACGACGACTTCGACTTAAACGAAGCTGCAAAATTATCAGTAGTAGCTATCGCAAGTGACAACGGTATCCTTTGCGACGGCGACAACCTTCTTCTGTACCCTGCAAAGAAAGAAGCTGACTTCTTCGCAGAATTAAAGAACGAAGGCGTTGCAGTATTTGAAGATGCTGCTGACATCGCTAAATTCCGTGAAGTATTATTCATCGACGGAAAAGCAAACCCTGGTTTAGTTGGTAAAGACACTGACGTAATCGCAGACGCTGCCGGAATCAACCTTCCAAAGGGAACTAAGGTTATCGGATTAAAGCTTGACCAGGTTGGTAAGGCTGACGTTCTTAACAAGGAAATCATGGGACCTGTAGTAGTTCTTAAGAACTATGACAAGTTTGAAGATGCTGTTGATCTTGCAATCAAGAACATGGAAGAATCAGGCGGAATCGGACACACTGCTGGTATATTCTCAAACAACGAAGACCACATCAAGTACTTCGCAGAAAGAATTCCTGTAGCTCGTGTACTTATCAACCAGCCTACACCAGACGCTTGGGGACCATCAACAAACAACTTATCACCAGCTGTATCAGAAGGATGCGGAAGCTGGGGTAACAACATTCTTGCAGGAAACGTTGACTACATCCACCTTATCAACGTATCAAAGGCTGTATATCCTCTGGATATCGAATTACCAGATCCTAAGAAGCTTTTTGCTGACTAATAGATTACAGGTAATATAGATAATTACAGTAATATATAATATGGACTATACAATGAAAATGTAGAGTTTCTGCATTTTCATTGTTTTATTAGTTAAGAATTCAATGCACAGGAAATTGCGTTTATTGGACAATCTTGTGCTTGTATTCAATATTCTTTTTATCTTTTATTTTTTTTGTACTTGACTATATGAGAAATACTAGATAATATAGATAATTAGGAAACGATTAATACTTAGGAGGAAAATGATGGATTTCAAATTATCAAAGACACATTTGCTTCAGCAGGAAATGTATCGCAGATTTGCAGAA